>CAYYJM010000011.1:738-48112 GCA_964471755.1 uncultured Alcaligenaceae bacterium
GCCTTAACCATGTTCCCTGGATCGATCTCCCATTTACCGATTCGCCCGGTGAATGGAGCATGAACTTCTGTCCATTCCAGGTTAAGCTTCGCCTGGGCGATGTCCGCCTCCGCGCTCTGCACGCTGGCCCGGGCCACCTTGACCTCGGCGGTCGCCTTGTCGTAATCCTCGCGGGCCAGAGCCCGGTCGCGGACCAGGGGCAGAACGCGTGCCTCCTGACTCTGGGCCAGGGCCAGCGACGCCTGTGCCGACGCCAGTCGAGCCGTCGCCCGGGCCAGATCGACCTTGTACTGCCGCTGATCGATCACGAAGAGGACCTGCCCCTTCTGGACGATCGATCCTTCCTTGTAGTTGGCCTTCTCCAGCGTCCCACTGACCCGCGCGCGCAGAGCAACCCACAAGGCCGACTCCGTCTTGCCAGTGAACCGCTCGTAGTCGGTCAACTTCCGGTAGATTGGTGTCGCCACCTCGACCTTCGGGGGCGGCATCTCCCCCTTCTTGCCGCCATTCGGGCCCTGACCCTTCTGGCAGCCGACCACGCCGAAGATGCCCGCCATCAGGGCGAGAAGAAGCGGCACTCGCCTCATGACCCGTCTCCACGATGATCCGGACGGACTGGTCCGTCCCCAAAATATCCCCTCACGAGCCTCTTCTCTTATACTCGCTGTGGGCGGGGAGTCTAACACGTTGCCCAAATTTCTTTCCCAGAATTCCGCGTCGTGACCATTGCGACCGTCTCTTGCGCTTGCCGAGTGGCCGGACCTCCTCGATAATCAGCACTCGAAAGTGCCGCGGGACAACCGGGCGCCGAACGGATGTGAAGGAACGAATTCGCGACGATTCGTCGTCGCACACCAGGGGGCGGCGATCATCACCATGCTCTCTCACCTCGGTCTGGACCGACTCGCGCGACACCTGCCGACCAGCTGGCCCACTCTGACTGCCGGTCCCGTCCGTCGCCTCCTTGGCGATCGTGATGCCGCCGGGGCTGCCAGGCCCTTTGCCTCGTCGGCCGCCGCCCTCTTCTGTGGTGGCGTCAGCGTCTGGATTCCTGCCCCGGAGACGTCGGCCGAACCCGGCCTCGCACCGATTTATCGCCATGCCGACCGCCTTCTCGTCCTGCCGCACCTGCGCCAGTTCACGACCGATCCGAGCGACGGCGACCCCGAGTACCTCACGCTGTCGCACTGGCTGGAGGACGCCTTCATCCGCTGGCGTCTTCCCGCAGAGGATGGCTCGACGACCCTCGCCGCCCTCCTCGCCGGCTTCGCACAGCCGACCGACGCGGCCCTTGCGCTGCTCGGCCTGCTCGTCCGCTACGCACTGCTCGGAAGCGATCGACCGCTCCGCCGACGCGGCCTCACCTTTCCACGCGGGATCATGTGGCTTCGCCCCATCGGCGACTCCGAACTGTCTCGACTCGCCGCCCGGCAACTCGTTCTGACCGTCCGACTCAAGCTCGATCCCGACGCACGCCAGGCGCTGCCGACGACGGACGTTCGCGCCGCAGCGTATCGCATCACCCCGGCCGCGCCTCGTGACTTCGGAATCGACCCGGTCCACACACCCGAAGGCCCTGACGTCCGCCTGCTCGGCCGACTCGGCACCGGCGTGACGATCGGCGACGACCGACGACTGTTCGTCCCCGCTGGCGTGACCGTTCCCCTCTCCGTCTCGACAAGCCGCATTCCGTTCGCCGGCCACGACGATCCCCGTCGCCTGCTCATGGCCGCCAACATGCAGCTCCAGGCGATGCCCCTCGTTACCCCGGAAACGCCCCTTGTCCGCGTCGAGTCCGACGGCATCGACCCGTCCGGCGTGAACCTGCGTGTCGCCTATCTCGCCTGGCAGGGTCTGAACCACGAGGACGCCTGGGTTCTCTCCGAGAGCGCCGCGGCAAAGCTGACCGCGATTCGTGACACGACCGTGACACTTCTGGTCCGCACCGTTGAGATGACGCCGACCTGGCACGTCGCGGAAGGCGATACCGTCGCGGCCGGCCGGCGTCTGCTCGATCGCTTCGCGGCCCCGGCTCTGCTCACCGACGACCTCGCCACCCTGGCCGGGTTGGCCGATCTGCTCGACGTGATGCCGCTTGAGCCGGAACCGGGCGACCTCGCCCCGGTCGCCGGAGTCATCACCCGACTCGAAGTCCTCGATCTGCATTCGGGTGATGGTCTGCCGGAGGGACTGGAAGTCCCCGACGACGTTCGGGCGGCGACACGCTCGATCCATCGCCTCACGATCCGCGAGACGCTGCCGCTGGCCGTCGGCGACAAACTCGCCAACCGGCATGGTCACAAGGGCATCGTCGGGGCCATTCTCCCCGATGAAGAGATGCCGCTAGTGAACGGCCAGTCGGCCGAGGCGCTCATCGACCCGATCAGCGTGTTGAACCGCTCGAACTGGGGGCAGGTTCACGAGTGCCGGGCGGCGTCCGAGCCCCTCTCCCCCCGGTACTCCGGGGGGAGAGGGGTTGGGGTGAGGGGGGCTCTGCCTGTCGGTGAAGGCTCTGACACCCCCTCACCCCCGCCCCCTCTCCCCCGGAGTACCGGGGGAGAGGGGAGAAGACCAGAGCCCCTCATCACTGGCCCGCAGTTCATTCTTCGCCTGCCCCAGATCGCCCGTGAGAAGGCGACCGTGGCCCCGGCTCACCGCGTTCGCACTGGCCTGCGCTACCGACCGCAGCGACTCGGCGAGATGGAACACTGGGCCCTCTGGGCTCATGCCGCCAGCACGTCCGGCACCGGCTCGCTATCGCCGGAGGCGGAATTGCTTCGCCGATTGCTCGCCGTGGCCGGGATCGCTCTCGAACGTGGTGACGCCGCCCTGTCGGTGACGGGCCTGGATCTCGCCGGAAGCCTCGCCGAGGGAGCCATCCCCTTCCAGGTGATCGACCGTGCCGAGGCGACGGCGAAGCGACTCGGCGTACGCTCTCTGCGTGATCTGTACGACCACCTGGAGACGCTCACCGAGTCGGCCGTGCTGGAGTTCCCCGAGGTGCTGCCCGACGTATCGACGCCGCTCGGTCTGCGGCCGGTTCGCTGGCTCCCCATCCTGCCTGCGACCGACCGTCCGCCGCGCCGCCTGTACGATGGCAGCGAGCAGGCGCATGACCTGACCCTTGCCTACCGCCGAATTCTGCGTCTTGCCCGGCCCTGGTTCGTCGCTGTTCGCCGGGCCGATGTTTCCTTGACCGAGGAGAGCGAGACCGACGACGCTCTGCCCGAACCGAACCTGGACCTGACGGCCCTGTGTCAGTCCGTTGCTCACGTCATGCACGAGGCGTACACGCTCGCGGTTGGTCGGCGTGCGACCGGCCAGGACAGCAACAAGTTCGCCCATCTTCGCCGCAAGGTTCTCGGCCGACGTCTCTCAGGATCAGCCCGGGCCGTCGTGGCTCCGGCCGGCCCGCTCGGCCTGGCCCTGGACGAGATCGGCCTGCCCGAGCCGCTCTTCGCCGCCCTGCTTGGCCCTGACGCCGAAGCGGGCCAGACCGTCTGGCTCAAGCGCGATCCGGTCCTGCACCGTTTCGGCCTGCTTGCCGTTCGCGCTCGCCTGGTCCCTGGCTACGCCATCCGCCTGCCCGCGTCGCTGCTCGGCCCCCTTGGTGCCGACTACGACGGCGACACCGTGGCGATCTTCGCCGCGATACCTGGCTGCGAGCCACCGCCAGACGCTCGTCCGCATCGCAACGCCGTCCACGACCTGACCGGCAAGGCCCTCTTCATCCCCGGCAAGCAGTACGTCTACGGCCTGAGCCTGCTCGAAGAGTCGTCCGAAGCCCTGGCTCGCTTCAACGCGGCGGTGTCGGCCGCTGGCGCTCCCACCTGGCCGACCGGCGAGAAGAACACCGCCGCCCGCCTGCAAACCTGGCTCACCCGCGTCACGGCGACACCGAATCCGCTTCCCGAGTGGTGGTCGCTACTCGAATCCCATGCCCTCGCCGCCCTGGCCGCCGATCCCGGCATGGGCCTGACCCTGACCACGGCGACCGAGCTACCCCGCCTTCGTGCCGTCGCCTGCGGCGCTGCCAAGAACCTCTACGACGACGCCACGGGAATGAGCCTCGCCGAGGACTATCTCGCCGGCCGAAGCCTGGATCGCTACCGCAAGGTTGGTTCGGGAACGAGGCTTCCTTTCGATCCGATCGCCGAGGTGATGGTCGCGGCCCGAAATGCCATCGGCCGATTCGGCGGAGCGCTGCGGCGTCTCGTCTTCGCCCTGCCGTCGCCGACGCCACGCGATCTGCGTCTGGCCCAGACTTTGACCGAGCAGACGACGCAGAAGGCTCTGAGCGTCAAGGCCGGTCAGCCGCCGGTCTCCGTCCAGGCGTTCGAGATGCAGTTGCGCCGCCTGCTCCAGGGTGAAGCGTGGGACCTGCCGCCCGACGATGACCTTGGCCGCATCCTGGAGCCGCTGCGGGCCATCTGGGATGAGTTGGCCCGTCGCTTCCGGGATTGTGATGCCGCCCCGTGGCTCGACTGGTTGCGTGCGCCGCACGAGTTGGTCGAAATTCTGACGCAGACGCATGTGCTGCGTCTGCCGCTGGATGACGTGCGGGTGAGTGCGTTTCTCGGCGAGTAAACTACAGGCGAGCCCCCCACGAAAGTGGGGGGAGTTCCCGCGTCGGGAACTCCCCCCACTTTCGTGGGGGGCTCGCCTGTCGCCAGGGGCTCGCCTTTTGCCTCGAAGAGAGAGGGTTACCCCTTCTTCATCTTCGCCGCCTTGTAGCGCAGATACGCCTGGATGAACAGGTCCAGATCGCCGTCGAGTACCGGCATGATCTGAGCCGTCTCGACCTCGGTCCGCACGTCCTTGACCAGCGTGTAGGGCTGCATCACATAGTTGCGGATCTGGCTGCCGAACGACACCTCGCCCTTCTCGTCGTAGAGCTTCTCGACCTCGGCCATGCGCTTCTGCTGCTCGACGGCGTAGAGCCGGGCCTTGAGCAGTTTCATGGCGTTGTCGGCGTTCTTGTGCTGGCTGCGCTCGGTTCGGCTCTCCGCAGCGATGCCGGTCGGGAGATGCGTGAAGCGGACGCCCGACTCGGTCTTGTTCTGATGCTGACCGCCTGGACCACCCGAGCGGAACGTGTCGCGCCGCAGGTCCTCCGGCTTGATCTCGATCTCGATCGTGTCGTCGATTTCCGGCAGCACGTCCACCGCAGCGAACGAGGTCTGTCGGCGAGCCTGCGAGTCGAACGGACTGATACGAACCAGTCGATGGACGCCGGCCTCGCTCTGCAAGTAGCCGTAGGCGTACTCGCCGATGATGCGTAGCGTCGCGCTGCGGATACCGGCTTCCTCGTTGGGAAGCTCGTCCACGAGTTCGACGGTGTAACCGTTCCGCTCGGCCCAGCGTGTGTACATGCGCTGGAGCATGCTGGCCCAGTCGCACGCCTCGGTGCCACCGGTGCCGGCCTGGATGCGCAGGTAAGCGTTGTTCGCGTCGGCCGGGCCGCTCAGCATGGCGCGCAGCTCGAAATCTTCCATCTTCTTTTCGAGCTTCGCCAGCGTGCCTTGCAGTTCCTCCTCGAGCGAGCCATCCTCCTCAGCCATCTCGGCGAGGACTTCCAGGTCGGCGAGTTGGCCTTGCATGTCCTCGAACGGTTTGAGGACGCCATTGAGCGGCTTCATCTGCGCGATGATGGCCTGGGCCTTCTCCTGGTTGTCCCAGAAGTTCGCCCCTCCCATCTGCTCCGTCAGCCGGGTCCGTTGTGCCGTCTTGCCGACGACGTCAAAGAGAGTCCCGCAGCTGAGTCAGCCGGGAAACAAGCTCGTCGGTACGGCGGCGGAGATCCGGGTTCATGTCGTCCTCGAAGACTGGATGGGAACGGCGAACGGCCCACCGGAGCGGGCCGTCGAATCGCGCTCTCTTCGTGCATTTTACCACGTCGCGGCCGATTTGGCGAGGCGAGCCTGACTCACGCCTTCGGCTTCTTCTGCCGGGGACGGCGTGGGGTCGGCGTTTCCGGCAGGGGCAGCCGCTCGAAAATTTGTCGGACGGGTAGTTGCAGTCCCGGCAGGACGTCGCCGCCGTCGAGCGTGTCGGCCTCGGTCAACGTCACGGACACCTCCGGCGCGGTATAGACGTCCACGACCCGACGGCGCGGATCGACTTCCCAGACGAGCGTCGTGCCGGCCAGGAAGTATTCCTTTCGCTTGCGTTGCATTTCGCCACGGGTGTTGCTCGGGCTCAACACCTCGATCGCCAGGTCGGGGGCGAAGTCCGGGATCTGCTCCAGCGGGGCTCGCCCTGCGGGCCCTTCGGGGAATTGTTCACGACGGATGAAGGCCACATCGGGCAGGCGAACCAGCCCCTTCATCAGGCGCAGGGTGCCGTCGGCCCCACACAATTCGCCCAGGTTGTTCGTGGCCAGGAAGTTCCACAGGAGATGGCTGATCCAACTCGCCAGGGTCGATTCCGGGTAACCCATCGCCTTCTCCACCAACGTGCCCTCGACCAGTTCGTAGAGCCGGTTGTAACGCTTCGTCAGCAAGAGCAGGTCGGTCTCGGTGGCGGTGCCTGGAGTCGGGTCAAGCAGGACGCGATCGGGGTCGATCCCACCGAGTCGCTCCAGCAAGCGGGCCATCGTCGGCCGACTGTCGGTCTGGATGTCGCTGGACATGGCTCCTCCCTGCGGTGGAAACGCAAGAACCCCGGGCATTATTGCTCGGGGTTCTCTCTCGTACAATCCCGGTCAGCGTTCCGGCCCAAACGTCGGCGTGCCGAATTGCACGGCTCCCAGCGGCGATGGTGCTTGCGGTCCCTGACCCGTCGGGCCGAACGTCGGCGTGCCGAACTGCACCTGCGGGGTCGGCGGCAGCAGCATGGGCCGCGTCCCTCCCCGTCGTGGAGCCGGATTGCTCCAGCCGCCAGCCGAGACGCCCTCCTCCGGCATCTGACCACGGATGACCGTCCGGCCAGGAGCGTCACCCAGCGGGTCAAGCGGCGGAGCCGTCAGCCGTGTGCTTGCCACGCGGGCGCTGGCCGACTGCTGATGGCCCTCCGGCTGCGGATTGCTGGCCAGGATCGTCTCGGGTTGCGATGCTCCCGGCCGGGTGTTCCGCAGGTGATTCAGCCAGTCCTGCTCCAGCCCCTCGACCGACTGATAGCCGTAGAACTGACGCACGGCACCGTCCCAGTCTCCTTGCATGCCGCGAGCGACGAAGGCCATGAAATGCGATCGATTGCTCTTGCCGACCAGGAAACTCGTCACCGAGTAGCCCTCGGCGTACAGGACCATGACATCCCGCGGATACTGCGTCATGGCGAACAGCCGACGAAGTGGGATCGCCCGGCCTGGCGTGTTCAGGATTTCGCGGACGAGACGGTCATGTCGGCCTCGTTCGATGTCGTCCTCCGACAGCACCGAGCCTCCCTCGTCCGCCCAGCGCGGCACCGGCTGGCGGTAGTAATGGGCAAGGACCGTATGCGTCACCTCGTGCGGCAGGACGCTGGCCACCAGGCGATCGACGGTGCCCTCGATCTGCATCTCCTGGCTGAGAATCCGGCCGCGATCGAAGGCGAAGGACGTCGCCCCGCCGGAACCGTTCATCGACACGGTCACGCGCAGCGGACACGGCTGCGGCCAGGGCGGCATCTCCTGGCCGAGCCATTCGAGGGCCTTCTGTTTGCGGTAGTGTTCGGCCCACTGACCGATCGACTGGGCGATCTGGGCCGTGGGAGCCTCGACGACAAAGTTCTGAGTCCGGTAGCCTGCACCGAGGGAGAGCAACGCGCCCGCCACCACCGCGATGCTCAAGGGTCGTACGGTCATGCCTTGCCGCCTCCGGCTCGCACCAATCGGGGCCCCACCGCCCACACGCCCAATTGTGACCGCAAAAGTTGAGCCAGGTCTGGTTCCGGATCTTTACTTTTTCTTTCCGCGTGCCCCAATCTGCAAGCTGGAACCGACTTGCGTTCTGTGCCGGGTGTGCCGACCCCCGCGCATCCGGTCCGCCCGGTACCCGTAGAACTTACAATCGAGTCGGTAGAATTGAAAAAAGGCGAGCAGTCGGTGACAGGCGAGCCCCCCACGAAAGTGGGGGGAGTTCCCGACGCGGAAACTCCCCCCACTTTCGTGGGGGGCTCGCCTTTCGCCGTGTGTCTCCTTACGGCTTTTTCGGCTCGGCCGCGCCCGGTGGCAGCAGCGTCTTGATCAGCTGGCCGTTGGACCCGTTGTACAGCCGGACGATCCCCTCCTCGCCGCCTGAGGCGATGATCGTGCCATCGGCACTGACGCCGATCGCATAGAGGTAGTCGTTGCTCCCCTGAAACGTCCGCTGGTTGCCGCCGTTATCCGAGTTCCACATCTTCACCTGCTGATCGCCACTACAGGTGACGAAGTTGTTCGTCTTGCCCACGAACAGGAGTCGGGTCACCTGCTTGCTGTGCGCGTTGATCGTCCGGGTCTGTTCGCCCTTCTCGAAGTCCCACACCTTGACGACGTTATCGGCCCCGGCCGAGGCCAGGAACTTGCCGTCGGCCCGCCAACTGACGTCAAGGACGTGCTGCGTGTGCCCCTCGAACGACTTGATCGCCTTGCCGCCGGGCACTTCCCACGTCTTGACGAACTTGTCAGCTCCCGCCGAGGCCAACTTCTTGCCGTCCGGGCTGAAACAGACACCGAAGACCGTGTCACTGTGCGCGTTCTTGATGTCCACGAGCAGCTTGCCAGAGGGCACCTCGTACAGAAGGAGTTCGCCGTCTTCCGTCGGGGCTCCGCCGCCGGTCGCCAGCAGTTTGCTGTCCGGCGAGAAGGCCAGGGCCGTCACCCGGTCGGCGAAGTCCTTCAGGCGGTGCCGCAACTGGCCCGTCGTGGCGTCCCAGATGTTGACCTCGCGGAACGCTCCGGTCGCGATATACTTTCCGTCGGGACTGTAGGCCAGCGACTCGATCAGCGACAGGTGCGCCCCTTCGAGCGGCTTCTTGTCCGGGCCGACGAGTTGCGGGTCCTTCATGCTGCGGACGTAGGCACCCGAGCCGGCATCGTAGATGTGGATCTGGTTGCCACGCGCCGCCGCCACCGTACTCTTGTCCGGGCTGATGGCGATGCCACGCACCGGCACGACCATCGTCGGCGGCACGCTCACCACGACCGTCGGTCGGGTCCGTGTCGTCGTCGTTGGAGCCTTGGCTCCCTGGTCGATCCACAGTTTGAGCAGGGCCAGTTCCGGCGGTGTCAGCGGCTCTTCGCTCTTGAGCGGCATCCACGGCTTGACCGTCTTGCCCGAGACGCCGTACAGCAGACTCTTGGCCGCGTTGCCCGGAACGATCGGCGCGCCACGCTTGCCGCCCTTGACGAGCTTCTCGTAGGTCGCCATGTCGAAGTTGCCTTCGGTGCGGATACCGCTGTGACAGAAGAGGCACTTCGTCCGCAGAATCGGCTCGATGTCCTTGTCGTACAGGACCGGCTCGGTCCGCTTCACCTCGACGACCTTGATCACCTCGCTCCCCTTGGGGCGGGGCTCCTCCTGGGCTTGCGCCGCCGGTATGGCCACGACCAGAGCGACGATGACACTCAACCACCTGCTCATGGATAGCTCCTCTTGGCGAGCCCACCGCAGGTGCGGTGGGTGGGTTCTTGACTGGCTCGTTATCGGGTCACTTGGTGACGTTGATCGAGAACGCCGGCGAATCCTGTACCGTCGGCACCTTCTTGTCGCCGTAAAGGGCGGTCGTCCGCAGGATCAGCCCGCCGCGGTTCCCTTCCTTGGCGTCCGCGGGGACCTTGATGATCAGCTTGCCCTCGGAGACGCCGACCGGGATGGTCAGTGGGTCGAACTGGAGCCCGGTCACGTTCGCCGGCACGACCACCTGCGTCTTGAACTCGCCGTCGTAGCCGAACTGACGGTCGAGCCGAACGGTGATCTCTCCCTGGGCTCCCTTCTTGACGTTCAGGTTGTTGGCCGACAGGTTCACCTTGGCCAGGGTCTTCGGCAGCACCTCCACCGTCAGAGCGGGGCCGGGAACGAAGATGTTCGTGTTCGGCTTCTGCTTCGCCTTCGGGTCCTTGTTGTAAGGCATCTGGGCCGACGATCGCAGCGGCACCAGGTAGACGCCTGGCGGCGTGTTCTGGCCGATGACGATCGGCAACGTCGCCTCGGCCGCGTTCGGAGCGACAGTCACGGCCTGGTTGTTGTTGAACGTCAGACCCGACGGCAGGTCAGCGGCCATCGTTTGGATCTGGATCGGCTGTTTCATGTCCGGCCAGAGACGGTTGACCTTCACCTTCAGGATGCCCTTGTCCCCCTGGAGGAAGCTCGTCTTGTCCAGGGAGCCGGTCAGGTCCCAGGTTGGCTGTCCACCGCGCACGGCGATCGGCAGCGACCGGGCCACGCGAGCGATGGCCGGCGTCAGGTTCTGCGGCTGCGGAATGGGCCAGACGATGCTCGCCGGGATCGCCTCGCGGACGATGGTCTTGCCATTGACCGTGGCCGTCCCCTTGACCTTGACCTCGCCCACGGCGGTCCCAGCTCCTGCCGGCGCTTGCAGAACCAGGTACGTCGCCTTGAGCGAGCCCGGCAGCACCGTCTTCGGACAGGCCACCCCGGCCGGCAAGCCATCGACCTGTAGTGTGATGTCCTGGTCGAAGCCGTCCCGGCGAAGGACCATGACCGCGAGCAGATCGCGTCCGCCGGCCACGATCATCGGGCTCTCCGGCCGCGAGTTCGCCGCCGACTGCACGATCAGCTGGAAGTCCGGCTGCTCCGGCGTGACGCGCAGCCGGTAGAAGCGTCGTGGACCGGCCACGATGTCGCCCAGACGGTTCTGCACCAGCAGCAGGTATTTGCCATCTTCGGGGGCGGTGAAGCGATACGAGACGGGATCCTCGCTGCGGGCGTAGAAGCGGTTGGCGATCACCTCCGGGTTGTCCTGCGATTCGTAGAGCATGTTCTTCGCCCCGGCCTTGCGGAGCGAGAAGCTCATGAACGTCGGTGCGCCCAGGCGTTCGCTGAGCAGCTCAATCTGGACCTTCTCGCCCTTCTTCAGGTCGAAGGCGTACCAGTCGCGTTCGGCTCGCTTCAGGACCTGTCCGGCCACCTCGCACGGCAGTTTCAGTTCCTGCGGCGAGTCCTCCTTGCGTTGTCCCTCGGCGTCCATCACGACCGGAGCCGTGGCGAACGTCAGCGGGAAGACGTTGGAGGTCAGGTTGCCGTTCTTGACCGTGAAGCCAACGCCCGGAAGGCCCGCCAGGCCCGGTGTGATGCGGCCCGTCGTCGTCATCCGGCCCCGACTCGCCTCGTCACCAGACGGAGTGAACGAGACAGTCGCCTTCTCCAGGGTGACGCCATCCTGTTTCATTCCCGGCACGGCCTGGCCGCCCGGCAGGTTCCGGCCGTAGACCGTCAGGTTCGTTGCCTTGCCCGGTTCAACCACGCAGGGGAAGACCGCGTCGATCCACGGCCCCGTGGTCAGCGACAGGCGGTAAAAATGTTCCGGATTGCCGACCGTGTGCGTGAAGCCGTAGAGGCGGAGGTAGTAGTCGCCGTCCTCCGGCAGGATCACGTCCACGAGAGCGTCGTCGCCGTCGTAGTTGCGGTTGTTCCCCAGCAGCCGGCCGGACATGGCGTACAGCTCGACGGCAGGGTTCGCCCGGCTATCGATGCTCGAGGCCAGCACGCTGACCAGAACACGCTGCCCCTTCTTGCCGGTGAACTGGAAGTAATCGACATCCGTCGCCGGGTTGATGTTCCCGTCCACGGTCGTCCCGATTTCAATCTTCTGGGCCTGGGGCAGATCGCTGTTCGGCTCCTTCTCCTCGATGCCGGTCAGTTCGCCGACGACGAACGTACGGGGGTTGCTGACGCCGTACTTGCTGACGAGGTAGGCATCGTAGAAGCCTGGCGGCACGTTGGCGGCGATGCTGATCTTCGCCCGAGTCGGCTGTGGCTTCGGCGGCGGCTGCTTCGGCGGGTTCTTCGGATCGACCTTAGGCTCGGGAGCGGGAATGATCTGCGCCTGGATACCGGGGTGATTGAAGACGAGCTTTTCCGGCTCCTCGAGGTCCGTTCCGCCGAAGGTCACCTCGACGGTGGAGCCAACCTTGCCGCCACAGGGGAACAGGGTCAGCAGCCGAGCCTGGGGCAAGGCCGAGTCCAGCTGAGGCTGAGCCGGTAGCGGTGGCAGGAATCCGACAAGGAGGACGAGCAGCAGCACCCCGAAAGGAGCACGGCGAAGCAAGGTGCCGAACATATGCGACTCCCCAGGTAGCGGAACGAGGGCCGTCGGGGGGCGGGTCTGGTGGCGTTCGAGGGTTATCGAGACGCCGTCATGGCTGGCAAACCGGCAGGGAGGAGACGGCCCGGTGGGTTCTCCATTTGAGCATCCTAATCTCATGAAGAAGCCGGGTCAAGCAGCAAGCGCGGGAGTTTATTCACGCCGACGCGGGCGTCTCAAGCGGCTCAATCGTCGCGACGTGGAGCAGCGGGCAGATCCGGAACTGAGCCGGGACGCCATCTTCCGTCCGGTCGATTCCGACCAGGAGATCGGTGCCCGTCAACCAGGCCATCTCCGGATGACGAACTTCATAGGTCCGCCCACTTGACATGATGAGGCGGAACGGGCGGAACGGGCGTGCGGTGAGGAGTTCTCGAACAGTCTGAACAGTCATGGTGCGTCTCCGAATGAGGCTTGTGCGTTGGGCCTTCCCTCTCAGCTTACCCGCCCGGTTCGCCCCGATCCAGACCGTAGGCCACCAGGATGATCCCCAGGCCGAGCAGCCAGCAGCACAGCACGTCGGTGAGGAAATGCACCGTCAGGTAGATCCGCGAGAAGCCGATCAGCAGCGGCAGCAGGAACAGCAACAGGGTGCAGATCGTCCACTGGGCGGCGCTCGATTTCAGGTTCCGCGACGCGAGCAGGGCGAACAGGCCGTAGATCACCAGCGAGTTGGCAGCATGGCCGCTGGGGAAGCTCGGCGAGGCCGGCGGAGCGACGATCCGATCGCGCACGGCGGGCCGTTCGCGTCCGACGGCGTACTTCGTGCCCAGACAGAGCAGGGCGGTGACGATCACGGCGACGGCGTACAGACCGGCCGTCCGCCAGCCGCGCAGCCAGGCCAGCACCCCGATCAGGCACACCGCCATCGGTGCCAGGACCTTCAGGCCTCCCAGAGCGGTGAGCGCCAGGATCACCGGGTTGAGGCTCGCGATCTGATGCGTGGAGAAAAAGTAGACCGTACCGAGATCCGTCGCTTCCATGACCGTCTCCTTCCCGATCAGGTTAAGGGGCATCGCGTTCGCTGGCCAGGCTCTTGCCTCGCTCGCACGACTCACGGATAATCAAACCTGTCCCATCCCTTCACTCTGGAGAACCAGCCATGATTCGCCACGGACAGCGACGGGCCGGCGTCACCCTGATGCAACTGCTCGTCGTTATTGCGATCATCGCCATCCTGATCGCGCTGCTGCTGCCGGCGATCCAGAAGGTCCGCGAGGCCGCCGCACGGATGCAGAGCATGAACAACCTCAAACAGCAGGGCCTCGCCCTGCACAACTGCCTGGACGCCAATCGCACCACGCCTCCCGTCGTCGGCAAGTTCAGCGGCAAGGACGGCACCCTGTTCTTCCACATCCTGCCATACATCGAGCAGGACAACCTCTACCGGACTGGAAGGACCAACGTCGCCATCAAGACCTACGTCGCGCCAGCTGATCCGACCGTCGTGCCGGGCGAGCCGATGCTGAGCTACGCCAGCAACCTGGCCGTCTTCGGCAAGCAACCGCAGAATTTGGTCCAGGTGCTGGGCCAGAAAGGCTTCTCGAACACCGTCTGGCTGGTCGAGCGTTACGCCGTGGCCGGCGACAAGAAGCATCTCTGGGGCGACACGGCCGACCTGGCGACGTTCATCACCGGTGGGCCGAAGGCGGCGTTTGAGAACGTGCGTCCGGCCCAGGCCAGCAACGACGCCGCTCACTGCTTCAACCGTGACGGCTTCAACGTGTGTCAGGCTGACGGCTCCGTCCGCTTCCTCTCTGCCGGTACGCAGCCGAAGACGTTCCAGTGGTTGTGCGATCCGAAGAACACCGATCCGGCACCGAACGACTTCTGAGCGTCCGGGCGAGCCCCCCAGCGACAGGCGAGCCCCCGGCGAAAGCCGGGGGAGTGTACCCGCTGAAGACTCCCCCGACTTTCGTCGGGGGCTCGCCAGCTCCCCCGACTTTCGTGGGGGGCTCGCCTTGCAGGCCCCCAGCACGACCGCTACGCTGAACCGTGGTTCCCGTCACGAGCCCGGGAGAGACTGTCATGCGCCGTGTATCGCTGCTCACGCTGTTGCTCGTTCTTGTCTGTAACTTCGCGTCGGCCGCGCCGACGCTCAAGGACGCCCGCACGCGCTGGCTCCACGGCAACTATGAGGAAGCACTCGAAACCTACGAGCAACTCGCCAGGGAGGCGAAGACCCGCGCCGCCGCGAGTCTCGGCGTCAGCCGCGTTCACGAAGCGCTCGGGAACCACGACAAGGCCCTCGCTGCCGTGGATGCCAGCCTCAAGGACGAGCCGAAGAACGGCGACCTGCTCGCGCGCCGGGCCGAGCTGCTCTACCAGCGTGGCCGCTGGGACGATGCCGATAAGGCCGTCGAGGCCGCCCTCGCCGAGAACAAGAATCAGCTCACCGCGCACTGGGTTCAGGCCCAACTCCTCCGTGATCGTGGCGACCTGGAGAAGGCCGAGAAAGCCTGCCTCTGGTTCCTGCGTTACTACAACAACAACGACATCACCGACCCGGCCGAACTGGTCCTGATCGGCCAGGCCGCCGCCGAACGGGCTCGCTGGCTCGGTCTCTCCGACGAGTTCGACACGATTCTCAACGACCTCTACGGCGATGCGGCCAAGTCCGACAGGGATTTCTGGCCCGCCGAGGTCGCCGCCGGCAACGTCCTGCTTGAGAAGTACAATCGACCGCAGGCCCTCGACGCCTTCGACAAGGCGCTGAAGGTCAATCCCACCTGTCCCGAGGCGCTTGTTGGTAAGGGCCGCTCCGCGTTCCAGCGGTTCGAGTTCAAGGACGCCGAGAACTTCGCCGAGCGGGCCCTCAAGACGAATCCAAACCACCCCGACGCCCTGCGTCTCGTCGCCGACGTCCACATCACCGGCAGCGATACCGCGAAGGCCCGCAAGGATCTCGAAATCGCCCGCAAGGTCAATCCACGCGACGAGGCCACCCTCGGCCGACTCGGCGTCTGCCTGCTCCTCGATGGCGATCAGGCTGGACTCGACAAACTCGTTGCCGAGGTCAAGGGCTTCAACCCGAAGCCGGCCACGTTCTACTACGAGATGGGCCAGACGATCGAGGCTCGCCGGCGTTACCTGGAGGCCGAGAAATTCTACCGCGAGGCGATCGCCCTGCGACCGAAATATGCCGCCGCTCTGACGAACCTTGGCCTGCTCCTGATGCGTATGGGTAAGGAGAAGGAAGGCGGCGAGTTGCTCGACCAGGCGTACAAGCTGGACAGCTTCCACGTTCGCGTCTCGAACATGCGCAAGGTGTTGACCCACCTGGAGTCCTACAAGACGCACGAGACGGAACATTTTCACATTCGCCATGATCCGAAGCTCGACGCCGGCCTGGCTCGCTACATGGGCGAGATGCTCGAAGATACCTACAAGGAACTGGCCGAGAAGTTTGATCATCGGCCGAAGGGACCGATCTTGATCGAGGTGTTCAACAACCACGAGATGTTCAGCGGTCGGACCGTGGGCGTGCCGGACCTGCATACGATCGGGGCCTGCACCGGCCGGATCATCACGATGGTCTCGCCGGCCGGCAAGGGCACGCGTCCCTTCAACTGGGGTCGGGTCATCCGTCACGAACTGGTCCACATCTTCAACCTGGAACAGACGAACTTCCTCGTGCCGCACTGGGTCACCGAAGGGCTGGCCGTCGAGAACGAGGGCTTCCCACGACCGCAGCCGTGGAACGACATGCTCAAGACCCGCGTCGGCTCTGACAAACTGCTCGACCTCTCCACGATCGATCTCGGCTTCATGCGGCCGCGTGACCCGGAGGAGTGGCAACTCGCCTACGCCCAGGCCCAGCTCTACATGCAGTATCTGGTCAAGACGCACGGTAAGGCAGCAGTCGGCAAACTGCTCGCTGCCTTTGGCGAGGGCCTCGGTGTCGAGGCGGCCCTGAAGAAGGCCGCTGGCGTCGATCGTGAGACGTTCGAGAAGGGCTACAAGGCCTACCTCAAGGAAGTCGTCGCCGGGATCGGCGGCACGACAGCCGAGAAGAAACGGCCCATCGCCGAGATCAAGGCCGATTACGACAAGGCCGCCAACGATGCCGATATTGCCGGAGAGTACGCTGAGGCTCTGCTGTCGCGCGACCGTGCCGAGGCCCGCACGGTCGCGCAGGCGGCTCTCAAGGCGAAACCCGGTCAGCCGCGAGCGAGCCTCGTCCTGGCCAAGCTCGCCCAGCTCGGCGGCGATCCGGACGAGCAGAAACGGCTGCTCCAGGCGGCTTTCGATCGGGCAAATCCGGACGTTCGCATCCTCCGCGAGCTGGGCAAGCTATACTACGATGCAAGGGACTGGACGCGCGCCACCGAGGTGCTGGAACTGGGCAAGAAGCAGGAACCGTTCGACAGTTCGTGGAACGAGCAACTGGCTCGCGTCTATGCCCAGACGAACAACCGGGCCGGCCTGATCGCGACGCTCAAGGAGTTGGTGCCGACCGACGCTGACGATCTCGACCGCCGCAAGCGTCTGGCCCGTCTGTGCGACGAGGCCGGCGACTTCCAGGGAGCCGAGCAGGCTGCCCGTCAGGTGCTGGAGATCAAGGTGGACGACAAGGACGCCCGCGAGATCCTCCTGCGAGCCCTGGAGAAGCAGAACCGCCAGGCCGACGCCGACCGCCTGCGGAAACTTCTGGAGGGATGAGCCCCGTCTTGGCGAGCCCCCCACGAAAGTTTGGCGAGCCCCCCACGAAAGTGGGGGGAGTTCCCGACGTGGAGACTCCCCCCACTGCCGTGGGGGGCTCGCCTGGACTCGAGGGAGTTTTCGACACAGGAGCCGTTCCTTGGCGACGACGCTGCGACAACTTCAGGACACCATCCGCGAGCTGTACGGCTCCAAGGACGCGCGGCGCGGCGTCGAGGGGACCTTCATGTGGTTCCTCGAAGAGGTCGGCGAGTTGGCCGGGGCCCTGCGTGGCGGCGATCAGGCCAATCTCGCGGAGGAATTCGCCGACGTCCTGGCCTGGCTGGCGACGCTGGCCAACCTGGCCGGCGTCGATCTGGATGCCGCCGTGGTCGCCAAGCACCTCAGCGGCTGTCCGAAGTGTCGGGCCATCCCGTGCGGGTGCGACCAGGGAACGAAACCATGAGGCGAGGGTTGCCGATGCGTGTGCTGGCGGGATTGTTGCTGCTCACCTGCCTGGCCGGCCCGGTTTCCGCTCAGAGCGTTCCCGCCATCGAGAACGTTCGGATCGGCCTGCCAAGCGGTCAGGGCGGCGATCAGGCGAGCCGGGCGCGACGCGGTGCCTGGGCTCCGGTTTACGTCCAGCTCAAGGGCGGCGGCCAGGCCATCACTCGGGGCCAGTTTCAACTCGCCATCCTCGGCCGCGACACCGAACAGACCCTGTCACGCTACCCTGTTCCAGTCCCCGCTCTGGCCAGCGAGACGGTCGATACCGTCATCGCCTACGTTCGGCCGGAAAGCTCCAGCCAGTTCGAGATCCAACTCCTCGACGCGGACGGCAACGTCCGGTTGAGCCGTACCGAGACGCTCACCGCCCTGAGAGAGGAGGTTCTCGACAGTGACGACATTCTGTACGCCTCGCTCGGCTCCCGGCTCGAACTGGCCCGGGCCCTGCGTCCGGACAATCAGAAGAACCCCGACGCCGACCCGGACGCCTTCGACATCGAAAGCCAGGTCCGGCGGCGGATCGCCTACCTCGACACCGGCCGGGATCTGCCCGATCGCTGGTTCGGCTACGATGCCATCGACGTTCTCCTCCTGCCGACCGGCAACGAGGCGTTCCTGCGCGGCCTGATCGAGGGCGATCCGGCTCGCCGTGAGGCCCTGGCCGAGTGGGTCGCCCGCGGCGGCAAACTCGTCCTCTCGGTCGGTCAGAATCATCAGCTTGTCCAGCGTCTGCTCGAACAGATTCGCCTGATCGACGTGGACGTGAAGGGCTCACGCATTCGAGACACGCTGACTCAACTCTTCGCCTGGACCGGCGGCGAACAGGCACCGAAGAAGTTCGAGATCGCCGATCTCGAGGTCGGTCCCGGCGCGTCGGTCCTCATTCGCGAGGAACCGCAGGGCAGCGACCGGGCCCAGCGGCCGATTGTTGTTCAGGGGTCGTATGGCCTGGGGCGAGTTCTGCTCGTCGGCTTCGATCTCGATAGCCGGCCGTTCGCCGAGTGGTCCGGCTATCGGCCTTTCTGGCAGAAGATCGACGGGATGCTCGCTCCGAGAACGCTCCGGCCTCGCGTCGATGGCCCCGGCGGCCCCGTTGATCCGACCCGGAACACCAGCAGTTCCCTGCACGGCGCTCTCCGTACCCAGCTCGAAACCTTTGCCGAGATTCCGGTCATCTCCTTCAGCTGGGTCGCCCTGTTCATTCTGTTCTACATCCTGCTCGTCGGCCCGATCGACTACTTCATCCTCAAGCGTCTCTTCAAGCGGCTGGAACTGACCTGGATCACCTTCCCGCTCATCGTCATCGTCGTCAGCGTGCTGGCCTACCTCGGAGCGTACTACTCCAAGGGCGATGACCTGCGCGTCAACAAGGTCGATCTCGTTCAGATCGACCTGCATCCGAAGAATTCGCCGCAGGTCTACGGCACGACCTGGTTCAGCCTGTTCAGCCCACGAATCAACACCTACACGCTCGGCATCGAGCCGTCGCCGGCCTGGACCGAACCGGCCGGCGAACGCACGGGCCGCACTGGCACCGTCGTGTCACCCCTGGCTCAGCCGGAGCAGGCGGCCCGGATCGGCTCGCAGGGATTGTTCCCGCAACCGTACGACTACGCCCCGGACGCGGCCGGTCTGAAGCGGATGCCGATTCCGGTCTGGTCGAGCCGGGCCTTCGTCGCCAACTGGCACGCCCCGGCGAAGAAGGGCAGCCCACCGATCGCCGCCGACCTGGCCCGCTCGCGGATCGAAGCCGCCCTGGTGCAGGGAACCATCACGAATAACCTGGACGCTCCGCTGGAGAACGCCGTCGTCTTCTTCGAGGGCAAGATGTACCCGCTGGGCACCCTGGCTCCGGGCGAGACCCGCCGGGCCGAGCAGGTTCTCGAACGCGGCAACGGTCAGGAACGCGGCCAGTGGAAGGACGGCACCCTGTTCCGGGGCGATTTCCGCACCGCCGGGCCGAACATCGATACCATCAAGAGCCTGCTGTTCCCCGAACTGACCGGCGAGGGATTCAACAGCGGCCTGCGGAGGTACGACCAGAGCTGGCGACTGAACGTCCAGCCGGAACACCGCGCCCGGCCGACGCCGAACTACCGGCCCGAGGTGATCCTGGTCGGCCGACTCGCCATGACCCGTGGTCGTGGTGCCACGCTGAACGAGGCTCCGGCCACGCCCTCGCGCCTGTGGCTGGGCGACCTGCCGACACCGGGCCAGACGCCGCCGACGCTGGAAGGCGGCCTGGATCAGGAAACATACGTTCGCGTCTTCATCCCCGTGCGCCCGGCCCAGTGAACCCGGAGCCCGCCGCGCCGCCAGGAGCCGAGCATGATCGAGACCCGCGACCTGACCAAGATGTACGGCGAACTGTACGCCCTCAATCGCCTCACGCTCAAGCTCGAGCGCGGCGACGTGTATGGCTTCATCGGACCCAACGGTGCCGGCAAGACGACGACCATGCGCATCCTGGCGACGCTCCTCAACCCGACCTGGGGCGAGGCGTCCGTGTGCGGCTACTCGATCTACAAGAACTCCAAAGAGATTCGCCGGGTCATGGGCTACATGCCCGACTTCTTCGGCGTCTATGACGACATGAAGGTCATCGAGTACCTGGAGTTCTTCGCCGCCGCGTACCGGATCATGGGGCCCGAGCGCAAGCGCAAGTGCGAGCAGGTGCTGGAGTTGGTCGATCTCGGCTACAAGCGCGACGCCCTGGTGACGAGCCTGTCGCGCGGCATGACGCAGCGTCTGGGCCTGGCGCGCGTTCTGCTGCACGAGCCGCAGGTGCTTCTGCTCGACGAGCCGGCCGCCGGGCTGCGCTGGGCCGAGCATGGGCAAGACGATTCTCGTCTCCAGCCACATCCTGCCGGAGCTGGCCGACATCTGCAACAAGATCGGCATCATCGAACGCGGTCAGCTTCTCTTCGACGGCGACGTGCAGTCGGCCATTCGCCAGGTGCGACAGAACACCGTCTACGACGTGGCCGTCGGCGAGGGCCGCAACGCCGAGGCGGCCGAGTTGCTTGAGGCGCACCTCGACGTTCAGAGGGTCGAGAAGCGCGAGGACGGCGAGATTCTTCGCGTGACGCTCAACAAGGGCCGAACCGACGGGAGCTTCCTGGCCGAACTACTCCTTCAGAACGGCTTCAAGCTGCGGATGCTGCGTGAGGAGGAAATCGACCTGGAGGACGTCTTCATGGGGATCACGAAGGGAATCACGAACTGATGCGCATCCTCGTCACTGGCGGTGCCGGCTACATCGGCAGTCACGCCGCCCGGTTGTTCCTGGCTCGCGGCCATGACGTCTGGGTGTACGACAACCTGAGCATGGGCCATCGTGCGGCGGTGCCCGCCGAGCGGCTCATCGTCGGCGATCTGTCCGAGGCCGAGCGACTCGACAACGCCGTGATGATGCACGGCATCGAGGCCGTCGTTCACTTCGCCGCCTTCGCCTACGTCGGTGAGTCGGTCGGTCAGCCGGCCAAATACTACCGCAACAACGTCGGCAACACGCTCACGCTCCTGGAGGTACTCCGCCGGCAGGGCGTTCGACGCATCGTCTTCTCCAGCACCTGCGCGACGTATGGCATCCCCGAACAGATGCCGATCACCGAGGACACGCCGCAGACGCCGATCAACCCCTACGGTCGGACCAAGCTCATGGTCGAGATGGCCCTGCGCGACTACGCCGCCGCATACGGCTGGGGCGTCGCCTGCCTGCGTTACTTCAACGCTGCGGGGGCCAGCTCCGACGGGGTCATCGGCGAGGATCACACGCCCGAGACGCATCTGATTCCACTGGCCATCCA
Organism: uncultured Alcaligenaceae bacterium; assembly: GCA_964471755.1. Lineage (GTDB taxonomy): Bacteria > Planctomycetota > Planctomycetia > Gemmatales > Gemmataceae > CAYYJM01. Next base: position 21,921 of record CAYYJM010000011.1, read on the forward strand.
GGCGGCGATGGGCCAGCGGCCGGCCCTGCAAATCTTCGGCACCGACTATCCGACGCCGGACGGCACCTGCATCCGCGATTACATCCACGTCGAGGATCTCGCCGAGGCTCACCTGCTCGCTCTGCAAGCCCTGGAGCCGGGCGCGAGCCTGGCGTACAACCTCGGCACCGGCCACGGAGCCAGCGTCCGCGAGGTCCTCCAGGCGGTCGAGGCGGTCAGCGGCAAGAAGGTGCCCGTGCAGGAGGCTCCACGCCGGGCCGGCGATCCGCCCGCACTCGTGGCCGCCGGCGAGAAGGCTGGCCGCGAACTGGGCTGGAAGCCACGCTACACCGACCTGCGCGAGATCGTCGCCACCGCCTGGCGCTGGCACCAGGCGCATCCCAACGGCTACGACGACCAGGGGGGCACGCGATGACGGCTCCCGTCCTGCTTACCGAGTTGAGCCCGGCGACCGGCTTGCCGGAGCAGGGCCTCGTTCTCTGCGAGGCGTGCAAGGCGGTCAACCTGCCCGGCTCGAACTACTGCTGCATCTGCGGCCTGACCCTGCCCGGCGGCTCCCTCGATGCGGTCACGCGTGCCGAGGTCGAGAGCCTGGTGGAGGAGGCATGCCGGCTCGCCGATGGCGGCCCGGTCTGGGCCGAGGCCGGCGAGAGCTTTCAGTCGCGCGTCCATACCGTGACGATGTCGCGCTGGCCGGCCGCCCTGGCCAATCCGAACTTCGTGACCGATCCGTGGAGCGGACTCGGCACCCTGGAGAATGCCGCCGTCCTGCTGATCGATCGGCTGGAAGGCTCTCCAAAGGCGATGCTGCCCCTGCTCGAAACGATCGCCACGGGAAGCCGACCGCTCCTGGTCGTCACCGGCTTCATCGATCCTGACATCCTGGCGACACTCACCGTCAACCATCTGCGCAACACGTTACGGAGCCTGGTCTTACTCCTCTCGCTGCCGGGCGAGACGCATCCGCTCCTGCTGGCCGATCTGGCCGCCGTCCTGCGCGGCAAGGTCGTCGAGCGATCACGCCTGGAGAAGACGGTCGCCGGTTCGCTGCCCACGCTCCGAACCGTGTACGCCGGCCACTCTGCCGCCTGGGCCTGTGATCTGCCTGCCGTGCCGGTTCCGCCGCTGGAGGGCGATCCGGTCGTGGTGGCGGCTCGACGCGGCATCCACGCCGGCACGGGAGCCTGCATTGAGATCGGGGCCAACTCGCGAGCCGACATCGAATCGCGCCGTCGCTACGCCTGCCGGCTCCTGCGCGGAGGCAGCGCCTCTCCGCCGGAGCGCTCCCCTAACCTGGCCGCTCGCACGAATGGGTCGACCGTCGGCCTGGGTGTGCGTGCGGCCGACATCCCGGAGTGACCATGCCGGTATCCCTGGGGCGAACCTTGCCGCTGCTGCTGCTCCTCGCCGTTCCCGCCGAGGCCCAGCGTGCGGCCGATCGTCCGGCCCGCGAACTGCTGCTGGAAGCGGGCTGCACCGTCCTGGTCGAGCCGGTCAATGCTCGCGAGCCGGCCCAGGTGCGCGTCGTCGAGGTCTTTCGGGGCACCGCGATCCGACCGGGGGATCTGCTCAACGCCATGCCGCTGGCCACCGCCCTGGCTCAGGAAGACGCGCCGCGCTGGTCCGCACTGCGCCAGGCGATCCTCTTCGGTGAGCCGGCCGACAAGGTCGGCGAACCGTTCCGTCTCCTGCCAACCGGTGTTCGCTTGACGACGCGAGCCGATCGTTCCTGGGCCGCCCTGTCTCAGGCCGATGGTTTTCGACTGGTGCCGCATCCGGATCTTGACTGGGACGCGCTGGTGCTGCAACTTCGCCGCGATGCCCGCGATATCGTCGCGGTGGAACAGATCCGTGAGCAGCCGCCGTCGTCGCGGCGCAGTCGGGCTCTGCTCGACTGGATGCGACGACATCCGCCGGCCCGTCTCGCTCCGGTCCTGCTCAATCCGGTCAAGGGACGCATCCCGGTCAACGACGTCGGCGAGACCGGCTGGGGCGATCTTCAGACCGCGCCGCTGCGCTGGATTTTGCAAACCGGCCTCGTCGAGGATTCCTGGGACGCCCTTGCCGAGTACGCCCGCCAGCACAACGGAGCCCTGGTCGGGCGAGACTGCTACCCCTTCGCCACACCCGAGGGGCGGGCCCTTCTGCTGGCTCGCGCCCGTGATGAGGCCAGTCTCGAAGGCGACAACCTCCGCGCTCTGAAGATGCTCGGCTGGCCGGAGACGTACCCGTCCGCTCCGGTGCGAACGGCCACCTTCGCCCGGCCTCTGGGCGAAGCGGAGCAGCGTCCCCTCATCGAGGGCATTCTCGGCTTCCTGGACCGGCCGGACCCTCGCTGGAAGCAGGGAGCCGTCCAGGCCGCTGCCGCCCTGCTGGCAGCGCGCGAGGCGACGCCGGAGGAACTGCGCAAGGACGTGGTGCGGGCTCTGGAAACGGCCTACAAGACAGTGAAGCCGGGGACCACCCGGAACGTCCTGGCCGAGTCCCTCTTCCGCCTGGCTCCGCAGGGTCGGCCGCCGCTCGCTCTGCTGCTCGATCTCGATCGGCGTGAGGCGACGCTCCACTTCTGGCTGGCCGTCCATCCCGAAGGGGGCGTGGTCGCCGAGGTGCCGACGCTGCGGCTGGAGGAAGTCGCCGCCGATGGCAAGACTGCGGAGATTCTCAAGGAACCGCTCTCGTGCCCGTCCGCCCCGGACTGGAAACTTGGCTGGGACACGCGCCGACCGCTCTACGCCGAACTCCCCCTGCGAAGGCTCCGGACTGGAGCGACGTACCGCCTCACGGTCACCGGCATCGTCGGGCCGGAGAAGAAGCCCTTCACCAGCGAGCCGCGTACCTTCCAGGCGACCGGGCCGAAGACGCCGAATGGCATCTGGAGTGCCTCCACAGGACAAATCGTCCTGGACGAGCAGTGATGGCGAACGGAGTTCTCCATGCTCGAATTGACCGAACACAACCTGCCCGATTTTCTCCGAGAGCGCTCCTGGATCGCACCCGACGAGGAGGTCACCGCTGCGCCGCTGGGCTGGGGCGTCTCCAACGCCGTCTTCCGCGTCCGGACGCCTGGCCGACTCTTTGTCGTCAAGCAGTCTCGCCCGCAACTCCGCACTCGCGACGCCTGGTTCAGCGATCTTGATCGGGTCTGGCGCGAAATGGAGGTGATGCAGGTCCTCGAGCCGCTGCTGCCGACCGGCGTCGTGCCGAAGGTTCTTCACTGCGACCGCGACAACTACGCCTTCGCCATGACCCACGCTCCCGAGGAGAGCATCGTCTGGAAGGAGCAGCTCCTCGCCGGGCTGGTCGAGCCGGAGCATGGCGAGGCGGCCGGGCGCATTCTGGGCCAGATCCACGAGACGACCGCCAGTCGGCCGGATCTCGTCGCTCCGTTCGCCGATCGAACCGTGTTCGTGCAGTTACGCGTGGACCCGTTCTACCGGCGAATTCAGGAGCGTCTGCCGGACGTGGCCGACGCGGTCGAGGCGCTGATCGAGCAGATGCGCGATGCTCGCATCGCCCTCTGTCACGGCGACTTCAGTCCGAAGAATCTGCTTCGGAGCGACGCTGGCTTCACGCTGGTCGATTACGAGACGGCCCACCAGGGCGACCCGGCGATGGATCTCGGCTTCTGCCTCAGTCATCTGACCCTGAAGATGCTGCGTCGAGGTGCGGTTGCGGATCGCTTCGCGGACTTGATCCGCGCCTTCTGGCAAGGCTACGCCGCCGAGGTGCGGTCGCTCGACCGGGCCGATCTGGAGCGTCGAGGCGTCGCGCACCTGGGGCTCTGTCTGCTCGCGCGGATCGACGGCACCAGCCCGGTGGACTACCTCCCCCAGGAAGCGAGCCGAACGCGCGTCCGGCAACTGGGCCGGGCCATCCTGTGCGAACCGCTCCCGACGTGGACGGCGGTTCTCGAACGTGGGGGGGCGGGTGCATCCCTGTAGTTGCGAAATGTAGGGTGGGCGGAAGCGCCACCGACGCCTCGTCGCCACATCAGGCCGAAACAGCGGAGGCCCACCAATCCTCGCTCGGGAGCGCAGCGACACCGATCGGAGAAAGTCATCTGCGGTGTCGCTGCGCTCCCGTCGGAGCATCGGTGGGCCTGCGCTGTTCCGGATCAAGAAGCGGATAGGGCGTCGGTGGCGCTCCCGCCCACCCTACATGTCGCTCCCGACGTGGGCGGCGGCTCTCGAACGTGGGGGGGCTTGACAGTGGGCACGGTTTCTGCGATTACAGCAGGGTCACCAGTCGCACCCTGATTGTGGGGTCTTCATGAACGACGATCTCGCCCGCACCGATGAGTTCCCGATCGCGTCGCCACCACCGAACCCGCTGGCCGGGTTGGTGCAGCCTGTCTCTTCACGTGTCCGGGTCGATTACGGAGCGGTGTCCGATCGTGGTCTGGTGCGCACCAATAACGAGGATCACTACCTCATCGCCCGTGTTGCCCGGTCGGTCCAGATTCGCCAGTCGAACCTGGACCTATCTCCGGGGGGCAACGAATACGAGGAGGCCGGTTGGGTTCTCGCCGTCGCGGATGGCATGGGTGGTCACTCCTCCGGCGAGGTCGCCAGCCGGATGGCCCTGCTGACCGGCGTCCATCTCGTTCTCAACGAGGTCCGCTGGACCCTGAAAATCGACGAGCAGGAAGCCGCTCGAATCAAGGATCGCCTCGGTGCCTACGTTCTGGCCGTCCATCACCGGATCAGTGCCCAGGGTGACGCCGATCCGAAGCTCAACGGCATGGGCACGACCTTGACCGTCGCCTATTGCGTCGGCCGGGATCTCTTCACCGCCCACGTCGGCGACTCGCGGGCCTACCTGTATCGCCAGGGCCGGCTCGAACAGATCACGCAGGACCACACCGTCGCCCAGCGTCTGGTGGAGGAGGGCATTCTCGATCTCCGGGAAGCGGCCCATCATCGAACCAAGCACATCCTGACCAACGTCGTCGGCGGCAAGGGCGAACACAACCTCCAGGTCGAGGTTCGTCAACGCAGATTGCAGGACGGCGATCGTCTGCTCCTGTGCAGCGATGGCCTGACCGACATGGTCGAGGACGATCGGATTGGCCGGGTGCTGGAGACCACCTTGGTTTCCCAGAAGGCGTGCGATCGCCTCTACCAGCTGGCCATGGACGCTGGCGGCCGGGACAACGTCACCATCGCCCTGGCACGCTTCTTCATCCCTGCGGAAACGGCTGGCTGACCGATCAGAATTACGAGCTTTGCCGGAATTTCGAGAACCCACTCCAGGGTGTCCCTGTCCCATTTTCACGGATTTCTTCACGTCCCCGTACCGGGATCGCGTTCGGATCCGGCGTGATGGCCTACCATCCTTGATCCGTATTTGACCGCCAGGAATAATGCGACATCCCGCGGCTGGATCGACCCTGTCCCGGGCTCGAACATCACCGGAACTCCTTCTGCGAGAGGTAGCTCATGGACATATGGAATTTCGTCGCCGGCGGTGCGGCCATCGGCCTGATCGCCGGCTTCTGGGAACGCATCAAGGCCATCCTCTGGCGAATCGCCAGCCTGTTCGTGCAGCAGGTCGAGATCCCGACCGAGGCCGCTCACAACGCCCTCGTCTCGTACCTGATCAAGCACTGCTCGCGCACGGGTATCTACGACCGTATGTACGGCGCACTGTACGAGCATCAGCGCGATGGACGCTATGGCCTGATCCCCTACGAGTCGTTCGGCAATCGTGGTCTGACCTTCTGGGTCGGCTGGTTCCCGCTCTGGTTCGCCAACGAGTCGGAGCGTAAGGCGAAGGCCGGCAGCGGCAATCAGCAGCAGAATCAGCACCAGGAGAACTCGGCGACGCGCGTCTTCTCGACGCTGACGTTCCTGCGTGGCACAGTCAACGTCGAGCGTCTCCTGCGCGAGGCCTGCGCCGAGATCAACGCCATGAACTGGGCGGCGACCGCCGAGGAGGAGAAGGCCAAGAGCCGGTTCGTCATCCACTATTTCCCCAGCCGGGGCAACGATGACTACGACTACAGCTACGGAGCCAACGGTCTGGCCTGGTATCAGCAGGCGCTCTACCGACTGCTCGCCCACACGCCGGACCAGCTCGGCAAGGGCTCGCTGCATCGCGGCCGGGCCCTGGCGAACCTGATCTTTCCGCAGCGGATCAAGGACCTGATCAAGGAGATCGAGCTGTGGCGGAACAATCGTCAGTGGTATCTCGATCGTGGCATCCCGTGGAAGCGCGGCTGGCTGCTGTACGGCCCGCCTGGCACCGGCAAGACGGCCCTCGCCCGGGCCTTCGCCGAGGATCTGAACATGCCGATCTACGTGTTCAACCTCGCCGAGATGTCCAACCACGAGCTGATCAAGGCCTGGGCCGAGATGCAGGTCAACGTGCCGTGCATCGCCCTGATCGAGGACATCGACAACGTCTTCCACGGCCGGGAGAACATCAGCCGAAAGGGCGTTGGCCTGATGGGTCTGATGCTCGGCGGCAACCGTGGCGGCGGCAACAATGACGGCAACGACGACGGCGGCAAGCCGCGTGAGAGCTACACGCCGCTGACATTCGACTGTCTGCTGAACTGTCTCGATGGCGTTGAGCGGTCCGATGGGATCTTCACGATCATCACGACGAACGACATCTCCAAGGTCGATCCGGCTCTTGGTCGGCCGCGCAAGCTCCCGGACGGCACGGTCGAGTTCATCTCGACGCGGCCCGGTCGTGTGGACAAGGCCGTCGAGCTGACGTACATGGAGCCGGAGGACAAGAAGCTGATGGCGAAGCGAATCCTGGGCGATTATCCGGAACCGTACCGGGCCGTGCTGGCGTTCGTCGATCGCTACCCGGACCTCCAGGAGACGCCGGCTCAGTTCCAGGAGCGCTGTGCCCAGGTGGCACTGGCCTGCTTCTGGGCCGAGCAGCAGGGCGAGGCGACGCAGTTGCTAACGCCTCTGCCGGCGCTGCAGGGACCGGATGGCCACGTCGTCGTGCCATTGCAGGAGACGAACGGGGCGACGCACTGACCGACCCCGGGCGAGCGTGGAGCGTCAAGGGGCGGACGGCCCACGCTCGCCAAGCGTCACGCTGGTTCGCTCGAAGACGCGAATAGTCGTGCCAACCTCGGCCAGGTTTCGCGTCTCGCCCGCAGTGAATCGGTGCTGGGTCGTCTGCCATTGTGTCAGCACGCTGTCACCAGTCCAGCCTGGTGGGACTGCGGCGAACGGCGATCCCGGAGCCACCTCCAACACGACGAGTTTATCGCAGTGAGTCCGTTCCAGCCAGGCCTCGAACGCTTGCAAGTTCGGCACCTCCAGATAGAGCCAGCCCTTCGCCTCCAGGTCGCGGTTGCGCCGCGGTTGACGTGCTTGCAGATAGCTCCACTGCGTGAAGAATTTCATCGGCACCGTCGCCAGGATGGCGGTGCGCTCGCCTGCCTGGACGTAGGGCAGATACGCCTCGGCTACCGGCAGCAGACTCGGGGCTCCCGGCTGGACTCCGGCCTCGGCCGTTCGGCCCGGGGTCCATCCAGCGGGCAGACAGAAGACCGCGATGAGAGCCACGGCCAACGCTTGCCAGGTCCCGCGCTGCGGAACGACCATCGCCAGGCCGATTCCGGCCAGCACCCAGAGAGCCGGCATCCAGCTCATCAGAAAGCGGGCCTTGCTGTTCGGATGGTTCACCGTCGCCGCCGCCGAGATCGCCAGGAACAGCACGACCGCGAGGGCTCCCACCGAGAGCCGACGCCATCGCAGCATCGCCACCAGGGCCAGGATCAGGATGCCGATCAGAAGGACCATCGTCGGGTGGTACTGGCTGCCATACCAGTTCAGGAACTTCTCCATCCGGCTCGCCAGGCTGTGGTCAAGCGCCTCGCCATGTGCGGCGAACATGTACCACAGGAAGGCCGATAAGCGGCCCGGCAAGCAGAGCCAGACGACGGACGGGATGACGAACCAGGCCAGCAGCACGCGCAGTTCCGGGGCGAGTTCCGCCCAGCCCTGCCGACCACGAGGCAACGCCGCCAGGAACTGACGGCCTGCCGTCAGCCACTGGCCTGGTCGGGTGATCCACTCGGTCGCCACGATCCCGGCGACGACCAGGGCCCAGTAGTTGTACTTCGTCAGAAAGAGGGCCAGCAATACCAGGGCGAAGGACCGTACGCCAGCGATGGTCGGTGTTTGACGCAGGGCGACGTAGCGTTCGAGCGCCCACAGGGACAGGCAGGTGCCCAGGCTCTCGAGCATCACGTCGGTGGCGAAGGCCCGGTGACTGGGGCTGCTCAGGGTGAACAGCATGGCCGCGAAGCCGGCGACGATCCCACCAGACGGGCAGAGTCGCCAGGCAAGGACGAAGACGGCCACGAGCAGTCCCGCCCAGGCGAGCAGGCTTGGCAGAACGGCGAAGTGGGGTTCGAGTCCGATCGTCGTGAGCAGGCCGGCCAGGAGCATTCCGTGGGCTGGCGGCCAGACGCGTGCGTGGTTCAGATCGCGGACCAGCCCCCCGACGTCGCCCTGACGCACGTCCAGGGCCAGGCTCAGGCCGAAGTAGTAGTGGGCGTTACGATCGTGGATCGGGTCGCGCCAGAGGGTGTCGGCCTGGGGCAGGAACAGTACGTACTGTACGATGGCAGTCGTCAGGGCCAGGCCGATGGCGGTCAGCATCGGCCAGCGTGCCGGCCATGAGGGGGTGGGGGTTTCCATGCGGCCTCCATGCCGAGATGTTCGCGTTGCCGTGCGATTAGTCCGTCTCATCCCAGGCCGATGGCAGCCTTGAACGAATCGAGGTCCGCCGTGACGGCCAGCGGCAGCCAACGGATCAGCACGGCGATGTCGGATTCGCTCAGGATGCGTTCGCGCACCTCGGCCGGAACCGTGAACCGGGTGCCGAGCGCCTCCAACACAGCCTCGCGACGAGCCTGCCGTGTCGCTTCTTCGCGGCCCTCCGCCCGGCCTTCTGCGCGGCCTTCTGCCCGGCCCTTCTCGCGTACTTCTCGCATGACGATCGATTCGTTCATGTCCATGCCCTCCAGGCCCTTTTTCCAGACCTCGACCGAGTCGGTCAACTGAGCGAAGACCACGATGACGTCGAGCAAGGTCCGACGCATTCCCGTGTCGGCCAGTTTCTCCACGATGCCACGCCAGCGTGCCACCAGTACCGGCGTCTGGCCGCCTTGCATGAGCGACACCCACGCCAGGACACCCCAGCCCAGGCGATTTTCCTCGAAGGCGTCCAGCGTCGCAATGGCAACCTCCTCCGACAGCACGCGCAGACGTGGCCGGAAGACCAGGGTCGCCTCGTCGGCGGGTAGGTTGGAGACGATCTCGACCACGCCGGGTCGGTTCGTCAGGAAGATCATGCCGGCGGAGAAGTTGTACACGTCCCGGCCGTGTGGACCGTGGCGAATCTCGGTGGCGAAGCGGCCCAGATACTGGAGTGTTCGAGAACAGGCGTTCGCATCTGCATCGGTGAACAGCTCCATGACCAGGGCGCGCGGTCCGCTCCCTCCGGTGGTATCGACCAGTTCGGCGATGGTGTCGCAGCGTCGGTCTGGCTCGCCGGGTCGCGGGGCGCTCTGCGAGTCGAGCCAGCGCGCGAAGGCGAGGTGTGTCTGTAGTTTCGGGAACAGCCAGCGGACATGGCCGGTGGCGTCGGCCTTGACGATGTATCGCGCCGCCTGATCGAAGTCGTTCACGGTGCGGCACCTCGCTACCTCAGTCGGCCGATCTGCAACAACTCCCCGGTGTGCGACAGGATCAGCGCGTACTGCACGTCGGTCGGGCTCATCCCAGGCCGATGGCAGCCTTGAACGAATCGAGGTCCGCCGTGACGGCCAGCGGCAGCCAACGGATCAGCACGGCGATGTCGGATTCGCTCAGGATGCGTTCGCGCACCTCGGCCGGAACCGTGAACCGGGTGCCGAGCGCCTCCAACACAGCCTCGCGACGAGCCTGCCGTGTCGCTTCTTCGCGGCCCTCCGCCCGGCCTTCTGCGCGGCCTTCTGCCCGGCCCTTCTCGCGTACTTCTCGCATGACGATCGATTCGTTCATGTCCATGCCCTCCAGGCCCTTTTTCCAGACCTCGACCGAGTCGGTCAACTGAGCGAAGACCACGATGACGTCGAGCAAGGTCCGACGCATTCCCGTGTCGGCCAGTTTCTCCACGATGCCACGCCAGCGTGCCACCAGTACCGGCGTCTGGCCGCCTTGCATGAGCGACACCCACGCCAGGACACCCCAGCCCAGGCGATTTTCCTCGAAGGCGTCCAGCGTCGCAATGGCAACCTCCTCCGACAGCACGCGCAGACGTGGCCGGAAGACCAGGGTCGCCTCGTCGGCGGGTAGGTTGGAGACGATCTCGACCACGCCGGGTCGGTTCGTCAGGAAGATCATGCCGGCGGAGAAGTTGTACACGTCCCGGCCGTGTGGACCGTGGCGAATCTCGGTGGCGAAGCGGCCCAGATACTGGAGTGTTCGAGAACAGGCGTTCGCATCTGCATCGGTGAACAGCTCCATGACCAGGGCGCGCGGTCCGCTCCCTCCGGTGGTATCGACCAGTTCGGCGATGGTGTCGCAGCGTCGGTCTGGCTCGCCGGGTCGCGGGGCGCTCTGCGAGTCGAGCCAGCGCGCGAAGGCGAGGTGTGTCTGTAGTTTCGGGAACAGCCAGCGGACATGGCCGGTGGCGTCGGCCTTGACGATGTATCGCGCCGCCTGATCGAAGTCGTTCACGGTGCGGCACCTCGCTACCTCAGTCGGCCGATCTGCAACAACTCCCCAATGTGGTTGGGGCGTAGTTCGGTCCAGTCTCCAACCTGACCGCCGCCGCCGTTGACGCCGGATGCGAGGCCGCGTGTCAGCACATACCAGCAGAAGAAACAGTGATTCGTCGTCGCTCCTGGCAGCGCTTCCGGATCGCGCGCCAGGATCTCGTCACGGATCGCCAGTAAACCTTCGCGAAAGACCTTGCCGACGTACGGATGCCCCCGCGCTCGCTGGATGATCTCCGCCACCGTGTCGGTGTGGACGTTGCCGATCGTCAACTGGTCCAGATCGCTGGCGAAACCGCAGCAGGGCTTCACCTCGCCACGCGGCGTCACGATCAACGCCTGGCCCGGACCCTCGCAGTAGTCCTCCGCGAACCATTCGCCATCCCAGGACCCCTTGAGGTTCTCGGCCCGTTCGACCGCCGCCAGGTGGTTCCAGTTCAGCACCATCGTGAAGTCCGGCGACACCAGCAGATACCGATGCAGAACCTCCGACCAGTCGATGATCGCGTCCAGTTCCTTCGCCAGGTCCCGCACTGGCTCCAATCCCTTCTCCGGCGACCGACTGGCGTAGGACAGTGACACGATATTGTCACGCTCGAAGACACGCCGGGCGATCCGGCAGAACTCGGCCGCCAGGGGCGTGTGCTTGCCGTGGAATTTATCGACGCTGACGCCGAGTTTGCCGGTGAAGCCGGCCTCGCGCAGGGCTCGTAATACCGACTCCAGGTGGTCGGCGTCGCGATGCCAGACGCCGTTGGTCTGGACCTTGTCGAAACGATAGCCCAGTTCCGCCGCCCGATGAGTCAGGGCCAGGACGAACTCCGGGTAGAGGAACGGTTCGCCCCCCGTGAAGCCGAGGATGCCGATCCCCTGGGCAAAGGCGTCCTCGAGAAAGCGCACGGCGATCCCCACATCGAGTCGATCGGGCCACTCGATCGGTACGCAGCAGTGCGGGCAGGTCAGGTTGCACTGGTACGTTCCAGCAAAAGAGAGGTAGTTCGGCCGGAAGATGCGCGTCCGATCACGGACGGCCCGCGTCTCGCTGCGCCAGGTGGGAACGGGTTCGGTCATGCGGATTGCTCCAACAACAGGGGTCTGGTCCGCATTATACTTACAGAGCGATCATCCTGCCGTTCGACGGACTGACCCGTGAGGTTAGGTCGGGTAGGTTGAGTCGTCCTGAATTGTTGAGGGAAGAATTCGGACGAGAAGAGCGTTCGGACGAGAACGCAGTAGCCCTGGAACCCCAGCCGACCTTTCCCCTTGCCGGGCAGCTGGGGTCGTGGGACAATCGATCGAATTGCCGGAGCCATCATCCGATCGGATCACCGACCGAGGGGAAGCACAGCGATGTCATGGAGCTTGCGCCGAGCGAGTGGGGTCGTGCTGGCCGTGGGCCTCTTCGCCACGATCGCCTTCCTGCAGACCGCCTGGGCCCAGTTACCGCCTCCTCCGATCGCCCAGCCGGACGGGGCCCCGGCCCTGCCCGGTCAGTCGGCCGATGCGACCGAGTTGGAAAGCAATATCACCCTCGTCAAGGACAACGAGAAGGCGGCCAAGATCCAGGCCGTTCATGACTACGTCAACACCGAGGACTGGAAGCAGGCCACCGAACTGCTGCAGAACCTCCTCGAACTGCAGTCCGATGTCTTCGCCCAGTTGCCGCGCAAGGGCCCCGACGGCAAGGAAACCCGGATCTGGACCAGCGTCCGCGGCGAGGCCAAACGACTCGTCGCCGCCCTGCCGCGCCAGGGAATGGAGTTCTACAAGGTGACCTACGGCCCGCAGGCGGCCGAGCAACTGCAGAAGGCCAGGGAAACCGGCAACCCGACCTTCCTGGCCGACGTGATGCGGCGTTTCCTGTACACCGACGCCGGCGGCGAGGCGACCGCCCTGCTGGCCACCTACTACCTCGATCGCGGCGACTTCAGTGCCGCTGCCCTCTGCTTCAAGCGGCTCATCGAACGCGACAGCCTGGCCAAGATCGAGAAGAACGTCCTGTTCAAGGCGGCCTACGCCTTCCATCAGATCGCCGACCAGAAGGCCGAGGACGAGGTCTGGAAGGAACTGAACACCCGTGGCGGAGCCGTCAAGCTCGGCGACCGCAATCACAGCGTCGAGGAGTTGCAGAAGTTCGTCGGCGGCCTAGTCCGCGTCATCAGCGAATTCAACCGCACCACCTGGCCCATCTTCGGCGGCAACAGCAGCCGAAACGGCAAGGCCGAGGGCGATACCGCCTTCATGGAAGCGAAATGGCGGCACCCTCTGTCCACGAACGAGACCACCCGCCAGCGTCTCAAGCAGGCCACGGAATACCTCCTGGACAAGCAGATTCCCCTGCTGCCGTCCTTCCATCCGATCACGGCCACCGTGACCAGCCTCAAGGACGGTCAGAAGATCCCCATCGTGATCTATCGCGCCTACGACGGCCTGCACGCCTACCACCTGAAGACCGGCCAGCGTCTGTGGGAGGTGGCGAGCCCCCTGTCGATGGACGGCATGTTCCGGTCGGCCAACAAGGTCGCCTACGCCACCAGCACGCTCGAACAGTACCTCGGAGGACCGAAACTACGGCCGACCATCCTGTTCGACAACTCGACCACCGGTGCCCTGAGTTCGGACAACAACAACGTCTTCGTGATCGATGACGTCGCCGTGCCACCGCCACCACAAATCCAGCGCGGCGGCATCCGCAACCAGCCCCGCGCTCCGGGCGGTCTCGATGACGCTCTGCTCGGTAACCGCCTGCAGGCCTGGTCCCTGACCACCGGCAAGCTGAAGTGGGTCCAGGGGACCAAGGACGATCACTGCGCCCCCGAGTTACACGAGAGCTTCTTCCTCGGCCCGCCACTGCCGGTCGCTGGTCGGCTCTACGTCCTGCTGGAAAAGGACCAGAACCTGAAGCTCGCCGAACTCGACCCCTTGACCGGGAAACTCCTGCGTCTGCAGCCCCTGGCGGAGACGAAGGTGCCGCTCGAACAGGACATCAACCGCCGACTCAACGCCGTTCACCTCGCCGCGGGTGAGGGCATGCTCATCTGCCCGACCAACGCCGGCGCGGTCCTGTGCATCGATATGCTCGAAAACTCGCTGGTCTGGGCCTATCCCTACGCCGAAAATCGGCCCACCGGCCCCAATCAGCCCGGCATCGTCCGGCCGCGTCCCGGTATCAACTTGCCACCGGGCTTTGGTCCGGATGGTCGGCCCATTCCCATTACCGGCAAGGATAGCTGGCACGCTTCCGCACCGATCATCCAGGGCGGCAAGGTCTACTTCACCGCTCCCGATGCGCCAGCCGTTCACTGCGTCAACCTCGCCGACGGGGCCCGTGTCTGGATGCAGCGCCGGAACGAGGACGATCTCTACGTCGCCGGCGTCTTCAATGGCAAGGTGATCATCGTCGGCCGACGCGGCGTCCGCGCCCTGGACGCCCTCAAGGGTAACCAGCTCTGGAACGTCTCCACCGGCGAACCGTCCGGCCTGGGCGTCTGTAGCGACAACCTCTACTATCTGCCCCTTCGTGAGGGAAGCGAGAGCAAGGAACCGGAGATCGTCGCCATCGACCTGGAACGGGGAGCCATCCACGCCCACACCAAGTCGCGCAAGAAGGAAGTGCCCGGCAACCTCGTCTTCTTCGATGGAGAGGTTATCTCCCAGGGGATAGACGAGATCGCCGTCTTCCCGCAGTTGCGCGTCAAGCTCGCCCAGATCGACGAGCGCATGAAGAACAATCCGAACGACCCGATCGGTCTGGTCGAACGCGGTGAGTTGCGTCTCGATCGAGGCGATCTGCAAGGGGCCGTCGAAGATCTGAACCGGGCCTTGCAGCAAGCCAACATTCCCCAGGATCTCGTTGGCAAGGCTCGCGACAAGCTGTTCGAGACGCTGACCGACTACCTCCAGCGCGACTTCAACGCGGCCGAGAAGTATCTCACCACCTACGAGGATCTCACCAAGGTCACGGTCCCCGAGGGGGCCACGCCCGAGGAGAAGACCCGCAAGGAGGCCGAGGGACGCCGTCGCCGGACTGCCTTCCTCTGCCTGGTGGCCAAGGGCCGCGAGAGCCAGCGACGCTTCGAGGAAGCGTTCGAGAAGTATCAGGAGTTCGCCGTCTTCGCCGCCTCGGAGGAACTGATCACCTCGGTCGATGAGCCGGCCGTTCAGGCCGCCCCGGACGTCTGGGTTCAGGGCCGTATCGTGGCCCTGATGCAGAACGCCACTCCGGCCGAACGCAAGCCGCTGGAGGAGCGGGTTCAACGTCAGTGGGACACCCTGAAGAAGACCGCCGACCTGGCGACCATGCGGCGCTTTGTCGCCGTGTTCGGCTCCCACTTCACCGCCGGCATGGAGGCCCGGCTTGCTCTGGCCGAGATGCTCATCGCCTCGAGCGAGCCGGACTCTCTGCTCGATGCCGAGCGGCACCTGCTGCTCCTGCGCAGCCAGAGCCAGGATCCAGCCATCGCCGGCCGGGCCGTCGAATGCATGGCCCGCCTGCTGACCAAACGCGGCCTGCTCGAAGACGCCGCCTTCTACTACGGCATCCTGGGACGCGAGTACGGCGCGGTCATCCTCGCCAACGGTCGCAAGGGGGCCGACATCTTCAACGATCTGGCCACCGATCGCCGGTTCTTGCCGCAGTTGGACCGCGTCGCCCGGATCGGGACCGCGCCGCGCTGGAAAGTGACCGAGGATCGGCAGAACAGCGCACGCCAGGGGAACTCCTACACGTTCGACCGGATCGGCGATCCGTTGCCGTTCTTCGATCGCTGGCAGTTGACCATGCGGACCGATCAGAACGAACTGAACCTGGAGGACAAGCTCGGCACCGAGGAGAAAACCGAGGTCCGCAAACTGGGCACCGTCACTCAGACTTACATCCAGAACACGATCAACCAGCTACAAAGTTTGGCCCACCAGCGTCGTCGCTACGACCAGCCGCGTCTGGCCGCTCAGGGGCTGGGGCATCTGCTCGTGTTGCAGCTGAACTACATGGTCTATGCCATCGATCCGGTGTCGCCACGGCAGCATCGCATTCTGTGGGAGAAGAACCTGCTGACCGGGGCCGGCACGACCAACGGATCGGTGCCACCCCGGCCGAACTTCAATCCGGGAAGTTTCAACTTCGGCGCTGATTCGGATGGCACGCCGACCGTCATCTTCCACGAGGGCTTTGTCCAGCGTTTGGGCACTCCTGCCGGTCTGGATAGCGGTATCCTCTGCCTGCAAACACGCGACACCCTCATCGCCGTGGAGCCGCTCACCGGCCGCATCCTCTGGACACGCGGCGACGTACGCTCCAGTTCGCGGGTCACCTGCGCGGATGGTCATATCTTCGTCGTGGACATGTCGCCGACCAACACCCCGGCCAACACGCGGATCTTCCGCCTGGCCGATGGCGTCACCGTGCCAAAGTTGCCCGACTTCGCCGTCATCTTCCAGCAGAAGAAGGCTCAGGTTGGCCGGAACATTCTCCACCTCGAGGCCAGCCCCGCCGGCGGCCAGGTGGCCAGGCTCTACGATCCGCTCGCCGGCAAGGACGTCTGGGAACTGGCGGTGCCGGTCAACTCGATCATCCTGCATCCGGAGTCGCCGGAACTGTTCGGCGTGATCGAACCGGATGGCAAGCTGATCGTCGCCAACCTGGCCGACCGCAAGGTGGTCCTGACCAGCAAGGTCCGCACGGCGGACATTGATCGGATGATCTCGATCCACCTGCTCACCGATGGTCAGGATTACTTCGTGGTCTGCAACGGGCCGGTCGATCAGGCGATCGCCGCCTTTAACGGAGTGATCCAGCCGCCGATCATGCTCAACCAGGGCATGCGTGCGATGCCGGCCAACGGTGCGGTCTACTCGTTCCAGGGCGAGACGGGCAAACTCCGCTGGATCTACCGCGCCGAGAATCAGCAGCTGATCCTCGACCGCTTCAACGAGATGCCGGTGATGCTGTTCGCGTCACGCTACAATCGCTTCAGCAAGGGAGCGCCCCAGCAACGGATCAATCTGATCGCCGTCGAGACGGTCAACAAGTCCAATGGTAAGCTGCTCTACCGGAACAACAGCGACCCGACCGATCTCCAGCGCGACAAGCTTCAGCCGTTGCCGCAGGGGAATACCTTCCACTCGCTGAACCTGAACCCCGCCGAGGGCAAGTTCGAGTTCGTCGGCTATAACCTCAGGATCACCCACCAGGTCGATCTGGAAGGGAAGTAGCGCGACTCCCGGCGTGAAAGGCGAGCCCCCCACGAAAGTGGGGGGAGTTTTCACGTCGGGGATCGGCGACTGGCGAGCCCCCCACGAAAGTGGGGGGAGTTTTCACGTCGGGAACTCCCCCCACTTTCGTGGGGGGCTCGCCAGTTACCGATGGCTTGCCGGGTCAATCGCTCACTTCTCGTTCAGCTGCCAGATCTTCGCTTCCTGCTTCTCGACCAGCGGATCGAATCGCGGAATCTCGGCGGCATTCCGACCCTGTTCGTGCTTGCGAAAACCGAACAGATAGGTCTCGTTGGCCGGACGCCAGCGGTAGAAGTAGAGCGTGTTCTTCGCGATGATCGCCTGACGCAGTTCTTCCACGTCGCCGCTGCGGATCGGGTCCAGGCCGAACGCCGCCTCGATGAGCGGAGCGGTCTGCCGGTAGCCGTCGGCGGTCAGGTGCAGACCATTGACCGTCAGCGGTGAGTCGGCCGACGTCATCGCCTGCAACAGCGGCGTGAACAGATCGACATACTCGACCTTGCGCTGGGCGGCGAGATCGCGGATCGCCTCGGCATAACGCTTCCGGTTTCGGTTGACCGCCGTCGAATCGCCCTTGCCGGGCAGCGTTTCCATCGGCATCGGCGAAAGCAGGATGACGCGAGCCTTCGCGGGAGCCAGGTCGTCGAGCAACTTCGCATAATCGCGTCGGAACGGTTCCAGGCCAGCCTCTCCCGCGAACGATTCGACATTGCCATAGCCGAGGATCAGGACCGTCGGCTTGAGTGCGAGGACGTGTTCCCGGAGGTGCTTGTAGCCCTGAGCCTGGCCGCCGAAGCTGCCGCGAGCCTCGCCGCGAACGGTGTCGCCGCTCCAGCCGAGATTGCGCCAGACGATCGCCCGTCCGGGGAAGTGCCGTATCAGGGCCGTCTCCCAGTGGCCGGCTCGCTGTTCTCGCTCGATAAAGGTGCTGCCGACCAGGACGACCCGGTCGCCGTCCTTGAGCGCAAGCGGCTCGGCCGCGACGAGGATGGGCAGGAGGAACAGGACCGCATGCTTGGACATTGGAGCCACTCGCTGACGGGGGATGGCGGGAAGGCGAACAGGGGTATGATACACCGTTCGGAGAGGACCGGAAGAGGGCAATCCCGGCCGCGCTTCTGTTGCTTGCCGGCTCGACCAGTGGTATGCTGCCGGAATGGAAATCTGGAGGAGCGATCGATGACCATTCGCCGGCGTGAGTTGCTCGGTGTTGCAGGTGGCCTTCTTCTGGGCGGCCTGGCTACCTGGGCCGCCCAGCGCTATCTGCTGCCGCCGGACGAGGAAGCAGCCCTGCACGACGCCGCTCCGATCTGCCCGGTCACCTCGGGCCAGAACCTGACGCCGGACCAGGCCCTGGAACGCTTGCGAGCCGGCAATCAGCGGTTCGTCGAGGGACGGTCCCAGTATCGCCTCGGGTTCAAGATCCCCGATCACATCCTGGCCCGGGATTATCGTCCGTTCGCGGTCATCGTCTCCTGTTCCGATGCGCGGGTCGCCTGCGAGATCCTCCTCGACGAGCGCATCAGCGATCTGTTCGTGGTCCGACAGGCGGCCCATCGAGTGGGGGCGGAGTCGCGGACGAGCATCGAATTCGCGGTGAACTACTTCCAGGTGCCGCTGGTCCTGGTTCTGGGCCACAGTGGGTGTAGCACCCTGGCCGCCGCCCTGGGGGCCGCCCTTCCCGATGCCGAGCCGCCCGCCTACCTGGAACACCTCAGCGCCGAGCTGAACTCGGTGGTCAAGGGAGTCCAGAACAAACCAGGTGAGCCGCTGGAGAACGCGGTCGTGGCCAACGTGCAATCCACGGTGCTGGAACTGCGATCCTCGGCGCAGTTGCAACCACTGCTCCGGGAGAACCGTCTCCGAGTGCTGGGGGCTCACTACACCCTGCCACCGGGCGAGATCAAGTTCCTCGAAGAGGTTTAGCCGCCAGAAGCAATGACCATGTCTCCCATCGGTACTTACGTCGTGGTCGCGACGCAGGAGGGCATCACCCTGGCGGCGTTTCTGCGCGCCTGTTTGCCGGGCCAGAGCTGGACCCAGATTCGGGCCGTGGTCGCGCAGCGGCGCGTCCGGCTCAACGGCGAACTCTGGCTCGACCCGGCCCGGCGTGTCCACGTTGGCGAGTCGGTCGAGGTACTGGCCCGGCCGATGCCGCGACCGCACGAAGGAGCCGACATCGTCGTACGGCACCTCGACGAACAGGTCGTCGTGGTGGAGAAGCCGGCCGGCCTGAACACGGTTCGTCATCCGGACGAGCGCGAGTGGGGCGAATCGCGTCGCTCACTGTCGCCGACGCTGGAGGATCTGGTCCCGCGTCGAATCGGCTTGAAGGGCACCGCTCCCCGGCTGCGCGTGGTGCAACGACTCGACCGGGAGACGAGTGGCCTGATCGTCTTCGCCCGGACGGTCCATGCGGAACGGATGCTGGGTCGGCAGTTCCACGATCACACCGTGCTGCGGCGTTACCTGGCCATCGCTCATGGCGGCGTCCGGTCGGCGACCATTCACACCCGGCTGGTGCGCGATCGAGGCGACGGTCGGCGTGGCAGCGTGGCCGATCAGCCACAGGGCAAGGAGGCGATCACGCACGTCGAGGTCCTGGAAACGCTGCGTGGACCGCGAACGTACAGCCTCATCGCCTGCCGGCTGGAAACGGGCCGGACACATCAGATCCGCATTCACCTGGCCGAGAAGGGGCATCCGATCTGTGGCGAGAAGGTCTACGTCCACCGTCCGGACGGGACGGTCTTCACCGACGAGAGCGGCGCGCCGCGTCTGTGTCTGCACGCGGCCGAGCTGGGTTTCGTCCACCCGACCAGTGGCGAATCGCTGCACTGGGAGATGCCCTTGCCGGACGACCTGGACACGTTCCTGCGCTGTCTGCGTGCCGGGGCAGCAGGCGAGCGTGGGGCGTCAGCCCCATGAGATTTCGCACGGCACTTGAGCGGACCAGCCCTCATGGGGCTAACGCCCCACGCTCGCCTGGAGAGTCGTCATGAGCCTGGAGATCAAGTGGACGGACACCGATCCGCTCACGGGGCAAAAACGGTTCCTGGCGGCCGAGCGCTTCGCCGGCGTGTGGCGATTCCGCTTCAAGTTGCAGCGTCGCGGCGAGTGGACGCAGGGTCTGCAGCCGACGCGGGACATGTGGGAACACGTCCTGGAGAGCATGCGGCGGCGCTGCCAGCGGGATCAGGACGTGGGCCCGGAGGATGTCGAGCAACTCGAGCGTCTGCTGGCAGAATTCCGCGAGCCGCCGAGCCTGGAGTAACTCCGCGCCGATCACGGCAGACGAAACGTGAGATCGCCCTCGTGTTTGGCCTCGTCATAAGGCCGGCTGTGATCATTTTTTCGGTCACGGCCGATGCTGTAGAGCAGCACGCCGTCCCGCGTCGATCGCAGCCGTAGCGAACGGCCGTCGTACGGGTCGAGGACCACCTCGGGCAGGAACTCGGGCACCAGATCGCCGATCGCTTCGGGATAGTGGCCGAGCTTCGCCTTGTAGCTGACGGCAGCGATCGCGACGCGGACCAGGGCCCGGCGAGCATCGACGTCGAGGGCGTAGGAGGCAACCCGATAGGCCGCCGGAATGAGCAGGCCAGCCAGGATGCCGCCACCGCGCGTTGCCCGGAGTTGGTGTTCGTGACGGTCAAAGGCGTCGAACATCGCCGCGGTCGGCAAGGCGACGTTGTCGCGCATCGTTCGCATGTGCCGGCGGTAGGTCGCCAGGTCGTCTTCGAGGAAGAACACCCGGTAGATGGGCGTGGCGAGCAGCGCCTCGCCGAGGGCGTCCATGTGCGTCTGAGCCTGGAAGTCCGATGAGGCTCGCATCCGGCCGGTGGCGATCATCACGATGGCGGCCAGGCCCCAGGCCTCTTCCATCGCCAGGGTCCGCCGGAGCTGATCGCGGAACGAGTCGGCAGTTTTCAGGTTGAGCCGGGCAAGGTCGGCCGGCTCGATGGCGATCCGGGCGAGGATGTCTTCGAGGGCCTGGGTCCCGATGTGCTCGATGCGAGCAGCGGTCAGCAGGTCGATCAGGAGCGGGTCGTGGATGTGCCGGGCGATGGCGAAGATGGCGGCGACATCGTCGATGGCACCGTGAGCGTCCTTGCGTGAAGCTCGGGCCAGGGCGTCGTAGGCGAGCAGTGTCGCGCCGTGCTGGAGAGCGGGCAGTTCCGGCCGCGCCAGGTCGAGCGGCGCGGTGTCGCCGGACCAGTCGCGCTCGAAAGCGCAGTGCGGAATGGCGGCGGCCTCGCGGAGCAGGGTCAGGCCGCGCTGCTGGCTGTCGAGGAAGGCCCGCATCTTGCGGTCGGCCGGGTCGAAGGCCGTCCGATCGAAGGTGGACAAGGCCGGTAGCTGGTCGGTTGGCGTGAAGGCGGCGAAGGCCTTGCGGTAGACCGGAGCGGCGTTGGGCACGCCGACCAGGTGCGGCGGGACGAGGGCCAGGGCACGGGCTCCGGCCTCGACACGGACGGCGGCGAGCTGGGCCTTCACCGCCACGTCGAGATTCGACAGCGTGATCGCGGTCAGGACGGCGGCGACCAGGAACGCCAGGCCGAGGGCGCGGCGGGACCAGGGCCGGGACGCCAGGCCGGCGCGCAGTCCCAAGGGGATGACGACGATGATCCCGATCAGGAAGGCCAGGCCCCAGAGGACGACGGCGACGAAGCTGGTCCACGAGACTGGCCCTCTCCGGGCCAGGAACCACAGGCCGTAGGCGGTCACGCCGGTCGGCGCGAGGACGAGGCCGGCGACGATCAGCGGTAGAGCCCAGCGGAGCAGGCTCCAGCGCCAGCGCGACGTCCAGGCGACGACGAGGGCCACCAGCAGCACGGCGGCGGCCAGGCTTTCGATCAGGATCAGTGCATGTCCCATCGATCCAGCTCCTGAGAAATTCGCGGACTCATCCCCGTCAGCGCGACGGTCAACGGCAGGTCAGCGGCCGCTCGTCGAAGTAGGGCCTGACGACGCAGTTCGGTTTCGGGCAGGTCCAGGGCCAGGGCACGCGCCTGGTCGGACATCGACGATTCGACGCCTGGTCCCAGGTGCCAGTCGGTGGCGGTGGCCAGGCTCATGGACAGGTTGGCCAGGAGCAGGACCAGGGCGGCGGCGACGGCCCAGCCCCAGGCGGCCTGGCGTGGCTCATCCAGCGCGGTACGGCAGGCGGCGAAGATGCGCGGACCGAGTTCAGCCGGCGGCTCCGGGCAGGGCCTGCCATGCAGGAGGCGTTCCACGTCGGACACGTCCGGATCGGTCATTCGATGTTCTCCCCCAGGGCCTCGCGCAACTCGGCGAGGGCATAGCGATAGCGGCTGGCGGCCGTGTTGGCACTGATGCCCAGGACGACTGCGATCTCACGGAAGGTCAGTTCGCCGTCGATCTTCAGGGCGAGTACCTCACGGCGGTCGGCCGGCAGCGCGGCGAGCGCTCGTTCGAGCCGGGCGGCCGATCCGGCCGGCAAGGAGCGCGGTTGCGGGGCAGCGACCGTGTCGAGGTCGAAGCCCGGTTCACGGCGTTCACCGCGTCGGCGAACCGCCTTCGCCGCCGCGTGCCGGAGGGCCGTGAACAGGTACGCTCGCAGGTGGGTGATGGCGAGCGTGGTGCGAGCGCGGACCAGGCCGACGAACACTTCCTGGACGACGTCTTCGGCGTCGGCCCGTGAGCCGAGCAGGGCCAGGGCAACGCGGAACAGGGTGACTCCGTCCCGGGCGTAGAGGGCGGCGTAGGCCTCCTCGCGCCCGGCGATGATGCCGGCCAGCAACGGGTCGCTGGATGATTCCGCCATGCCGGCCTCCTCGCTCGGAAAGAGAGAGCCGCCTCGAAAGGGGATTTGTCTCGAATCCGCAGCGCGGTACACTGACCGGGCCCCTCTCAAATGTCGCACGATGGAGTCGATCCATGCGCCGACTGCTGCTGGCGATATGTCTCTGCCTGGTCGTTGTCCACGCCGTGGCTGCACAGGACATCAAGGGTACGATCCAGAAGCTCGACCTGGAAACCGGCGTCCTGGTCATCCGGCCCTTCCCGGCCGACAAGGAAAAGGAACTGAGCCTGGCCAGCCGGGAAGTGCCGGTCAGCAACGGCCTGGGTCAGCCGGCGAAGCTGCTCGACCTGCGCGTCGGTCTGCGCGGTACGTTCAAGATCGACGGTGAGTACGTCACGGCCATCAGCCTCGACGGCCCGGCGCGCTGGGGTTACCTCCGCAAGGTTGATCCAGCGACCCGCACCATCTGGCTGGAGGATCCGATTCGCACGCACACCGTGGTTCTGGGCGAGAAGACGCGCGTTCTCGTCAACGGTGCAGAACGGCCGCTGGGACAGGCGCCGATCGGCCAGCCAGCTCAGGCGGTCTTCTCGCCGGATGGGACGACGATCCTTCAGTTGACTGTCGGTCGCGGCGCGACGGTTCAAGATCCGTATCGGAAGTTCCTTCGTGTCGATACCACACTGCTGGAGGTGGACTTCACCAGGCGAACTCTGTCGCTCCTGCAAAAACCCGGCGGCGAGCCGCTTCGGATCGAACGAATGCAGGTCGCGCCAGACGTCGCAGTGCGGCTCGAGTATCAGAGTCGGCCGCTGGGCGAGGGCACCCTGGCCGAGTTGACCGGTGGGCCGGTGCAGGTCCGCCTGATCATCGACGCCGATACGCGAGTGGTCGAGGCGCTCGAGGTGGAGGCCCCGACCTACTCGCGTCATCGGCTGGTGAGTGTGGACGCCGAGGCCCGAACGCTGACGATCGCGGATTCGTCTCAGGAGCGGCGCGTCCTGGCGTTCGATCCGGCGATGCAGGTTCTGTTCACGAGCCGGAAGGCGACACCGGGTGGCCTGGCGGACCTGAAGCTGGGCAAGGCGGCCACGATGATCCTGTCGCTGGATCGGAAGCGCGTGATCGCCGTGGTGATGTCCTCGCGCTAGGCCCGGACGCCATTTCGGCCGACGCGCTGCTCGACGCAGGTGCGTTCGTAGGCGGCCTCCAGATCGACGCGCAGACAGGGCCCGGCGCGGAGCCAGAGCGGCATCACGGCCAGCGCCTGGCCGATGGTCAGCGTCTCGTGCCAGATGTCGAGGCGCGGATCGCCGTCGCGCCGAACCGGATGGTACGACGTGGCGTAGAGGCCGGTGTCGCTCGGGACCGTTCCGGGTTCGCCGAGGCGTTCGAGCAAGGCTCGGTGCAGGTCGGCCCGGCGATCGGTCACCACATCGACGATGACCAGGCCAAGGCCGGACTGGACGTAGCTGGCACATTTCGAGACGAAGGCATCACGCGATTCGGGCCGATCCTTGTTCCGGGGGCTGACCAGCTCGATGGCTCCGGCGAGGACCGGCCCGGCCGCGGTCGAGAAGACCTGAATCTCGACCGTGTCGGTGAGCAGGGCGAGCGGGATAGACAGGACCGGAGCAGATGGCGTCCAGGAGGCCCCCTCAACCGGATCTTGCTCCTCGACGACGGCGACATCGATCTCGATGGAATACTGCACGTTGGCGGCGGCGAAGTAGCCGGCCGGGAGCTGGCGGTTGAGGTCGGCCGAGAGATAGGTTGCCCACGAATTGTGAAAGGCGTGCCAGGGCCGACGCAGGTTCAGCGGTGCGTGGAAGTGATCGAGCAGCGGCATGAGTGGCCTCCGGGAGAACGATCCGCTCATCGTAGCACGGTTGCGCCCCTGTTCCCAGCCGGCGGATTGGGCTACCATGTCGATAGACCCGCCGAACCCAGGAATGCGCGATGGCCACCTCCTCATCCCTGCTCGAACGACTCCGTGCCATCGTTGGGCCGGACGCGATGATCAGCACGCCGAGCGAACTGCTCGTCTACGAGTGCGATGGCTACACGATCGAGAAGAACCGACCCGATGTCGTCGTCTTCCCGACGATGCGCGATCAGGTCGTGGCCGTCGTCCAACTCTGCAACGAGCTGGACGTGCCGTTCCTGCCGCGCGGCTCGGGAACGAGCCTGGCCGGCGGCGTCCTTCCGGTCGGCGGTGGCGTCGTGCTGTCACTGGCACGCATGAAGAAGATCCTCGAGGTGGACTATCGCAATCGCTTCGCCGTCGTCGAGCCGGGCGTGGTCAATCTCTGGCTGACGAACCATCTTCGGCCGCAGGGCTATCACTTCGCACCGGACCCGTCGAGCCAGGGGGCCTGCACCATCGGCGGCAACGTGGCGACGAACTCGGGTGGACCGCACACGCTCAAGTACGGCGTGACGGTCAACCACATCCTCGGCCTGGAGTGGGTACTTCCGGATGGCAGCGTCGTCCAGGTCGGCGGCCCGGCGGAGGACAGTCCGGGCTACGACCTGACCGGCCTGCTCGTCGGCAGCGAGGGGACGCTCGGCATCGCGACGCGCATCTGGGTGCGGATCACGCGGAATCCGGAGGCGTACCGCACGCTGCTCGGCGTCTTCGAGACGGTCGATGACGCGACGGCGTGCATCAGCGATCTCATCGGGGCTGGCATCGTGCCGGCAGCACTGGAGATGCTCGACGCGCCGATCATCAAGGCGGTCGAGGCGGCGTTCAAGTTCGGCTTCCCGCTCGACGCCGGGGCGGTGCTGATCATGGAGGTGGACGGCCTGGAAGCCGGCCTGGAGCGCGAGGCGGAGCGCATCATTGAGATGGCGAAGCGGAATCGAGCCCGCGAGGTGCGGCGAGCGAACACCGACGCCGAGCGAGCGCTCCTGTGGAAGTCGCGCAAGCAGGCGTTCGGCGCGGTCGGCCGACTGGCTCCGAGCTACTGCACGCAGGACGGCGTGGTGCCGCGCACGCAGTTGCCGCACATTCTGCGGGCGATCCAGGCGATCGCGAAGAAGTACGATCTCGGTGTGTGCAACGTCTTCCACGCCGGCGACGGCAACATCCATCCGATTCTGCTTTTCGACGAGCGTGACGCGGACCAGGTGCAGCGTGTGCTGGCGGCGAGTCATGCGATACTGGAGGAGTGCGTCGCGGTCGGAGGCAGCGTGACGGGCGAACACGGCATCGGTGTCGAGAAACTGGACTTCATGCCGCGCCTGTTCACGCCGGAAGACCTGGCGATCATGGTCCGGCTGCGAACGGCGCTGAACCCGGAGGGTCGGTGCAGTCCACGGAAGATGCTGCCGACATCGGGAGCGTGCATCGAGCCGAGCAAACCGGCCCGGCGGGCGGCGCTGTGAATCCCGCAGGCGAGCGGCGCGGCGTCAGCCCAATGCCTGTAACTTAAGGGGGGATGAAACGGC
>CAYYJM010000012.1:0-1532 GCA_964471755.1 uncultured Alcaligenaceae bacterium
GAAGTTCTTCCCCATAGGGATGACGCAGGGTGTGGAGCTCGCGTGGGCCCACGTCGAGGCCGATCCCGTCGAGTTCGACAAGGGCGGCATCGACGCCTTCGGCGCTGCTGGCCGAGGCCAGACCGACGAACCAGCGACTGCTCATCCGGGAGGCTCCCGGGCACAAGGATTGCGCGACTCTGGGCGGGATGAGTTATAGCCGACCGGGCCGCGGGACTACAAGACGGGTTGGACTCGGCCCGGGTGCAGGGCCTTCGCCGCGTGAATGTCGGGCGCTCCCGCCCACCCTCCAGTAGACCAGGCTTCATGCCCCGTCCTGCTTGAGTTTGATGCGCCGGTAGTGCCTCTCCGCCAGCCAGTCGGCCAGGAAGCGTGGCAGAGTTCGCAACAGCCAGACCTGGAACCAGGAGCCGGTCGGAAAGGCGACCTTCGCCTGGCGAGCCCGGATCGCCGTCACCATCCGCCGGACGGCGGCGGGCAGCTCCATCATGCCCGGTATGGTCGCCGGGTCGATGCTCGCCGTCATCGGCGTCTTGATGAAGCCGGGACACAGGATTGTCACATCGATCCCGTGTTCGCGCAGCTCGACGCGATAGGCATCGCACAGGGCGTTGACGCCGGCCTTGCTCGCGCAGTACGCCCCCATGCGCGGCAGGCCGGCCAACGACGCCAGGCTCGACAGAGCGACGAGCTGGCCGCGCTTTCGCTCGATCATCCCTGGCAGGACGGCATGAAAGGTATTGGCCAGGCCGATCAGGTTGATCCGAATGATCGCGTCGGTATCGGCAGCGTGGTCGGCCGTCGCCAGCGTCTCCCGACCGATGCCGGCCGCGGCGATCACGATGTCGATCGGCCCGAGCTTCGTCTCCAGTTCGCGCACGGCCGACCCGAGTCCCTGACGATCGGTCACGTCGGCGACGGCATGAGCATACGGTTTGCCATCGAGATCGGCCGCGACGCTGGCCAGCGCCTCGGCCTGGAGATCGAGGCCGCCGATCTTCGCCCCCTCGGCGGACAACTGCCTGGCCAGTTCCCGGCCGATGCCGCTGGCCGCTCCGGTGATCAGGATGACCTTGCCATGAAAGGGGCTCATGATTCGCCTTCGTGTAGTCACGGTTTCACTCAAAGTGAACGAGCCCCGCCAGCGCGGCGGGGCTCATCCCTGACAGCCGGGCTCAGTAGTCGATGCCCGCCTTCTTCGCCTGCTTGCGGAGCATCTCGAGGACCTGCGAGTCGAAGCCGTCCTTCTTGTTCTGCTTCTTCATCTCCTGAGCGATGAAGTCGCTGCGCTTCTGGTCCAGCTCACGAGCTTCCTTGGCCAGCGCCGCACGCTTCTCCTCGACCTGCTTGAGGATGACCTTCTGCTCCTCGGCCGACTTCCCCTGGAGCTGCTTCGGCAACTGGTCCTTGGGGAGCTTGTCGAGGGCGACCTCCTTGCGTTTGAGGGCCTCGATCAGGTCGAACGACGGGGCGGCCGCAGCCTTGCCCATGAAGCCGCCCCGCCCGGCGGCGACCGGGGCCGGCAGGGCGCG
>CAYYJM010000012.1:1542-2737 GCA_964471755.1 uncultured Alcaligenaceae bacterium
TGCTTCTCGCGATGACCGTAGACCAGGGTGTTCGTCGCCAGGTCGGCGTTGATCTCGCCGAGCCGTTTGTCGAACGGCGTCGCGATGGCCAGTTGCACGCCGCCATCCTGAGCGATGGCCGTGTACGCGCCCTCCGCCTTGAGACAGATCTCTTTCCAGTGCGTGGTGCAGTCGGCGTTCTTGCCGCACTGGATCGTGTTGATGATGATCCCCTTCTCGCAGGCCTTCTTGCACGTTTCGGGGTACTTCACGTCGTCGGCATAGTCCATGTGCGGCGGCGCGTCGCCGACCAGGAAGATGATGCGCAGGGTCTTCTTGTCGGTACTCCACTTGATCTTGTTGACCGCCTCGGGCAGGTCGCCGCCACCACCGGCGGAGAACTTCTTCAACTCCGCGTAAACGGCGTCGAGATCGTCGGTCAGGTCGGTGACACGGGTGACGTAGGCATCACTCTTGTCGCGGTAAGCGACCAGACCGACCTTGAGAGCGGGCGTGGGTTTGCCGCCGGCGATCTGATTGCAGATGGCCCAGATCTTGGCCTTGGCGGCCTCGATCAGACCGCCCATGCTGCCGGTCGTGTCCAGGCAGAAGACGACCTCCACCTGCGGTTTGTCCGCCTTCTTCGGTGCCGCCGGCTTCTCTTCCGCGCCGACTGGCCAGGCCAGGACCACCAGGGTCAGGGCCGCCAGCCATGTCGTGATTCGCATCGCACAGTCCTCCCGGGGATGATGTGGGTCTTCCCTGTATCGACGGATCACCCGGACCCGGAGATTGCTCCGGCGGCGCGCGGTATGTAACAAGTCGGCGTCAGACCACGCCGAGGAGGGAGCCGAGAAGATTGTCCGCCGGGTAGCTGTGGCCGAGATGCTGGCGGAACCCCTCGGCCTGAGCGACGCCGGCCTCCCGGCCGCGCTGGGCTCCCCAGTCGCGCATCGCCTGCACGTACTGATCCATGCCGTGATGTTTGAGCAGCCAGTCCCGCTGGCTGGCATGGGCAGCCAGCATCTTCGCCTTGTCCTCGATGGCGTCGCTGACCTCCTGCGCCGCCGTCTCCACCTCCTGCTGCAGCTGCACGACTGCGCTTGGTTCCAGCAACAGGCGTCGCTCCAGCACCCGCGGCGGCGCCAATGCCGGCGCCTGCCCCTGCTGCGGCGGCAGGCTCAGCAGTGACGGCGGCAGCGGCGCTGCTGCCTCC
>CAYYJM010000012.1:2747-47887 GCA_964471755.1 uncultured Alcaligenaceae bacterium
CGATCGGATCGCAGTAGTAGAGATGCGGAATGCCCGGCAGCACAGCTCCGAGGTGGCGATCGGGCAGAAAATTCGGAATCGGCGCGGCGAAGACGGCCGCTCGCACGATCCGGCTCGTCTCTTCATGGTCGAGCATGTAGTCGGCCGGGCTGTGCGTCAGGACGATGCGCGGCCGAACGGTTCGCAGCAAACGGGTGACACGCTCCAGGCCCTGCTCGCCGTACATCACGAGCAGATCGCGTTCGAGCAGACAGTGATACGTCGCCCCGATCAGGTCGGCGGCGGCCGCTCCTTCCTGCTGCCGGATGCGCGCGATCGCCTCGGGGCCATGTTCGACGGAGCCGCAATCGCCGGCCGTCATGGTGGCGATGTGGACCTCCCAGCCGAGCCGGCGCAGGCGAACCAGGGCACCGGCACAGAGGAACTCCGCATCGTCCGGATGGGCCAGCACACTGAGTACGACATTGTCCACGGCTCGCTCCTGGCGTGTCACGGGGCCGAGGTCGACGGGGTCGCCGGCTGGCCGGCCGGTTGTGCCGGGATGGCCTGGGCCGGGTTGCGTCGGTTCTGGATGGTCATGCGGACGCCCTCCGAGATCAACGGCCGGGTCGCCCCGCTGGTCAACGCCGCCAGGCCCACCGACGTGACCGTCCCCGGAATGGCCGCCCCGGCGAACGACGGCACGAACGCCACCAGCGTGGTCAGGTTGAGGACCGGCACCTCGAACGGACGCGGGAAGAAGGTGTGCTGCCGCAGCTGATTCTGCATCTGCGCCGCCAGCAGCAGATCCAGCGGCACCGGACTGAACTGGCCGGCGTGGGCCAGGGTGCCCTGGCTCAACTGCGACAGCGTCAGGGCCGTGTTCAGAATCCGACGGCGATACTGTTCTTCCTTCTCCTCGGCGAGCTTGCGGTAGTCCAGTTGCACCTCGCAGGTGGTTTCCTGGACGTAGTTGTCATCGCGATACTCGCGGTGTTCGTCGAACTGCGGCCAGGCCAGCACCTTGTCGCGCCAGCTGTACATCGCTCGCGGATCGAGGTACGTCGCCAGGGCCCGGTCGTCGGACGCCTGGAAGTGCCACAGGGTCGCCTCGGCGAACAGCTTGCGAGCCGTCACCGTCTCGGGGAGCTTCTCGACTCCCGCGACGTAGTAATGATGCTCGAAGTTGCTGATCGACTTGTAGAGGTTCAACTCGTACAGGAACAGGGCGGCGTTGAACTCGCGCACGCGCTGCTCACGCAGTTGTTCGCGGCGAGCCCGTTCGTCGGCCGGCAGTTTGGCTTCCTCGGGACTCTCGGCGAGCATCTCGGCGGTGGCCGATTCCACCAGCCGGCGGCGCTTCTCATCGGGCAGCAGACGCTCACGCTCCTTGACGAGTTGCTCGCGTTCTTCCGGCGATTTCCTGGCCTCCGTTTCCGTCAGTGTCAGGTCGGCCGAGCGGAGCGGATCGGCGAAGCGGCTCATGCCCTCGGCCTGCCAGTAGGCATCCGCGTCGCGCATCATGTTGATCTGTCGGGCGGCGGGCTCGACGATCATGTGGTTCACTTCGGCATGCTTGCGCCACATCGCCTCGCAGTTGCGCCACTGGGCCTCCGTGGCCGCCCCCTCCGGGACAGCGACGGCCGCCAGTTCGCCCGAGGTGAAGCGGTTGCCCTGCGTCTCGAACCAGTTCGGAATCGGCCAGGGTTCCGTGTCGAACCACCCCTCCTGCTGAAGGTCCTGACACAGGTGCGTCTGCGTCAGGGCCGGATACTGGCGGAACAGCAGGGTCGCCATCTGCTTCGGCTTGCGCTGACGGACCGGATCGGTCGGCGTCTGGGTCGAGCCGGGCAGGTCGCCCGGAGGCGGCACCGGCTCCTGGGCGTAGCCATACCACGCCCGCGCGATCGCCTGGCCGTCGATGGTATCGTTCAGCACCGAGTCGTTGGTCAACTCGGCGAAGTTGTAGGCCGGCCGGAACAGTTCCTGCGGGGCCTGGATCTTGTCCTTGCGTTCGGGCGGCAGCGGCGGAAAGCGCTGATTCGACGGCAGCAGCACGGCATCGGCCCTGGTCCACTCGGCGTTCTTCGCGGTCATCGCGATTTCCTGGAACCGCGAGGGCAGACGCCAGTTCTTGCTCAGGAATTCCAGCACCGCCTCGGGCCGGACGCAGACGAACTGCCGACGCTGCTCACGCTCATCCTCACGCCGGATGCCAACGGCCAGCCGATGGATCAGCTTCGGATTCTCCTTGCAGAAGCGTTCCAGCTCCTCCCAGTTGATCGACTCGGTGCCGTCCGCCTCGCGCTTGCGGAACCGGGCCGGATCACGCTCGCTGGGCGGAATCATGCTCAACTGGAGCAGCGACCGCATCACGTTCGTCTCGTCGGAGAGACAGACCTTGTGTTGCAGGTAGAAGCCGACGTAGAAGCGCATTTCCGGGTTGTTCTGGTTGCGCCGTTCGCCCTCGGCCTGGAGCTGGATGCCGCGCGCGATGTAGAAGTACTTGTCGAAGGGGCGATCCGATTCGACCGACACGTTGTAGGCGAGGTTCCAGCTCTGGAACAGCCACGGCGTGATGAAGTGCGGCTGGAGCTTGGTCAGGGCTCCGACGTAGAACTCCAGCTCGTTCCACTGGTTCTTCTTCTGCTTCTCGATGGCGTTGATCCACAGCGCACAGGTGGCCAGGCCGCGCGAGCCGGTCAGGGTCAGACGCACCAGCGAGCCGGACAACTCGACGTCGCCATGCGTCTGTTCGAGGATGGCCAGATCGGCAGCCCTGGCCTCGACGACGTTGCGTCGCCACAGGAACGAGCCGGCGAACAGCAGCAGGACCAGCCCGATGTAGACCACCTTGCGAGCCGTGAGCAGCTCGCGCGGTGACAACTGGCGGTCCATGAACCGCTGGGCGAACCATTGCAACAGGGAGTCCTGCATGGGTAACCCTTCTCGTTCTCAGTGATCCATGAGCAGCAACGCGGGTCAGCTGGCCGAGGCGATCTCGCGGCCCTTCATCAGGAAGTAGGCCAGCACGAACCACGGCAACAGGTAGCCGACCAGCACAAGCACACTGATCAGAATCTGCGCCAGGGGGATGTCGAAACCCTCGGCGACGTACGCGGTCATGTCGAAACGGTCGATGTCCGGCAGCAGATTCAGCACGGCCTGGACGATCCAGCGGAAGCCGTAGTCCAGCCCCTGGGCGACGTTCGTCGTCACCGTCTGTTCCAGCGGCGCGGTCATGGTCGAGCGGGTCGTCACGCGGACCAGTGATTCCAGCGGACCACCGCCAACGTTGGTGCCCAGGGCGACCTGCTGGATGAACTCGCGGAAGATGCCGCCGAGATAGATCAGCCAGACGATCAGCAGGCTGACCACGCCGCTGAGGTAGGTGCTGAGGCAGACCGCCAGGCCGATGACCAGGCAGAGCCGCAGCCAGAGCCCGATCGCCCCCTTGAAGTAGTTGACGGTGAACCAGAGCCGATCGCCGGAACCGCTCACGTCGTCCTGCCGCAGGTAGAGGTCGTAGCGTGCCATGCCCAGATACTGGGTGGCACTGAGGCAGCGGACACGCACCGTCAGCGGCGCGACGCCGGCCTTCTCCAGTTCCTGCATCTGCCGACGCTCGGCCGCGTCCTTCGGGATGGCGTTGCGGAACAGGCCGGCCGGCAGATCAATCGACTCGGTGTGATAATCGATCACTGGCTGACTGAAGATCTCGTAGAAGCCGAACTCCTCGGCCACCCGCGCGTCCGGGTCGGGATCGTTCTTCTCCTCCAACTCCTTGCGGCGAGCCCGGGCGGCGGCCTCGTCTCCCTTCTTGAACTTCCACGTCGTGAAGACGAACGAGCTGTTGACGCCGCGATTCTCGTAGCCCTTGGTCGTGCGGTAGATGTCGAAGGCGAACTCGCAGCGCACCTTGTCGCGATTGGCCAGTCGGCTGCTCGGCTCACCGAAGCTCCAGACGGCCATCGGCGGTGTGCCGATGCCGATCATCGGTCCCGAGATGTAGCTACGATAGTCCCATTCACGGCCGACGCTCTCGCCGCGTCGCGCGTCCTTGGTGTTCTCGAACGTCAGCACGCCGTAGAGCGGATCGCGCGCCTTGAGCGTGTCGGCCGCCGCCTCGGGATCGATGCCGCGCAGCACGTACAGCACGCCGATCAGGTTCAGCACGATCAGGATCAGAGTCATGAGCCCGACGTAGCCGATAAAGCGGCCGAGGATGACCTCGAAGCGCTCGACCGGCTTGGTCAGGATCGTGTGAATCGTCTGCTGACGGATGTCGGCCGGGATGCTGAAGGCCGCGACGAGAATGGCCGCGAACAGCATCAGCGGTGTCATGGCCATGTCGATGACCTGGACGTACGTCTTGAGCTGATCTTCGGGCTTGGGCGAGATGAACCAACTGGCGAACATCAGCACGACGAGCAGGGCCGAGAAGACGTACAGGATACGTCGGCGAATGCCTTCCATGAACGAGAGCTTGGTCAGGGCCCAGATGCGCCGCCAGTTGAGGGCCAGGCAGCCGGCCAGGAACGGCAGCCCGACCCCGATGAGGCCGGCCACGCCCGCGACGAAGCCGGCGATGTGGCCGGCAATCAGGTAGCCGCGCACCGTGCCCGAGCCGGAAATGCCGGTCAGGTTGGCCGCCGACGCACCGCGCTCGAACAGGACGATCCGGGCGATCAGGGCCACGCCACAGACCAGCAGACAGAGCGTCAGCAGCGACCGCATCCAGGCTCGCGGCAGCAGAATCTGCCCCTGTCCCTGTGTCGTGTGTCCGCCGGATCGGCGCACGATGACAAAGAGAATCAGCATGCCCAGCAAGGCGTACGGCCCGATGGCCTGCACCCAGAGCCAGAGCATCGCGGGGACATCCCCCAGTTGCAGCGGATCACGCTCGAAGAACAGAACGCCCAGCATGGTCGTCTCTCCAGCCTCCCGTGGCGGTCCGTTACTTCTTGTCCTGAACGCGATCCGACGGCGTCGTCGGCTGCTCGGCCGGCTTCTTCTCCGGCTCGGGCAGGTAGCGCCGGCCGGGATGCGCCTTGCTCTCCTCGACGATCCGCAAGAAGTAGTCTTCCAGCGTCGTCGTCGGATGGCCGACCGACTCGACCTTGCCGCCGTGCTTGCGAATGACCGCTTCCAGCTCGCGCTGCAGATCCGGTGTCAGCGGCACGTCACTGGCCCGCAGTTCGACGCGCTGGATGTCCTGCAACAGCGTCTTGACCTCGCCGTAGGCCTGTAGTTCGCCGTCGGCCAGGATGGCGATGCGGTCGCAGATGTCCTGCACGTCCTCCAGACGATGGCTGCACATGATGACCGTCTTGCCCTGGTTGCGCAGTTCGGCGATCAGGTTCTTCATCCAGCGTGAGCCGAGCGGATCGAGGCCGGAGGTCGGCTCGTCGAGGATGACCAGGTCCGGATCGTTGATCAGGGCCTGGGCCAGACCGATTCGTTGCCGCATGCCCTTGGAGTATTCTCGCAGAATGCGCTTGCGATCGGCCTTGAGACCGACCAGTTCGATGAGCTTCTGGGCCTTGGCCGCCCGCTCGGCCGCCGGGATGTTGAACAGCCGACCGTAGAAGTCGAGCGTCTCCTCGGCGTTGAGGAAGCGGTAGAGGTACGACTCCTCGGGCAGGTAGCCGATCTTCTCGTTCTTGCGCACGTCGGCGGCCGGTTTGCCGAAGATGGTCGCGTCGCCGTCGGTCGGGAAGAGCAGACCGAGCAGCAGTTTGATGGTCGTGGTCTTGCCCGAGCCGTTCGGCCCGAGCAGGCCGAAGATTTCGCCCCGGCGGATCTCGATGTTGAGCGCTCGCAGGGCGGTCTTCTTGGCCCGACCCCAGAAGTCGCGGAAGATCTTCGTCAGTTTTACCGTCGAGACGATGACATCCTGGGCCATGCCGTCAACCTCCCCCAGCCAGCGGAACCGCCTGGCGTGATGTTCGTGTTGATTTCGATACGCCGGCGGTATCGGAATGGTTCGCCGTCAGTTTAGGAGTGCGGAGCGCGACGAGCAAGGCGTTCGCCGTGGTCCGCGTTCGTAGAATAAGCCGGGTCGCGAGTCCCCGGCTCTTCCGTACGAAAAGAATCGCATGAGTGACGCGAATCCGTTCCGCAATCTTCCCTCGGTCACCGAGGTGCTGGCCGTCCCCGTCTTGCAGGCTCTGCTTGCCGATCAGCCGCGTGAGCTGCTCGTCGAGGCGATCCGCGCCGAACTGGCCGAGGTGCGTGAGCGTCTCCGACGCGGCGAGGCGCTCGACGGCCTGGCCAGCGCCGAGGCCCTCGCTCAGGCGGCGGCCGACCGCCTGCGCATGCAGGTCGAGCCGAAGCTGCGTCGCGTCATCAATGCCACCGGCATCGTCCTGCACACGAATCTGGGTCGGGCTCCGCTGGCCGAGGCGGCGGCCGACGCGGCTCGCGAGGCGGCGTGCGGCTACCTGAATCTCGAACTCGCCCTGGAAACCGGCAAACGCTCGTCGCGGCAGGACGCCATCCGCGAGTGGGTCTGTCGGCTGACCGGGGCCGAGGCGGCGACGGCGGTCAACAACAACGCCGCCGCCACGGTCATCGTTCTGCGGGCGCTCTGCGCGGCCCGCGAGGTGATCGTCTCGCGCGGCCAGCTCGTCGAGATCGGCGGCAGCTTCCGCATTCCGGAGATCATGGCTGTCAGCGGAGCGATTCTGCGCGAGGTCGGCACGACCAACATCACCCGACTGCGCGACTACGAGAGCGTCGTCGGGCCGAACACCGGGGCTCTGCTCCAGGTCCATTGCAGCAACTACCGCGTCTCGGGCTTCACCGAGAGCGTGCCCCTCGCCGACCTCGTCACCCTGGGCCGGAAGCACGGCATCCCGGTTATCGACGACGTCGGCAGCGGAGCCCTGGTGGACTACGCCCGTTTCGGCTTCATCGGTGAACCGCTCGCCCGGCAGAGCATCGCCGCCGGGGCCGATCTCGTCCTGTTCAGCGGCGACAAGCTCCTGGGCGGTCCGCAGGCCGGCATCATCGCGGGCAAGAAGGAGTGGATCGCGAAGATCGAGAAGGATCCGCTCATGCGGGCGTTCCGACTCGACAAGATGACCCTCGCCGCCCTGGAGGCGACGTTGCGCATCTACCTCGACGAGGCCCGCGCCCTGCGTGAGATCCCGGTGCTACGGCTCCTGGAGACCTCCTTGACCGAGCTGGAAGCCCGCGTTCGTCGTCTGGCCGAGCAACTCGCCGGCCTGGCCGGTGTGACCAGCGCGACGCCGCGTGAGGACGTCGCCTTCGTCGGTGGCGGCTCCCTGCCGGACCAGACGTGCAAGACGTGGGTCGTCGAGGTGACCGCCGGCTCGCGCTCCGACGAGGACCTGGCCTATCGTCTACGGCAGCACAAGCCGGCTGTTCTCGGTCGGCTGCGAGATGGTAGACTGGTCCTCGACGTGCGGACGGTGTTCGAGTCGCAGGAGTCCGCCCTGGTCCAGGCTGTCGGCGACGTGACGGCGGACTCGTTCGATCCGGGAGGAAACCGATGACGCGATGCTTCAGGCTCGGTGTGCTGGTCGTGCTGGTCGCCGTGGGAACCTGCCCGGCGGACGAGAAGAAGGATCCGCTCCAGGGCAAGTGGACGGTGAAGGCGATCACGGTCGGCGGCACCGAAACGATGCCGGACAATGCCATTCCGTTCACGTTCGGCCGGGGTCAGATCACCCTGGGCGGATCGACGGACACCTTCAAGTACCGGCTCGACACCAACGCCAGCCCGGCCCTGCTCGACGTGACGACGCCGGACGGCAAGGAAATCGAGGGCATCTGGGAGATCAAGGGAGACGTGCTGCGCATCTGCATCTGCACGACCGAGGGAGTGAAGTTCCGGCCGACGGAGTTCCACGGCCGGGACAACCAGACGCTGTTGACTCTGGAACGGGTCAAGGAGTGAGCCCGGCTCACGGCGTCTGAAGCTGGGTCCGCTTGCCGCCTCCGGTCGGCTCGGGCAGATTGGCCGGCACGGTCAGGTGTCGGCTCCAGTGGGCGTCGTCCCGCTGGGGGAAGTCGGCCCGGAAGTGGACGCCACGCGACTCCTTCCGCTCCAGCGCTCCCCAGATCATCAGCCGTGCCACGGTCAGCAGGTTCTGCAGCTCCCAGCCGGCGCGATCGTCGAACTCGCGGCGCAGGACGTATCGGCCCCAGAAAGCGACCTGCTTGTCCGCCTCGGTCAACCCCTGCTGATCACGGCGGATGCCCATCCGCCGAACCATGAGGCTGCGCAGCGAACTGGTCAGGTCCGCGATGTCGAGCGGACCACCAGCTGTCTCCGGCTCGAAGGTGGCGACGATCGGCGGTACGACAAACTGATCCGGCTGGGCCGTCGCGGCCGCGCCGGCTCCTCGGCCACACTCCGCGCCGAAGACGAGCCCTTCGAGCAGACTGTTCGACGCCAGTCGATTCGCGCCGTGCAGACCGCTGCTGGTCACCTCGCCGGCGGCCCACAGACCCGGCATCGAGGTCTGGCCGTGCGTATCGACGGTGACGCCACCAACCATGTAGTGGGCTCCCGGCCGAACCGGGATCAGGTCGGTCGTGATGTCCAGACCGAAATCGCGGCAGACCTTGTCGATGCCGGGGAAGTGCGTCCGCACCCGGGCCGGGTCGAGGTGCGACAGATCGAGATAGACGTTCGGGTGCTGCGTCCGCTCCATCGTCCGCCAGATGGCCTGGGCGACCACGTCGCGCGTGGCCAGTTCGGCACGCGGATCCTCGTCGAGCATGAAGCGGTTGCCGTCCTTGTCGCGCAGGTACGCCCCGGCTCCGCGGACGGCCTCGCTGATCAGGAACCGGCTCGATCCGGCGACGTAGAGGACGGTCGGATGGAACTGCATGAACTCCATGTCGCGCAGCTGGACGCCGGCCCGGTAGGCGGCCGCCATGCCGTCGCCGGTGGCCACGGGCGGATTCGTCGTCTCGCGGTAGATCATGCCCGTGCCGCCGGAGGCCAGGATCGTCTGCTTGGCCCAGACGGCGACCAGGCCCAGACGCGGCCGGGAGACGAGTAGGCCACGGCAGGCCCCTTCGTGCGTGAGCAGATCGAGCGTGAAGCTCTGATCCCAGACGTTGACACTCGGCGTCTTCTGCACCCGATCAATGATCGCGCGCATGATCTCATGGCCGGTCGCGTCGCCCAGGGCGTGCAGGATGCGCGGGAAGCTGTGGCCGCCCTCCATCGCGATGTCCGGGTCGAACTTCGCTCCGTAGCGGAGCAGATCGTCGATGGCCCGGGGAGCCTCGCGGACGACGTGTTCGACGACGGTCGGATCGCACAGACCCGCTCCGGCCCGGAGCGTGTCGGTGACGTGGTCCTCGAAGCGGTCGTCCGGCGAGGTGACGGCCGCGATGCCGCCCTGAGCCCAGCTGGAATTGCTGAGCTGGACCCGGTCCTTGGTGACGACCAGCGTGCTGAGCGCGGTGGGGACTTCCAGGGCGGCCCGCAGACCGGCGATGCCACCACCGACGACGGCGACGTCGGTGAAGACGTGCTGAATCTGCTTCGGCCCAAACCGGACGAGGTAGCGATACGGGAACGGCATGGCGGTGAGCCCCCGGTCGCGCGATCACGGGGGCGCGTCCTCCCCGGGGACGCCGACCGCCCCGGAGCCATGATACGGAGTTTCGCCCGGGGCGAGGGGCTCGGCGGGACCGCCCGTTGCATCCCTGGCTCTGGTTCGTCTCCTTGTCTCCGGGCGGCCCTCCGGGCACAATGGGAGAGTCCACGAAACCAGGAGGTTACGCATGCGTGCCGTTTCCTACGTCGCGGTCCTGGTCGGACTGCTCCTCGTCTCTCCCAGCCACGCGGCCGACGCCTGGCCGGTGCCCCGTGGGCCCTCGACGGAGCCCGAGCCGTACGTCGTCGATGTCAAGAAGACCAACACCATCCCGAAAGCATTCCTCGACGACGCCTCCGCCTGCATCCTCTACGCCGGCTGCACCTACCGCCTCGAAGCCGACGGCACCCTCCAGACCATCATCCACGAGGTCACTCGACTCAACAGTCGCAAGAGCGTCGAGGACCTCGGCGAACATCGCGGCATCTCCTGGGACCCAGCCTTCGAGAAGGTCACGCTCCATCACGCACGCATCCACAAACCCGATGGCAGGATCATCGACGCCCAGCCGCGTGACGTTCAGGTTCGCGACGTCGGCACCGACTACCAGGTGTACAACACCGACAAGCACCTCGTCATCACCTTCCCGACCCTCGGCGTCAGCGACATCCTCGAAGTCAAGTGGACCACGCGCGGCAAGAATCCGGAGCATCGCGGTCATCTCTTCCGACGCTACTCCTTCGGCGACTCCGATCATCCGCTCGTCCGCGACGATCTGCACGTGCTGCTGCCGAAGGATCGACCGCTGAAGTACGCCTGCGTCTTCGGCGACCTCAAGCCGACCATCCAGGAACGCGATGGCGAACGCCACTATCGCTGGCGGGCCGAGAACCGCAAGCCGGCTCCGAAGGGCGATGGCCTGCCCTCGAGCGAGGAACTCCGACCCAACGTCGCTCTCTCCACCTTCACCCGCTGGGAGGACGTCGGCCAGTGGAAGGAGCAGCTTCGCAAGGCCTGCTGGGAATGCACGCCCAACGTGGCGAAGGTCGTAGCCGAGGTCACACACGGCATGACCGATCCGCTTCAGAAGGCGAAGGCCCTGACCCACTGGATGCGCCAGAACATCCGCTACGTGTCGATCGGCGTCGGCCATTATTTCACGCCGCACCGGCCTGGCATCGTCCTGGACAACCGCTACGGCGACTGCAAGGACGGCAGCCAGTTGCTCGCCGTCATGCTGCGGCAGGCGGGCCTCAAGGTCGAGCTGGCCACCCTCGGCGTCGTCGGCGACGGCCAGGTGCTGCCCGAAGTGCCCTCGCCCTGGGGCACGCACGCCATCCTCGTCGTGACCATCGACGGCAAGATGCACTGGATCGACACCACGTCGTCCCTGTCCGGCTGGGATCAACTACCCCGCGGCGACCAGGGTCGGATGACCTATCTCGTCGATGACGCCGGCCACATCCGCCTGGTCCGGACGCCACTATCGACGCCGCAGGAGAACCGCTACGAGCAAACGACCCGCCTGTACGTCGGCAACGACGGCTCCACTCACTTCGAGCGGACCATCACCGCGTACGGCATGATGGGCCGGAATCTTCGCGATGATCTGCTCGAGGTGCCCGTCGGCGAACGACGACGGAAGATCGCCAGCGAACTCCAGGACTCGTTCAGCAGCGCTCGCCTGCTGGAGCTGATCGTCGATGAAACCGCCCTGCGCGACCTGGACGGGCCGGTCAAGCTGAAGGTGATCTTCGCGGTCGAGGACCACTTCCGCAAGGCCAGCAACGACGAACGCGATGGCAGCATCAGTGACAGCAAGATCTGGGGCCGACTGCTGAGCTGGACCTTCGACTACGATCGCCAGGTGGACTTCGAGCTGTCCGCGCCGTTCGAGTCGATCCATCGCTTCGAGGTCTACCTGCCGCCGGCCTGCACGATGGATACGGTGCCGCGCGACCGCCGGCTGTCCAGTCCCTGGGCGACGTTCCGCCTGGAGGTGCTGCCGCCGGAACCGGACGGCCCGGATCTCGCCTTCCAGATGCACACCCGTCTGGAGAAGCTGCGCATCCGGCCGGCCGACTTCGAGCAATTCCGCGATTTCCAGGCCGAGGTCAATCGCGGCTACCGGGTCTGGATGACGATGAAGCCCCTGCAAGACCTGGCCGACGCCAACCGCGTCGAGGCCTACCTGCACTGGCTGCCCGAGGACGGCGACGCCGCCGCCATCCTGGCTCGACTCTACGACCGCAACGGCAAGAAGGCGGACGCCCGGCGCGTTCTGAAACGATCGCTGGCCTACGCCCCGAAGCATCGAATCCTGCTGGAGACGGCCGTCGAGCTGGCCGGCCCGATCGAGGAAGAAGAGGCCGCCCAGCGCCAGCTCGTCCAACTGTATCCGACCGAGACGCGCTATCAGCTCGACCTGGCCGCGACGCTCATCACCCGCGGTCGGCGTGAGGACGCTCGCAAGATGCTCGCTCCGATCCTCAAGAATGGCACCCCGGCCAACCGGGCCGAGGCTCACTATCAGCTGGCCCGCGGTCACTACCGCATCGACGAACTGAAGGACGCCGAACGCGAACTCCAGGCCGGCGAGGCGATCGATCCGCCCTCGGCCGAGCGGATTCGCTACCGCATCCTGCAAGGTCAGGTGGCCGACGAACTGGGCAAGCCAGACGACGCCCGCAAGTTCTTCGAGTCGGCCCTGCGTCTGCACGACGGCGCGACCTTTCCGCGCGAATCGCTGGTCCGGCTGGCGATCGCCCGCAAGGACACGGCCGAGGCGATGAAGCATCTGCGAAAGCTGATCGTCGCCGGCAGCCCGGACTTCATCGAGTCCCTGGCCATCGCCGAATACGCCTTCCGTCTGGAGCGCTACGCCGACGCGGAGGAGTTCGCTCGCAAGGCCGAGGCGATGAGCAGCTCGGAGAAGGGCCGACGTCTGCTCGGTCTGCTGGAACTGAAGCGCGGCGCAACCGAGAAGGCGATCGCCTACCTAAATCGCGCCGGCAACGATCCGATCGCCCTGGAGGCCCGCATCACGGCCCATCTCCGGCTGGGCCAGATCGACGCCGTCGTGCCGGTCGCCGAGTGGGCCGAGCGCCGCGGGGCCGACAACCTGGCCCTGATCACAGCGGTCAAGCGCGTTCGCAAACTGGAGTCGCGCCGCGATGCGCTGCTCAAGCTGGTCCCGGTCAGCGATCGGAAGAACTGGACGGAGGCCGTCGGCATCGTCGCCTGCGTCGAGGAGGCAGCACGAGAGATCCACGCCACCGAGCGGGCTCGCGAATTGACGGCGAAGGCTCTGAAGCTGGCCCCGCAACTCGGCATGGCCCGAGCCTGGCGGGCCTGGCTCGACCTGGATCAGGGCAAGCTCAGTCGGGCCGTCGGCGAGGCCGAGGCGGCCCTTCAGGCGACACCTGGTTACTGGCTGGGCCATTACGTTCGCGGTGTGGTCGCCCTGGAACGCGAGAAGCCGAACGCGGTCGCCGACCTGAAGGAGGCGGCCCGCCTGAGCGATGAAAAGGACGCACCGGCCCTGCTGGCCCTGGCCCGGGCACTACTCCAGGTCGGCAAGCCGGGCGAGGCACGCGATAAACTGGAGAAGGCGGCGGCGCTCCAGCCGGACCTCGACGAGTTGCGACCGTTGCTCGAGTCGCTGCGCGGCACGAGCCGGCCGTGAACGAAAAAAACCGGGGCGACCCCTTCGCGAAGAGGTCGCCCCGGAATGCTTGCAAGAGGGAAGCGGGACAGTGGGTCTCAGTGGTCGTTGGCGCTGGCGCTCGACGAGCCGGGAACCTGGGTCTCCGCCCCCTTCAGTGGAAGCAGCTCTTGACGGTAAATGGGCACGTCGCGCGGAGCCTCGATCCCCAGTCGGATCTTGCCCCGATCGATATCCACGACGGTGATGCAGATGTTATCACCGATGAAAATCTTCTCGCCAAGTTTGCGGCTCAATACCAGCATGTCGCTACCCTCCTACGAGCGAGCCTGTGGTGAACTTCCACGCCGCAATTGTAACCCATTACCCGTCCCGAAGAGACGCTCCAGACTGCCAGATCTATGTAGTTTGCGTGCCCCCCCGGCGTTGCAATCGTCATTCTGACTGCGCCCGCTCGTTCCGGCGTCCTCGGAACGGCGCGTAACTGTCTTTCTGAGTGTGACTTAAGTCCGACGTGAGGAATCTACCCGACCGACGCTCTCCTGGACCAGATCGGGAGAGTGCGCGCGAGGAAAACGC
This sequence comes from uncultured Alcaligenaceae bacterium, assembly GCA_964471755.1. Classification (GTDB taxonomy): domain Bacteria; phylum Planctomycetota; class Planctomycetia; order Gemmatales; family Gemmataceae; genus CAYYJM01. The sequence goes on from CAYYJM010000012.1 coordinate 16,554, forward strand.
CGAGCCGCTGGAGATTTCCTTTTGGGACACTACCGGGAACGGAGGCGGAAAGCGTCACTGGCCAGGCCGCGTAGGGGTAATCCCCGAGCGACCTGGCCAGTGAGGTTTGGGTAGGCGGAGAACGGCCTCTTACTCAGGAGACTGGACCTCGATGCAGTTAAGCAGCTCCCGGCCGGCGAGCCAGGGGCGGATGGTCTCCAGGGCCTGTTGTTTCTGGTAGTAGGTGAAGACAATGCCACGCAGGATGACGGTCGAATCCGTCTCTTCCACGTCCAGGTTTCGCAGCACCCAGAGGGGACTGCTGCGGAATGCCAGGTGGGCCCGGGATTCCATCTGCAGGGTTGGCATCAGGAGTGCCTCCTTGTCGTCAGGACGAGCTTCCCTCGTCAGGTCAGGGGCCGTTCTTGGGGTGATACCCTGAAAACGTCCGCCTCGACTGAATGCGACAGTTTCAGTCGTGGGTGCCCAAAATGGAGAGTGCGAGTTTTCCGAGACAACGGTTGGGAATCTTGCGGCCAATCCGGACGGGATAGATGGCCTGCCGACTCCAGCGGTTCACCTCCATGTCCGCACTTCGCGATCGATTCGGCTCGATGAAGTATCCGGCTTCGTATCTCGAGCAATAGTAATGGTACGGGCCAGGACAGGGCACCGCAAATAAAATCCGGGAAGGAAAGCGAAAATATTGACGCCTCGTCGAGGGGGAAATGGTGAAGGTTCAGCAACTCCAGGCATACCTCGTGCGGATTCCTCTACGCCGGCCCGTCCGCCACGCCTCGCATGCGCGCACGAGTACGGACAATCTGGTCGTCCGCTGCGTACTCGAGGACGGCACCATTGGCTGGGGCGAGGGCGTGCCACGCGATTACGTTACCGGCGAAACCATCGAGGAGTCCGTCGCCCTGCTCCAGTCCTGCGATCTTGTCGGCCAGCTCGCCCCGGTCGACGACCTGGCCCGGGCCATCGCGGTCGCTCGTCGGCTGACCATCCCGCCCACTCTCGGCGACGACCGCCAGATCCGTGGCAATGCCGCGCGCTGTGCCGTCGAGTTGGCTTATCTCGATGCCGTCTGCCGACGCCTCGGCCAGCCGCTGGGAGCGCTCGTCGCCCGGGCCGTGCCGGAACTGCACCAGCCGGTCGGCGAGGTCCGCTACAGCACGGCGATCACCTCGTCGAAGGGCTGGAAGCTCGGCCTGCTCGGCTGGGTCTACTGGGCGTACGGCTTCCGTCAGATCAAGCTCAAGGTCGGCATCGAGGGACAGGACGACGTCGCCCGCCTCGGCAGGCTGCGCCGCTGTGCCGGCAAGGGGATCGATCTGCGCGTGGACGCCAACGAGGCCTGGAAACCGGACGAGGTTGTCGCGAAGATCCAGGGCCTGGAACCGTTCGGCCTGACCAGCGTCGAGCAACCCGTGGCCCATGAGGACGTCGCCGGCCTGGCCGAGGTGCGCCGACAGATCCGGACGCCGATCATGCTCGATGAGTCGCTCTGCGGCCGGGTCGATGCCGAGCGAGCCATCGCCGAGGGGCTGTGCGATCTGTTCAATCTGCGGCTGTCGAAGTGTGGCGGTCTGCTCCCGACGCTGGAACTGGCCGCCCTGGCCCATCGAGCCGGGCTCGGCTACCAACTCGGCTGCCAGGTCGGCGAGACGGCCATCCTGTCGGCGGCCGGTCGGCACGTCGCCTGCAATCTGGCCGGCATCCGCTACCTGGAGGGCTCCTTCGATCGCCACCTCGTCCGCGAGGCCCTGGCGACGACGGACATCACCTTCGGTCGGGGCGGCAAGGCGAAGGCGCTGGCGGGGCCGGGTCTTGGCATCGCCATTGATCCGGCAGCCCTGAAGCGCGTGACCTTCCGCGAGGTCGCCCTGATCGGAGGCCCGGCATGAACGTCGCCTGGGAAGCTCGCGCACACACCGCCAGCGATGGCTACACCTGGGCCTACCGCCACTACTCCGCGGGCGACACGCCCCGCGCCCGGCTCATCTACCTGCACGGCATCCAGAGCCATGCCGGCTGGTATGAGGCGTCCTGCTCGCGTCTGGCCGACCTCGGCTTCGCGGTGGACTTCCTCGATCGGCGCGGCTCCGGTGTCAACGAGGCGTCACGCGGCGACACGCCGAGTTTCGGTCGGCTGCTCGACGATGTGGCCGAGTTCCTTCGATCCTTGCCGAACGATCGGCCGAAGGTGCTGCTCGCCGTCAGCTGGGGTGGTAAGCTGGCGGTCGCTCTGCATCGGAAGCATCCCGATCTGGTCCAGGGGCAGGCCCTGCTCTGTCCCGGTCTGTGCCCGAAGATCGCGCCGTCGATCGCGACGCAGGTGAGTATTGCCACCGCGTCGCTGGTCCAGCCGGGGCGGCACTATCCGATCCCGTTGAACGACCCGGAACTGTTCACGCGGACGCCGCGCTGGCTGGAGTTTCTGCGGCAGGATCCGCTCGCCCTGCGCGAGGCGACAGCCCGCTTCCTGAGCCAGAGCGTCTGGCTGGATCTGTACCTGCGGCGCTGTCCGAGGCACGTCCGAATTCCGACGTTTCTGCTGCTGGCCGGGCGGGATGCGATCATCGACAACTTCAAGACGGCCCGCTTCTGCGAGCGCTTCGCCGGCCCGCTGGAGGTGCGGACCTTCGCGACGGCCCATCACACGCTGGAGTTCGAGCCGGACGGGCCGCCGTTCGTGGACGATCTCGTCTGGTGGCTCGAACGGCGTGGATTGACGGCAGGGTGAAGACCGCCGGCAAGCCGGCGGCTAAATGACGATCCGTATCACCGCAGGTAGCGGTTGATCAGGTTCTCGATCATCTCCTGTCGGCCGGAAACGTTCGGCGTGATGTCGCCCTTCTGGAGCATGTACGCTTCCAGCGATTCAAACGACGCCGAGCCCTTCTCGATCTCCTGGCCGATGCCGGTGTCCCAGGAGGCGTAGCGCTGCTTGACAATGTCGCGCAGTTCGCCCTCGGCCCGGATCTTCGCCGCCAGCTTGAGGCCCAGCGCGAACGCATCCATGCCGCCGACGTGGGCGTGGAACAGATCGATCGGCTCGAAACTCTCGCGGCGAACCTTGGCGTCGAAGTTGACGCCGCCCGGCGCGAGGCCGCCCTGAGCCAGGATCACCAGCATGCTCTGCGTCGTCAGGTAGTAGTCGGCCGGGAACTGATCGGTGTCCCAGCCCAGGAGCAGATCGCCACGGTTGGCATCGATCGAACCCAGCGCTCCGCAGGCCGAGGCGTAGGCCAACTCGTGCATCATCGTGTGGCCGGCGAGCGTGGCGTGGTTCGTCTCGATGTTCAGCTTGAAATGCTCGGTCAGACCGTGGCCGCGCAGGAAGGCGATGCACGCGGCGGCATCGAAATCGTACTGATGCGTCGTCGGCTCCTTCGGCTTCGGCTCGATGAGGAAGGGGCCGGCGAAGCCGATCTTCTTCTTGTAGTCCACGGCGAGGTGGAAGAACTTCGCCAGGTGGTCCATCTCGCGCTTCAGATCGGTGTTGTAGGGGTTCATGTACCCCTCCCGGCCGCCCCAGAAGACGTAGTTGGCTCCGCCGAGTTCCTTCGTCACCTCCAGGGCCTTCTTGACCTGGGCGGCGGCGTAGGCGAAGGCGTCGGCATTGCTGCTCGTGGCCGCCCCGTGGACGAAGCGTCGGTTGCTGAACAGGTTCGCGGTGCCCCACAGCAGCTGGATGCCGGTGCGGCCCTGAGCCTCCTTCAGCTTCGTGACGACCCGGTCGAGGTTGGCGTTCGTCTCACGGAGATTGCTCCCCTCGGGAGCGACATCACGATCGTGGAAGCAGTAGAACGGGACGCCGAGCTTGTCCATGAACTCGAAGGCGACATCGACACGCTTCAGGGCCATCTCGACGGAGTCGGTGCCATCCTCCCAGGGCCTGATGGCACAGCCGGGACCGAACGGGTCGCTGCCGGTGCCGCGGAAGGTGTGCCAGTAGCAGACGGCGAAGCGCAGATGCTCGCGCATCGTCTTGCCCTCGACGACCTCGCTGGCATTGTAATGACGGAAGGCGAGCGGGTTCCTCGACTCGGGGCCTTCGTAGGGAATCTTCGGTACGTCGGGAAAGAAAGCCATGCTGGCACCTGGATTCGGAGAGACGGTTCGTACTCGCTGCGTGCAGCTACCGTAGGGGTGCGCCGGTGAGAGGGCAAGACGCCGGCCCGGTCGCTCTTGCGATCCGCGCCGCCTTGTGGTGTTGGGAGACCGGTAGTAGAGCGTCTATTCCGAAAGGGTGGATCGACTTCGCTCGGTTGATCGACAGACTGGCGAAGGTGACTCACCATTTTAGAGTAGCCGCCCTACGACGTTGCCAGGATCACGATGCATCCAAAAACGTGACCGGGCTGGACCGGTTCGGTACAATCCCGGCATGAGTACCCTGCACGATCTCGCCCGGGACATCGACCAGCAAGAGGCGGCCCTCCGGCTCGGCGGCGGCACGAAGGCCATCGTCCGCCAGCACGAGAAGGGGCGGCTCGCCGTGCGCGAACGCCTGGAGCTTCTGCTCGATCCCGGAGCTGCGTGGCTGGAACTTGGCCTGTGGGCGGCCTGGGGCATGTACGAGGAATGGGGCGGTGCCCCCACGGCCGGCGTCGTCACCGGCATCGGCTCCGTCGAGGGCCGGCAGGTCATGGTCGTCGCCAACGACGCCACGGTCAAGGCGGGAGCCTTCTTCCCACTGACGTGCAAAAAGATCCTCCGGGCTCAGCGCATCGCCCTGGAAAATCGCCTGCCGCTCGTCTACCTGGTCGATTCCGCTGGCGTCTTCCTCCCCTTGCAGGACGAGGTCTTCCCCGACGAGGACGACTTCGGCCGCATCTTCCGCAACAATGCCGTCATCTCGGCGGCGGGCGTGCCCCAGTTCGCGGCCATCCTGGGTAACTGCGTCGCAGGTGGCGGCTATCTGCCTGTACTCTGCGACAAGCTCCTGATGACCGAGGGGAGCGGCCTCTACCTGGCTGGCCCGGCCCTGGTCAAGGCGGCCATCGGCCAGACTGCCTCCAGCGAGGACCTCGGCGGCGCGACGATGCACGCCAGCATCTCTGGCACCATTGACTTCCGCGAGAAGGACGATCCCACCTGCCTGGCGCGACTGCGCCGTCTGGTCGGCATGCTACCCGCCGACGTTTCTCGGGTTGATAATGGTATCGCTCCGGGGAAGCCGGGCGAGGAACTGTACACACTCTACCCGACGTCGCCACGGCAGGAGCATGACGTTCGCGACCTGCTGCCTTGCCTGCTCGACGCCGGGCCGTTCGACGAGTACAAGGCCGAATACGGCCAGACGCTCGTTTGCGGCTACGGTCGACTCGGCGGCGTGCCGGTGGGCGTGGTCGCCAACCAGCGGAAACGCTGCAAGCCGGCCGATGGGCCGTTGCAGTTTCCCGGCGTGATCTATGTCGATAGCGCCGACAAGGCCGCCCGGTTCATCATGGACTGCAACCAGGCCCGGATGCCGTTGCTGTTCCTTCAGGATGTGAACGGCTTCATGGTCGGTCGGGACTCAGAGCAGGAGGGAATCATCCGCAGCGGGGCCAAGCTGGTGAACACGATCAGCAACAGCGTCGTACCGAAGTTGACGGTCATCCTCGGCGGTTCCTACGGTGCGGGCAACTACGCCCTCTGCGGCAAGGCGTTCGACCCGCGTTTCCTCTTTGCCTGGCCGACGGCCCGCTACGCCGTCATGGGCGGCGAGCAGGCGGCCAGTACCCTCCTGGAGATCACGATCAACGCCCTGAAGCGTGGCGGCCATCAACCGGATGCCGAGGAGCTGGCCGAACTCCGCCGCAAGGTCGAGGCCAGCTACGCGGAGAAGACCGACATCCGTTATGCCGCCGCCCGTTTGTGGGTGGACGGCATCCTCGATCCCGCACGGACGCGGTCGGCCCTGCTCCAGGCCCTGGCGGTGGCCCTGCGGCACGACGACGGTCGGCCGTTCCGCACAGGCGTCTTGCAGGTGTAAACCGGACGAGGCGAGCCTCCACGGCGACTGGCGAGCCCCCCACGAAAGTGGGGGGAGTTTACAGGGCGGACACTCCCCCCACTTTCGTGGGGGGCTCGCCAGTCGCCGGTGCCCGCCCTGCAACCTCCCCCCACTTCCGTGGGGGGCTCGCCTTGGGGGCTCGCCTGAAACGCGCCGGGGTCCTAGAACGATCTCACTACCTTGCGAACCGCCGGTCCTCCGGGACCGGTTCTGCAGCCTTGAGGTGTTCCCTTGTCGGCCTCCAACCTTGCGATGCTCCTCGTTTACGGGGGGACGCTGTTCCTCAGCGCCATCCTCGTCTTCCTCATCCAGCTCATCCTCGGCAAGATGATCACGCCCTTGATGGGCGGCACTCCCGAGGTCTGGAACACCTGCATGGTCTTCTTCCAGGCCATGCTCCTGGCCGGCTACGCCTACGCCCACCTGTCCACGACTTACCTTGGCCCGCGCCGCCAGGCCCAGTTGCATCTCGGCCTGATGCTCCTGCCGCTGCTCTTCCTCTTCCCCATCGGCGTCAACAAGGGTTTCATCCACGAGGGCGGCAACCCGATCAGCACCGTGCTGCTGCTGCTGTTCTTCGCCGTCGGCATCCCGTTCCTGGTCGTCTCGGCCAGCGCGCCGATGCTTCAGAAGTGGTTCTCCAGCACCGATCATCCGGCGGCGGCCGACCCCTACTTCCTCTATGGAGCCAGCAACCTCGGCAGCATGGGCGTCCTGTTCGCCTACCCGACGCTGATCGAGCCCGGCATGGGCATCAGTGATCAGCGCTGGATCTGGACCGGAGCCTACCTGCTCCTGATGGCCCTGACCGCCCTGTGCGCCTACCTGATGTGGACGGCCCCGCCAGCCAAACCCGTCCCCGACCTGGTCGATGAGGATATCGCTGACACCAACCAGACGCTCTCCGGCCAGGTCACCTGGATGCGCCGCCTGCGCTGGATTCTCCTGGCTGCCGTACCCTCCAGCCTGCTGCTCGGTTCGACGACCTACATGACGACGGACATCGCCCCGATTCCGCTGCTCTGGGTGCTGCCCCTGGCCCTGTACCTCGGCACGTTCATCATCGTCTTCTCCAAGACGCCGGGCCGTATCCAGGACTGGCTCGTTGGCTTCTTCGAGCCGATCTTCCCCGGCCAGGGCAAATCGCTCAGGAACGTCATCGATGGTCACAAGGCCCTCATCCTGACGCTGCCGCTGCTCATTCTGCTGCTCGTCTTCCTGATGATGGCCGAGGATGTCACCAAGCCGGCGATTCAGTGGCTGATTCTGCTGCACATGGTCACCCTTTTCGTGGTGGCGATGGTCTGTCACGGCGAACTGGCCCGTGATCGTCCGCCGGCGAAGTACCTGACCGAGTTCTTCATGTGGATGTCGTTCGGCGGCGTGGTTGGCGGTCTGCTCAACTCGCTGGTCGCTCCCGTCCTGTTCGACGGCTACTACGAGTATCCGCTGATCATGGTCCTCGCCTGTATGCTGTTGCCGCACCTGAGCAACGAGTCCGAATCGGCCTGGGGCCTGATCCTCGATTTCGCCCTGGCCGGTCTGTTTCTCCTGGTCGGCTGCCTGCTGATGGTACTCCGCCTGGTCGATGACGATCTCGGCTTCAGCGGCGCGAAGGTGGAGAACTTCAGCTGGCACATCATCGGCGCGTTCCTGCTCATCACCATCGGGCTGTGGCACCTGTTCCGCACCGGCAAGGAACGCGCCACCCGGATCATGGACCTCGTCCTGCCCGTTACCCTGGCCATCCTGACAGTCGGCCTGATCTGGGGCCTCAACTCGGACTACCTGACCGAGGCCGTCCTCGAGAAGGTCGATACGGACACGGGCATCGCCTACAAGCAGTCGCGTCTGGGCCGGGTGACCGACTGGATGAACCTGGCGATCAGCTGGCTCGGCACACCGTTCAACGCTCAGTGGGAGATGAGTCCCCGGCAGTTCGCGACCATCCTGTCGTTTGGTCTGCCGGCCATTCTCTGCTACACGTTTGTGGAGCGGTCGTTGCGTTTCGGCATCGGCGTGGCTGCCATCCTGATCGCCGGGTCGTTCTGCGCCTCGCTACAGTCCAACACGCTGGAACAGCGGCGCGGCTTCTTCGGCGTCCTGAAGGTCGAGGTAAGCCCCTTCCGCTGGCGTGCGAATGACACCGTCTACGAGGAACGCTCGCATCGCCTGGTCCACGGGACCACGCTGCACGGCAAGCAATACTACCAGACCAGCTACTTTGACCGGGCCCTCAACGAGTGGGTCACGGTGGACACTCCCAACCGAAATGAGCCGCAGACGTACTACCACCTGACCGGCCCGATCGGTCAGGTCTGCGCCGCCTACGCCGACAACCCGATCGGGCTCGGCCTCGCTGCGGGACCGTTGCCCGGCATCTACGCCTACAACACGCTGGAGACCTCGAACAAGCTCGGCGTCATCGGCCTGGGCACCGGCACCATGTCCGCGTACGCCCGGCCCGGCCAGACGATCGTCTTCTACGACATCGACCCGCTCGTCAAGAAGCTCTCCTTCGACGACGACAAGTACTTCTCGTATGTCACTGACGCAAAGAAACGCGGGGCTAACGTCGTGCTGCATCTCAACGACGCCCGCCTGGCCATCGAACGTCAGGTCGCCGACCTGGAACAGCGAGCCCGCGACGAGGCCGACAGCACCGGCGAATCGTACGACAAGGTCCTGTCCCGGATGCGCAACGCCGAGGGCTTCAAGGTCCTGGTCGTCGATGCGTTCAGTTCCGACGCCATCCCGATCCACCTGATTACCCTCGACGCCATGAAGCTCTATCTGCGCTACATGCGTGACGATGGCATCGTCTGTTTCCACATCTCCAACCGCTACCTCAACCTGCGGCCGGTGCTGGGAAACATCGTGCAGAAGATTCGCGAGACGACCGACGATCCCAACGACAAGCAGTTGACGGGTCTATACGAGAGCGACTCGGAAGCCACCCGCTACAACGAACACGGTCGGCAGACCTTCGCCCCGGCGAACCTGGAGGGCAAGGCCTCCAGTTCCTGGGTGATGATCGCCCGCAGCCCGGAGGCGCTGGCGAAGCTCTACACCGATGAGCAGTGGCAGAAGGAGAAGAAACCGTTGCTGGAGGCGCTGCCGGCATGTGCCGCGCTGCCGATGCCGGCCAGCCTGGGCATGAGTGGCCCGGCCGTCTGCTACACCCTGGGCGGGTTCCTGCAATTCGCCAGTCAGTACGATGGCGAGCAGCGGAAAATGGCCCCGCCGGCCGGGCCGTGGGAACCGCTCAAACCGGACCCGAAGATCGGCGTCTGGACCGACGACTATGCCCCGATCCTGCGGGCGTTCAACTGGCGGTAAGTTTCCCGGCGAGCGTGGGGCGTTAGCCCCATGACACTTGCACGCCGCGAAAACTCAGCCCCCTGACGGGGGCCGCTCGCCGGGGTTCACTCCCAGTCCAGCACGGTTCCGACGCCCTGCTGGACGGCCGCCTGATAGACGCGCGCCGCGACGGCGACGTCTTCCAGGGCCAGGCCGAGCGATTTGAACAGGGTGATCTCCTCGGCCGTCTGCCGACCCGGAAAGCGACCGGCGACGATCTGGCCGAGTTCGGTGACGTCCGACCACTTGATCACGCCGTCCTCGATCGCCGGCGCGAAGTCGCCGGCCTCCAGTCGGGCCTGGTCCTTGCTATCCACGACAAGGAGATTCGCCCGGCGCAGCGTCGGCACGTCCACTTCCGCCTTGCCCAGGAAGTTCGAGCCGATCACGTTCAGGTGCGTTCCCGGAGCCAGCCAGGCACCCTGAAGGACCGGATCGCGTGCCGCCGTCGCGGTGATGACGATGCTCTTTCCCTCGGCGGCCTCCTCCGGCCGGGCGGCCGGCTCGACCGGCACGCCGAGGGCCGCGCTCATCTCGGCGGCGAAGCGGACGCGGTGGTCCTCCGTCGGGCTGTAGACGCTCACCCGTCGCACGGGCCGAACCTTGCAGACGGCCTCGAGTTGCGTCCGGGCCTGCTTGCCGCTGCCGAAGAGGCCGACCTCGGCCGCATCGGGTCGGGCCAGGTATTTCGTCGCGACGCCGCTGGCCGCCCCGGTGCGGACCTGGCCGAGGTAGTCGGCCTGGATCAGAGCGAGCAAGGCAGCGGTTCGGCCATCGAACAGGGGCACGAGGAATCGGGCCGGATGTTTCTTGCTCGTGGCGTAGACCTTGCTGCCCATGACGCCCATGCCCTTGATGGCGGCGCTCATGTTGTGCAGCATGGCGTGGTCGGTCTGGGCGCGCAGACGCGGCTGGTTGACGGCCTCCTGCAAGGCGTGAGCGCGCAGGGCCCGCTCGACGGCCTCCAGGGCCATCTCCAGGGTCAGCACCTGACGGACGTCCGCCTCGCGGAGCAGCAGAACCTGGCCGGGTGATAGCATGATGGCACCTCCGCTCCATTTAGCCGCCGGCTTGCCGGCGGTCTTCACCGCGAAATCCCGCCGGCAAGCCGGCGGCTAAATGGGATCGTCGTCACCCCCGCAGGAACGCCTCGAACCGATCGAGTCCGCCCTGCAATTCCTCCCGACTGCTGGCGTACGACAGGCGGACGTACCCTTCCGCCCCGAAGGCCGAGCCCTGCACCAGGCAGACGTGAGCCGACTCCAGGGCCGCATCGCAGAAGCTGGCCGAGTCCTTCACCGGCTTGCCGCCCAGCGTCCGGCCAAAGTGCGACGACACGTCGAAGAAGGCGTAGAACGCTCCCTCGGGCACGCGCACGCCAAGGCCGGGCATCTTCATCAGGCGACCACAGACGTAATCGCGTCGCGCCTGGAATTCCTGCCGCATCGTCGCCACACAGGTCTGGTCCCCCTCCAGGGCAGCCTTCGCCGCCGCCTGGCTGATGCTGCTCGGGTTGCTCGTCTGCTGGCTCTGAACGGTCCCCATCGCCGTGATGACGTGCTTCGGCCCGAGCGTCCAGCCGATCCGCCAGCCGGTCATCGCGTAGCTCTTGCTCGCCCCGCTGATCGTCAGCGTCTGCTCCTGCAACCCCGGCAGCAGGGTGGCGAAGCACGTCGCCTTCGCGTCGCCGAAGACGAGCTGTTCGTAGATCTCATCGCTGAGGACGGTGAGCTTGTGTTCCAGGACGATCTCGGCCAGCTTCGTCAGTTCCTCACGGGTGTAGACCGAGCCAGTCGGGTTGCTCGGCGAGTTGAGCATGAGCAGCCGACTCTTCGGCGTGATGGCGGCCCGGAACTGGTCCGGCGACATCTTGAAGCCATTGGCCAGGGTCGTCGGCACCAGCTTGCAGGTCGCTCCGGTCATGGTCACCAGATCGCTGTAGCTGACCCAGTATGGCGTCGGAATGATGACCTCGTCGCCGGGGCCGATGATCGTCTCCAGGGCGGTGCTGATGGAGTGCTTCGCGCCGTTGGAGATGATGATCTGGTCGGGGGCGTACGTGATGCCATAGGTTCTCTGATACCAGGCAGCGACGGCGGCGCGCAGCTCGGGCGTGCCGGTCGCGGCGGTGTACTTCGTCTGGCCGGCACGCATGGCGGCGGTGGCGGCCTCACAGATGTGGGCCGGCGTCGCGAAGTCGGGTTCGCCGAGGCTGAAGTCGAAGACCTTGACCCCGTCGGCCTTGAGCTTTTTCGCCCTGGCAGCCGCAGCCATCGTCGCGGAGGGTTGCACACCGGAGGCCATCGCCGAGATACGGATCATCCTCGGAATCCTTCTGGTTGGGTGGACTCGAACGAGAGTTTATTGTAGCGGTCGGACATCGCTTCGGGAGGACTGACGACGAGAATCCATTCGCTTTCGATTCCGAATGCCGGACAAGGATTGTTTCGCTTGTTTCTTTTGTTGCGTTTGTTTCGCTGAGGTGATAAACTCATGGAAGATCGAACGACCTCGGAGGGTTGAGCCGTGTCTGCGACACTTCTGGACAAGCTTGAAGCGGTCGCCCCGACAGAGGAGGAGGCGCGTCTGGCCCAGGAGTTGAGTCGGCAACTCGCCGAGCGGCTTCCTTCCGCCCGAGCCGTTCGGCTTCAGGTCGAGGATGGCGACGATGGCGACGCGCTGGTCGTCCCACGCTCAGCGGTCCGCCTCCTGTTTCACATCCTGACCGAGATGGCGAGCGGAAATGCCGTGACGCTCATCCCGATCCACGCCGAGTTGACCACCCAGCAGTCAGCCGACCTGCTCAACGTCTCCCGGCCCTTCCTGGTGAAGCTCCTCGACGAGGGTCAGATCCCTTGCCGCAAGGTTGGGACGCACCGGCGCGTCCTGTTTCGCGACGTGCTGGCCTACAAGCGAAAGGTGGATGCCGAGCGGTTGAAGGCGCTCGAAGAACTCGCCGCGCAAGCGCAAGTCCTCGACATGGGCTATTGAACGTGGCGACCCTGACGGCCCTCTATGATGCGTGCGTACTCTATCCGGCGTCGTTACGGGATCTGCTCATGCACCTCGCCCTGACCGACCTGTTCCGGGCACGCTGGACGAACGCCATTCACGACGAGTGGATTCAGGCCCTCCGCGAAACCCGACCGGATCTGAAGCCGGAGCAGCTCGAACGAACGCGGCAACTGATGAACGCACACGTTCGAGACTGTCTCGTCACGGGGTTTGAGGGCCTCATTCCAGCTCTGACACTGCCCGACCCAGGCGATCGGCATGTCCTGGCGGCGGCCATCGTTTTGCCGCTCACTGTCGCCGCGCTGCGCCCGTTCGCCGAACTCCTGTAGACCAGGAGTCAGCATGCACATCATCCAGATCGTCCAGCGTTACCCACCCGCCCGAGGCGGTTCCGAAGCGTACTTCGCTCGCCTGAGCCACTGGCTGACGGCCCGTGGTCACCACGTTCACGTCGCCACCACGACGGCTCGCGACCTGACCGCCTTCTGGGATCGTCACGCCGCCACGGTGCCGGCCGGAATATCCATCGAGGACGGTGTGACGGTCGCGCGTCATCCGCTCTGGCACGTCCCGGCCCAGCGCTGGTTGCTTCGGGCTCTCTCCCTGGTTCCCATCCCGGCCTGGCAGGGCTGGGTGATGTCGTGCAATCCGCTGTCGTGGTCGCTGCGCCGCTGGGCGATGACGTACGATGGTCCCTGCGACGTGGTCCATGCGACGGCCTTTCCGTATGCCTGGCCACTGCGTTGCGCCCGGCTCCTGGCCCGGCGTCGCGGCGTGCCGTTCATCCTGACGCCGTTTCTGCACCTGGGCGACCTCGATGCCCCTACGAATGCGGTGCGGCGCTCGTTCACGAAGCCGGCTCTGCTGGCCCTCGCCCGGGAGGCCGACCGGCTGCTCGTCCAGACGCCACAGGAGGCGCAGGCGTTCCGTGACCTGGCCATCCCGGCCGAGCGGATCGTCTTGCAGGGCCTCGGCGTGGACGTGAGCGAGTGTACCGGCGGCGATCGCCGCGCCTGGCGGGCTCGACACGGGATCCCGCTCGATTCCGTGGTGATCGGTCATCTGGCCAACCTGAGCGCCGAGAAGGGGAGTAACGACCTGGTCCGCGCCGCTGCCGGCCTGCCCGTCCGACTGGTCCTGGCCGGCCCGGCGATGCCGAACTTTCGGCCCGCCCCGGACACGCTCTTGCTCGGCGAGTTGACCGACGGCGAGAAGCGCGACTTCTTCGCGGGCATCGATCTCTTCGCCCTGCCGAGCCGGGTGGATTCGTTCGGGCTGGTCCTCCTGGAAGCGGCGGCCAATGGCGTTCCCTGCGTCGGGTACAACGCCGGCGGCATCCCGGGCGTGATCGCCCACGGCGTCGATGGCCTGGTCGTCCCCTGCCGGGTCGAGGCGCTGCGCGAGGCCCTTCGACACCTGGCCAGCGACGACGATCTGCGCCGGCGAATGGGGCTCGCCGCCCGTGAAAAAGCGAAGGCCCGGCCCTGGGATGCGAGCCTGACCATCGCCGAGGTCACGCTGACGGCCTGAGTCGCTCTCAAGTCGCCGGCCCCGTCGATTCGATCTTGATACGGGATATTCGGGCTGGAGGATGGATTCATGACGCCCTTCTTTCTCGCCGTCTGCTGCGTCCTCGCGGCTCCGCCCTGGAGCCCGCAGGAGGTTCGTTCCGTCGGCTACCTCTGGTCGGCCGACAACACCCGGCCCTGCCCGTACACTCCTCGCGAAGGCGATCTCCTCCTGCTCACCTCACGCGACAAGATCTACACCATCGTCTGGCGGCTCGCCGGCACGGGACATCCGTACCACTCGATGATCCTGGTCCGCCGTAGTACCGGCGAACTGGAGGCCCTGGAGGTCGGCGGCGGCACCTCCCACAGCGTCACGCTCCGGCTCGTGCCCGAACGGCTGACCGCGCTGTTCCAGGCCTACCACGGCAAGGATCCCGCCGCCTGGGTGCGACAACGACGAACGCCCCTGACGCCGGAGCAGTCGGCCCGGCTCACGGCCTTCGCGGAGGGCCAGCTCGGCAAGCGGTTCACCCCGACACGCGAGTTCCTCGCCCTGGTCCCGACGCGCGGCCGAACCTATCGCAGCGGCGATCCGAAGCAGGCGGACTGGTTCTGCTCCGAACTGGTCGCCACGGCCATCGAGCAGGCCGGTCTGCTGCCGCCGGGAGCCATCGCCAACCCCGGCCGGCTCACTCCCCGTCATTTCCATTTCGATCAGGACATCAACCTCACGGCCGAGTGGGAGCCGCCGGTGCGCTGGACCGGAACCGCCAACCCACCGCCACACTATCCGGACCAGCCGCTCCCCTGAGCCAACTTCCCATCCAGCGGCACGACCCCGACGACCGATACCACCTGCATGGTTGGAATCGCGGGACGGTATCGGAGGTCGGCAGGATGACGCGCATCCCGACAGGCTGCCTGGCCGTCCTTCTCGGCCTGCTCGTCGCCGGATGCGCGACCACGACGACCACGCACAAACCCGCCTCGACCGCCGAGATTGGCCACCCGGCCGACGGCTTCGTCCCGGCCGCGAACGATTCGGTAGAGCCGGTTCCGGTCGTCGTCGAGGCCCTGCCGCCGCTCCCGGCCACGGGGCCCATTATTCTGTCTCGCACCGACTGCCTGGAACGCGCCCGTCGCGCGGGTCGGCTCGATGGCCAGAGTGTCGCGTTCTGGAAGCTGGACCGAAAGGTCGCCGAACTCGGCACCAAACCGCCGGGCTGTGACTTCTCGCTCGATCTGCTCCGCAAGAAACTCGGCCTCGCCGAGGCCGCCGCCATCGCGCAGCTAGGGATGCGAATCGCCCTGCTGGAATACCGCCTTCGCCTGGCCCACCTGGCCCGGGCCGTCGATCGGGCCTGCTGGGTGCTGCACTGCTGCCAGGCCGGGAGGAATCGGCCGGCCTCGATCCAGGAAACGATTCGCCGGGAGGAAGCCCAGGCCGAACTGTGCCGCCTGCTGGCCCTGACTCCGGAGGAGGCCGGCCGACTTGACCTGAGAGCGACCGCCCTGCCCTCGTTGCCGCCCGACCTGGATGCGGCCCAGTCGGCCGCGGCGGCAGCGCATCCGGCCGTGGAACTTGCCCGCCTCCGTGAGGAGATCGAACGCCGTATCCGGGACGTCAGCGCGGAAGGGGGTGAGCGTAAGCTCGAGAACCGCCAGCGCTGGCTGCGTGCCCAGCAGGCCGTCGCGGATACCGAGTGCTGCGTACGCGATGAGGGAGCCACCCTCCTGCGGCACTGGCAACAGGCCGAGCGTCTGCTAACAGCGTGCCGTCAGAGCCCGGACCACGCAGTGAGTGAGGCCGAGATCAACGCCGGCCTGGCACGGATCGACCTGATCCACTGGCTCGCCTGGAGTGCGGACTGCCACTCCTGCGCCAGCTGTCCGCCTTGATCGACTGGAGCGCGGGTGCATCCCCTCGTTGATGCGGCCAAAAATGGAGGGCGGTCTGGAGCATCACCGTGGCCTGCTACCTGGCGGAGTCAGTCACAGCGGAGGCCCACCGATGCTCCGACGGGAGCGTAGCGAATGTAGGGTGGGCGGGAGCGCCACTGACGCCTGATACGTCCCGAGACCCGCCACAGCGGAGGCCCACCGATGCTCCGACGGGAGCGCAGCGACACCGCGTTTTTCTGAACGGTGTCGCTGCGCTCCCGAGCGAGGATTGGTGGGCCTGCGCTGTTCCGGCCTTCGGGGGCGATCAGGCGTCGGTGGCGCTCCCGCCCACCCTACGTCTCACTACGTCTCGCATCGACGGGGAAGCACCCTCTCTTGTCGGCGCGCCGCTCGATCCCTATCATGAGCGGATACCATGAAGTTCGAGGCCCTCTGGGAGTCGTGTCGTGTCGATTGATAAAAGCCTCCGCCGCAAGAACCAGCTGGCGCGGGCCCGCAGCGTGTTGACGCGGGCCGAGCGCATCGCGATCCTCAAGGAAGAAGGCCGCTTTGCCGACGGCCGCAGCCCTTTCGGGCTGCCCAAGGTCCGCGTCCTCAAGGTCGGCGGCAAACCGAAGAAAGCCAAGAAGGAAGAGGCCGAGGACGACAAGAAGAAGAAGTAATCGCGAACCAACGACAAAACCCGAAGCCTCCGGAAAGACAGGACTCGGTGTCTTTCCGGAGGCTTCGTGTGTTGGACGGCTTCCTCGTGACGATCAGCCGGCCAGTTTCTTGACCGCCTCCACGATGTGGTCGGCGTCGATGCCCGCGGCAGCGAGCAGTTCCGCTGGCGTCGCCGAGCCCGGAATCTTCGTCGGGGCCAGCTTCACCACGTTCAGACTCGTCGGCCCACCGACGAACGCCTCCAGGACGGCATCGCCCAGACCGCCTTCCGGCCAGTGATCCTCGACGACGATCAGCTTGCCGCCGCAATCCTTCGCGGCCTGGTGCAGCGTCGCCCTGTCGATCGGCTTGACCGAGTAGGCGTCGATGACTCGGATGGCGATACCCGTCGCCTTGAGCTTCTCGTAAGCCTTGAGCGTCTCGTGCAGCGTGATGCCGGCCGCGATGACGGCGACCTTGTCCTGGCCCGACGAGTGAATCACCTTGCTACCGCCGACGGTGAACTTCTCCGTCGGCGGGTAGATCACCGTGGTCTTCTCGCGCGTCGTACGAATGTAGCTGATCCCCTTCAGGCCGGCCATCGCCGCGACGAGTTGCACCGTCTGGTTCGGGTCACAGGGATACAGAACGGTGCTGTCGCACACGGCCCGCATCATGGCCAGGTCTTCCAGGGCCATCTGCGACGGGCCGTCCTCGCCGATCGAGACGCCGGCGTGCGAACCGGACAGGTGGATCGTCGCGTTCGAGATGGTGCCCATGCGGATCTGGTCGAACGCGCGAGTGAAGAACGCGGCGAACGTCGAGGCGAACGCCTTCTTGCCCAGCACGCCGAAGCCGACGGCCGCCGAGACCAGCTGCTGTTCGGAGATGAACATCTCGAAGAAGCGTTGCGGAAAGGCTTTCTTGAACTCGTCGGCGTGAGTCGAGTTGGACACCTCGGCATCGAGAACGACCACGTCGGGATCGGCCTTGCCCAGAGCGACGAGAGCGTCGCCGTAGGCCTTGCGGACGGCCTCCTTGCCGCCGACGGCGTAGGTCGGCAGCTCGAGCTTCGCCGGCTTCGTGGCGGCCGGCTTGCGATCTTCCGGCTTCTGCACGGCGACGGTCAGGTTCTTCTCGCCGCCGAGTTGCTTGATGGCGTCGTCGGCCATGTCGCGCGGCAGGGCCTTACCGTGCCAGCCGTCCTTGTCCTCGATCGGAGCGTAGCCATCGCCCTTCTTCGTCTTCGCGATCAGGATGATCGGCTTGCCCTTGACAGTCAGGGCCTCGGCGAAGGCCCGATCGATGGCGGCGAGGTCATGGCCATCGAGCGTGATCGCGTGCCAGCCGAAGGCGTGGAAGCGGGCGGCGTAGATCTCGCCGTGCCAGCCCAGGGCAGTCTCGCCGCGCTGGCCGAGACGGTTCATGTCGAGGATGCCGATCAGGTTGTCGAGCTGGTAGTGCGACGCCTTGTCGGCCGCCTCCCAGATGGAGCCCTCGGCGATCTCACTGTCGCCGAGGACGACCCAGACGCGGTAGGGCAGCTGATCGAGGTACTTGCCGTTGAGGGCCATGCCGACGCCAATGGGCAGACCCTGGCCGAGCGAGCCGGTAGCGACATCGACGTAGGGCAGAACGTGCGGATTGGGATGGCCTTCGAGCCGGCTGCCCTTCTTGCGGAGACTGAGCAGCTCGGCGTCGGTGATCGCGCCGGCGGCCTTGTACATGGCGTACAGAACAGGGCAGGCGTGCCCCTTGGAGAAGATGAGCCGATCGTTGTTCGGGTGGTGCGGCTGGGCCCAGTCGTACTTCAGGTAGCCGGTCATCAGGACGGCCATGAGATCGGCGGCCGACATCGACGACGTCGGGTGGCCGGAGCCGGCCGCAGTGGTGCAGCGAATGCTGTCGATGCGCAGCTGGGCAGCGAGTTCCTTCCGGGCGGTCGTTGAATCGGCCATGGCTCTGCTCTCGCCTCCTGGATGGTCCTTGGAATGAGGCTTATCCTAGGAGACGCGACGGCTCCGGGTAGGGTTGTCGCACTTCCCGGGTTCGCCCGGCTCACACCTCGATCACGTCGCCGAACTCCGGCAGCGTCACGTCGAGGCCGAAGCGGGCGTCGATCTTGTCGCGCAGCGGTCGCCGACCGCGATCCTCGCCGTGGGTCAGGATCACGCGCGGGCCGCTCTTCGCCATGACGCCGAGCCAGTCGAGCAGTTCCGTCTGGCCGGCATGGGCACTGAAGCCGCCCAGCGTGTTGATCTTCGCCTTGACCGCGACCGACTCACCCAGGATGGGCACCGAGCGGGCTCCGTCGATCAGCCGTCGGCCAAGCGTCCCCTCACCCTGATAGCCAACGAAGAGAACCTCGGTGCCAGGCTTCCACAGGTTGTGCCGCAGATGGTGCAGAATCCGACCGCCGGTACACATGCCCGACGCGGCCAGGATCATCATCGGCCCCCTGGTGTCGTTGAGCCGACGGGAGTCCTCGCCGGTGACGCTCAACTGCACCTCGTTCAGTTCGTTGGTCAGCTCGCCGGACTGCCACAAGGAGCGGGCCTCGGCGTCGAACAGTTCGGGATGGTGCTTGTAGACGTTCAGAGCGTCGATGGCCATCGGACTGTCGAGGTAGACCGGGAACTTGGGCAGTTCGCCCCGGCGGAACATGCCGGCGATGTGGTAGATCATGTCCTGAGCCCGGCCGATGGCGAAGACCGGGACGAGAACCTTCTCGCCGAGGGCGGCGGTACGCCGAAGGATCGTCCGCAGTTCGGTCAGCGTCTCTCGGAGCGGTCGATGGTCGCGGTCGCCGTAGGTCGATTCGAGGAAGACGACGTCGGCTCGCGAAAACGGCTCGGGATCTTCGAGCAGCGGCGCACCACGCGGGCCGAGATCGCCGGAGAAGACGACCGTCTTCGCCTAGCCGGCCACGGTCACGGCCAGCTGGATCGAGCCGGAGCCGAGCATGTGGCCGGCTTCCTTGATCACGGCCCGGGCACCGGGAGCCGGCTCGAACGGCTGGCCCAGCTGGACGGTCTTGATGCGCGGCAGAATCTTCTCGACGTCCTCTGCGGTGTAGAGCGGTTCGATCGGCGGCAGATCACGGCGTTGGCGATGTCGGTTGGCCCGATCGGCGTCGCCGGCCTGGACGTGGGCGGAGTCCTTGAGGATGAGCGCGGTCAGATCCCGCGTCGCCTCGGTGGCGAAGATCGGACCGCGAAAGCCGGCCTGGGCCAGCAACGGCAGCCGGCCGGTATGATCCAGGTGCGCGTGCGTGAGGATCACGGCATCGACCTTGCGGGCGGGGAGTTGCGACGGGATCCGGTTCTTCCGCTCGGTCTCGCGGCTTCCCTGGAACATGCCGAAGTCGATGAGCAGTCGGCCGGCCGCACACTGGACGTGGTAGGCAGAACCGGTCACCTCGCCGGCGGCACCGAGCAGCTGGATCTTCATGGAGGGCTTCCTCAGCGTGGAGGGTGGTCCGAACTCGAACACCAGCACTATGGTACTCGAAAGGAAGCGTCGGACCATCTCAGCGACGAGACGGATTTCCTTCGAGCAGTTCAACCCATCGCTTCGGATCAGGAGGCAACTCCCGCCACCGTCGCCCGTCCCGGGCTGGAAGCAGCCGCGCTGCCGCCCCCAGGGCGATCCGCCCCGCGCGAACCGGGTCGTCTTGCTTCATCGCCCGCACGACGTGACGCACACGCTCCAGGGCCGTCTCGCGCAGCGGTGGTCGCAAGCGCACCGCCTCGGCCAGATCCTCCAGGCCGAGCCCTGGCGACAGCCCGGTCAGCCGCAACGCCCCGCGTTCCAGATACGCCGTCGCCAGAGTGGGTTCTCGGGCAATCGCCTGCGTGCAGTCCGCTACCGACTCCCGAACCCGGGCGCGACCGAGCCAGGCTCGCGCATCGCCAGGTCGTCGCGCCAGGACCGCCTCGAAGTCGGCCAGGGCTCCGCGCACGTCACTCCGCTGCCACCGGGCCTCGCCACGCAGGCGGTATGCCAGGCCGTCCTCGTCATCGAGTTTCAAGGCCAGGTCAAGATCCTCGATTGCCTGGACCGCCTCGTCCCGATCGAGGCGAATCCAGCCCCGCTCTCGATAGCCCGCCGCGTTCTTGCGATCGAGCCAGATGGCCTCATCGGCATGGGCCAGCGCCTCCATCAGCCGACCGAGACGACGCAGGATGCCGGCCCGGACTCGCTGCACGTCTGCGGATCGGCGATCGAGTGCGATGGCCCTGTCACTGTCAGCCAGCGCCTCGCGCAGGTCACCGTGCGCCGCCCTCGCCTCGGCTCGCCGACACCAACTCGCCGGTTGATCCGGTGCCAGTTTCACTGCTCGTTCCGCGTCCGCCAGGGCGGCATCGACCGCGCCGCGCTCCAGCAGCAGGTCGGAGCGTTCGCCACAGGCCAGCGCCGAGTTCGGCACCGCCTCCAGGGCTCGACCCAGATCCCGCAAGGCCCACTCCGCCGCCTGCGCCGCGCGGAACAGACGCGCCCGCGTCACCCAGTCCGCCTCGGTTCGCGGCTCCCACCGCCCTTGCTCCTGCTTGAGAAAGCCACGGAGTTCGCCGGCCGTCACGGCATACGCGATCTGCTGCTGAGGCGGCCCTTTCCCCGCGTGCTGCCCGACGATCCGGCCACGATCATCGACGATCGCCGCTCCCTCCTCGCCGTCTGCCGGCTGGGCCTGCAAGAGCAGCACTCGTGGCGGTTCGCCCTCTTCCCGGCTCACCTTCACCGGCCCCGTCTGACGCAGTATCGTGCCCAGGTAGAGCCAGTCGAGGTCCGGCCGCGAGGCGTGCGTGATGGCGTGGAGAGGATCTCCCGGTGACGGCTCATTGTCAGCGAACGTCGCCGCCACGGCCGACTTCGGCAAGCGGTCGAGTTCGAGCAGAGCCAGGTTCCGCCGCTCGTCGCGTGCCAGCACGATGCCCGTGGCTGGCTCGCTCTCCGCGAACGGAAACCGCACCTCGGCGGCCTTCCGATCGCGCAGCAGTTCCGAGCCGGTCAGGACGAGGCGGCGTTCGCGATCGACGATCCAGCCGCTGCCGCGCCGACGTGTCTCACGCGGCAGCACCAGCACCGTCGAGGGCAGAAACCGGCGATACACGTCTGGCCCCGCCGGCCGTTCTTCGGCCGGGATCGGCCGTTTCTTCCCGGCCCGATCCAGGAACGCGAGCAGTTCGCGTCGATCGATGAAGTAGCCGCTCCCCTGATGTTCCCAGGCGACCGCCGCGGCGATCCCCACGACCCGGCCGGCCGCGTCGAGCAGTGGCCCGCCGCTGTCTCCCTCGTTGATCGGCACCCGGGCATCGACGATCCACGCCGTCTTGGCCACCTGCTTGCCGCCGGTGAAGTAGCCGTCCCGGAGTTGCCGCACGGCACGGACCCGGCCGGACGAACGGAGCCAGAGCAGGTCCGTGTCGTACCGATTGCCGAGGGCCTGGACCCGCTCTCCCGCCTCGACGCCGCGTCCGGCGAGCGGCAGCGCCACGGTTCCTGCGGGCAGCGATTCCAGTTCGACGAGAGCCAGATCGACGCCGATCTCGCGATGCAGCACCTTGCCGGTGACGACCTGGCCCTGCTCGCGAAGTTTCGGCAGATGTTCGAGATACCAGGCCCGGCGAACCTGACCCGGAACGGGAAAGACGACCTCGACGCTATCGTTCTCGCCGACGACGTGCCAGCAGGTGACAAGCCAGCGTCGCTCGGCGTCGAGGATCCAGCCGGAGCCCTTGCCGACATCACTGGCCAGCACCCAGCCGACTGCCGGCACCGGGTCGGACCGCTCCGTCGGCGCAAGCCACGGCCGGGCCAGGGCTAGGCCGGCGAGAAGAACAGCAAGGAGTGGGAGGAGACGGCTCATACCTCAGCATACCACGGCGTCGGTCTGGCTTTCTTCCTTTCCGGTCTGGCTTTTTTGGACTGCGGCGATCCTTCGCCGCTTTTCCTTTCTGCCTCGTCTACCTTCGTCGCCCCCCGAGTGAGACAGCCAGAGCGGCGAAGGATCGCCGCAGTCCAAAAAAGTTAGAACAGCAAGCCAGACGGCCATCTCTGCGCGTCTTCACTCCGCTTCAAAGGGCGTGAAAATGATCGCGTAACGGCATGACGTCTCCTCCCGGCGGGCCGATCACCCGCTTATCCGAACCACGGAGGCATCTCGCCGGCCGGCGGCAGCTTCACCAGGTTCACGCTGGTGATCTGCGGATGCTTGCGCACCTCAGCCAGCGCCGCCTCGGCCGGCAGACTGTCCAGGTTCAGCACCGCGATCGCCTCGCCGCCCGGCTGCTGACGGCCAACCGTCATCTGCGCGATGTTCACCTGGTGCTTGCCGAAGATCGTCCCGATGAAACCGATCAGGCCCGGCACGTCGCGATGGCTGAACAGGAGCATCACGCCATCCAGGTACGATTCCAGCCGATTCCCGCCGAGCTGCACCAGCCGCAGGTACTGGTCGCCGAACAGCGTCCCCGCCGCGACGACGGTCCCCTTGGCCGTCTGAGCCTCGGTCCGCAGCAGGGTCGCGAAGTCGCCCGGTTGCAGCGTCGTTTCCTCGCTGATGACCAGGCCGCGTTCCTTGGCCAGGACCATGGCGTTGACGATGTTCACCGGCAGATCGAGCTGTCCTTCGAGCAGGCCGGCCGTGAACGCCGCCGTGATGAGCCGGGTCGATTTGCCGGCCAGGTCGCCCCGGTACGACACAGTCGCCTTCTGGATCGGCCCATCGGCCATCTGAGCCTGGAGCAGACCCAGACGTCGGGCCAGGTCCACCGCCAGACGCAGGCCCTCCAGCTCCGAGCGATCCACCGCCGCCAGGTTGACCGCGAACCCGACCACTCCCTTGGTCAGGTACTCGATCAGCAACTGGGCCGCCTCCAGTGCGACCGACGTCTGCGCCTCGACGGTCGAGGCTCCGAGATGCGGCGTGACGACGACGTTCGGCAGGCCGACGAGCGGATAGCCCGGCGGCGTCGGTTCCGTGGCGAAGACGTCCAGTGCCGCCCCGGCCAGGTGCTTGCTGTTGAGCGCCGCCAGCAGAGCGTCCTCGTTGATGATGCCGCCCCGGGCGCAGTTGAGGATTCGGGCTCCCTTCGGCAAGAGCGCGATCTGCTTCTCGCCGATCAGGTCGCGCGTCTCATCGGTCAGCGGCGTGTGGACCGTCAGGAAGTCGCAGCGTGGCAGCAGCGCCTCCAGCGACGGCAGCACCTCGATGCCGACCTGCCCGGCCGTGCCCGGCGGCAGGAACGGATCGAAGCCGACGACCTTCATATCAAGGCCGGCACAGCGCTTCGCCACCTCGCGACCGATGCGGCCCAGGCCGACGACGCCGATCGTCTTACCGGCGAGCTGGGTGCCGAGGAACTTGCTCCGCTCCCACTTTCCGGTTCGCATGCTGGCGTCGGCCGCGGCGGTGTGTCGGGCCAGGGCGAGCAGCAGCGCGATGGTCTGCTCGGCCGTGCTGACCGTGTTGCCGCTCGGCGTGTTCATGACCAGGATGCCCTTGCGAGTCGCCGCTCCGACATCGATGGTATCGACGCCGACACCGGCCCGCACGATGACCCGCAGTTTACCGGGATCTTCCAGCATCGCCGCCGTCACCTTCGTCGCACTGCGAACGATCAGACCATCGGCAGCGCGCATCGCCTGGAGCAACTCGTCGCCCTTGAGTCCTTCACGAACGTCCAGTTCCAGACCGGCCTGTCGCATCAGATCGAGGCCCTGAGCCTCGAGTTTGTCGGCTACGAATACGCGTGGCATATCTCTCACTTTCATGGATGGTGAAGACTGGCGAGCCCCCCACGAAAGTGGGGGGAGTTTACAGGGCGGGAACTCCCCCCACTTTCGTGGGGGGCTCGCCTTTCACGCCGACTGCCGTCGAAGACTCCCCCGGCTTTCGCCGGGGGCTCGCCTGTCGGATCGTTCGCCGGGACTTATCCCGCCGCCAGGGCTCGTTGAAACGCCGTCACGCCGGCTCCCAGTTCGACCGGTTGCCCCATCTCCGCCAGCACCAGTTCCAGACCGGAGATGGCCGCCAGGATGTCGAACGGATCGACGAAGCCCATGTGCGACAGGCGGATGATCTTGCCCTTGAGCGTGTCCTGACCATTGGCCAGCTTCAGGTTGTACTGCTTCTCCAGCTTCGACAGGATCGCACCGCTCTCGACCCCATCGGGCGGAGCGAAGACCGTCATGCCGCCACCGGGCCGCTCGGCGAACAGCTTCAGCCCCAGCGCCGTGATCGCCGCCCGACACGCCGTCGCCAGCCGGGCGTGCCGTGCCCAGACGTTCTCGATTCCCTCGGTCCGAAGCCGTTTCAGGCTCTTGACCAGGGCCCGGATCAACGTGTTCGCCGGCGTGTACGGCGTGTCGAATTCCTTGATCTTGTCGAGATACTTGCGCAGGTCGAAGTAGAACGTCCGGGCCTGCGTGTTGGCATGGATCGCCTTCGCTCCCTTGTCGCTGATCGAGACAAACGCCAGGCCGGGCGGCAGCATCAGGGCCTTCTGCGAGCCGGCCACGCAGAGATCGACCCCCCACTCGTCCGTCCGGCACGGCACCGCACCCAGACCGCTGATCGCATCGACGATCAGCACGGCCGGCGTCTTCGCCACGAGTTTGCCGTAGGCCTCGATGTCGTTGACCACGCCGGTCGCCGTCTCGCTCAGGGTGGCGCAGACGCCGACCGCATCGGGATGCTGTCGCAGTGCCTCGGCCAGCTGCTCCGGCGTGACGGCCTGGCCATACGGACACGTCACGCTGACGACCTCGACGCCCATCGCCCTGGCAATGTTGCGCCAGCGTTCGCCCCAGCGGCCAGCGATCAGGCAGATGGCCTTCGAGCCGGCCGGGAACGTACTGGCGACGGCCGCCTCCATGCCGCCAGTGCCGGAACAGGTGATCGTGACGACCGGGTTCTTCGTGCAGTAGACGTGTTGCAGATCCTCAGTGGCGGACTGCAGCGCCTGCTTGAACTCCGGCGAGCGGTGAAAAAAGACGGGCCGGGCCAGTTCCAGGAGCGTCTCCTCGGGGACCGGCGTCGGGCCAGGCGTCAGCAGACGGTACTTCATCGACGAAACGACCTCGCAGGTAGGACCGGGTCGCGTCCACCGCACCCGGTTCGTTCCTATTCTAGCGAGAAAATGAAAGTGGACACCACGATCGTGGATGACCTGCCCTGAATGCCGGGTTGGCTCAACCCCAGAAGCCCTGGAGTCGATCCTTCTCCGCGACGCCGAGCGGGAACTTCTTGCTGAAGGCATGATCGGCGATGCCGGCCAGTTCTCGCAGCGCCTGGTGGAGATGCTCCGGCCGGACCCGGACGCCCTTCTCCCGATCGCAGGCCAGCGTCCGTGCATTGACCGGAACGTGGAACTGCTTCTCGTCCGTCGCGCCGATCACGCGATTGCCCTTGATCCCCTTGCCGAGGAACAGGACCGAGCCGATCGACCAGTGATCCTTGCCGTTGCCCTTGTTGTACGTCGGCGTCCGGCCCATCTCGCTCTGGACGATCACGACCAGCTGCTCGCGGATCTTCAGTTCCTCGGCTCGACGCAGCAGGTAGGCGATGCCGGCGAGGAACTCCGGAAGCAACTTCATCTGGTCGGTGTCGTTGTTGGCGTGGCTGTCGAACTGACCGATGGTCAGGTTCGCCGAGACACCGACGCCCGCCTTGAACGACGCCAGGGCGATCTCGACCTGCTGCGACAGCCTCTCCTTCGGGATGGTCTTCGGGATGTACGGCGTGACCCGCTCCAGGGCCTTCGAGTTGGCCTGGGCCGCGAAGAGCATGTTCTCGGCATGCTCCGCTCGCGGTAGACGCGGCTGGCCGACGTGCGCCTCCACCTCCGCCTGCAGGGCACGCTCGATCCGGTCGAGAGCGAATTTGTCGTGATACGGCGAGCGTTCGTTCCCCTCGACGCCATCGGCGGCAGACAGGCCACGCAGCGAATGCAGGTACGGCACCCGAGCCATGGCGACGAGATTGCCCGTCGCCGAGTAGTTGCCGAAGGTCAGGAACGCCAGCGGACAGGTCGGCCCGTGACACGCCGCAGCCAGGGCCGCGAACGTCGGGTAGGCCAGGCTGTCGAGCTTGCCCGTCGCCATGTAGCGAGAGCCGGGCGAGTGATTGTTGACCGAGTAATCCAGACCGTTGAAGGTCAGCAGCTCGGCCCCGAACTGCTCGTAGAAGTCCTCGTTGCTCATCCCGCCCTTGTGATGCTTCGCCGTCGGCGCGAACTTGTGGCCGCCGCGGGTCAGGATGTCCCCTTCCTGATAGAGCCGGTTGATGCCGCCGATTCCCTTGGGGTCCATCAGGTAGGTCGTATCCCAGCCGCCGGCGGCGTTGAAGACGACGTAGTACGGCCCGGAATAGGGCTCGTTCGCCCCGGCCCGGACTTCGAGCGGATCGTGAAGCGGAGCCGCCACGCCGAGGCTGGCCAGGCCGCAGAGCTTCAGGAAGGAACGTCGATCGGAGCGCATGGCGGGGTTACTCGTAGAGGAATTCAGGCCGGCGGAGCAGGTAGGTGACCACCGCACGCCAGGCGCGGATGGTGTAGTGCGGATCGGCGGGCGCGTTCGGCACGCGCGATCGGGCGTGGTAGATCTCGACCTTCTCGATTCCCTTCCGGCCCTTCGCATCGGCGACGATGCCGGCGAATAGCTCGAACGTCCGCGTCACCTCGGCGGAATCCGGCGCGTCCTCTCGGCCAAGGATCAGTTCGTGCAGGTGGACGATCGCCCGACGAATGGTCGCGTCGGCCTCGCTGGACGAGCCCGGCAGCACGTCCGGCTCGATGCCGGGGAACAGGCGGCGTTCGGCCGGAGCGAGCGCGAAGTCGCGCAGGGTGTGCCGGGTGGCGACCTCGTTGGCCAGCATGCGCTGGATCGCTCCCATCGCTCCGCTGGGATCGCTCGCCCGCTCGGTGACTTCCTCGGAATCGATGCCGCCATAGAGAATGGCAAGCTGCTCGCGGAGTCGGCCCCAGCGCTGACCGAAGATGGCGGCCAGCTTCCGCTCGACCTGTTCCGGGGCCAGCATCCGGTAGACGCCGAGATCGTCCAGCTCCGCTCGCCGTCGCGGGTCGCTGACCGTCGTCGCCAGGCCATCAGCCCGGTAGAAGTCGGACAGGATCCAATCCTTGAAGACGCTCTTGAGGTTGAAGCCGGACTGCCGGAAGCGCTCGGCGATCTTCTCGATCTGCCGCCGCTGTTCCTGATACGCACGCCGTTTGCCGGTGTAGAGCGGATCATCGAGATCCTTCGGCGCGGTCAGTACCTTTCGGCCGCTCAAGATGTACCAGACGTGTTCGACCATGGCGACGGCGAAGCGTGGATCCTTCGCGGTGCGTTCGCCGAGCCATTGCAGGGCCCGCCAGCGTTGCTCCGACGGCAGATTCTCGCCCTCGAAGCCGGCGGTGAACATGTCGTCGAACCAGCCGCCCTTGCGTTTGCCGTAGAGGGCGAAGTTCGCGTCGAAGCGCCAGTAATCCTGGAAGCAGCCGGCGACCGGGTCCATGGTCCGGTGACAGACGACGCACTCGGGAGCCTGCATCGTCGGGTTGGGGAACTTCGCCGTCACCGCCGCGGCATCGGCGACGCGAGCGGCCAGTTCCAGCAGGTCCACGCCGAGGAAGTGCTGATAGTACATCCGGGTGCGGAGACGGTTCCGATTCGTCTCGGTCGTCGGGTAGCGAGCCAGGTAGGGGAAGCTGGCGAGCAGCCCGGCGTGCGGGCAGAATCCGGTCGCCGATTCCTGCGTGTTCGCCTTGCTCCGTCCCTTGAGGGCCTTGAGCCGGACCGGGATGTACTCGAACGGGTCGTCCGGGTTCTTGAAGCGATCCTTGACCGCGTCGAAGATGCCGTAACCGCGTGCGGAGTAGGGCGTGACCATGATGTAGTCGGCCGTCACGATCTCGGTGAACGGCCGATCGTTGCGAACGATGTGTTCGATCAACTTCATCGGTTCGCCGAGCAGGGCCTGGCGGTAGTCATCGACGAGCTTGTAGCGGGCCTTCTGGCGGTCCTTCTCGGGAAGGTGGCTCAGATCGTGGTTCTGATACCAGAGCCGACTCTTCTCAAAGTGTTCGTAGCTGAGGATCGCTGTCTCCGCGATGTCATTGAGGCCGACGGTGAGGAAGATGTCGTTGAACCCCTCGCGGAGTCGATCGAAGTAGGCGTCCTCCTTCATCACCGCGTCGAGCAAGTTCGGCATGGCCTGCAGGCCCTTGTCGGCGATGGCAGCCTTCTCTGCGGGGGTCGGCAGGCGGCCGGCCAGCGACAGAGTGGCGCGGCGCAGCAGTCGCTTCGCATCGATCATCACCACGCCGTCGAAGAACGGTGGCAGGTTCTTCTCGTCGATCGTTGGTCGCTGGGCCGTCGTCGGCGGTGCGTTGACGCGGCGAACGAACTCGGCCAGGATGCGGTAGCCGGTCGAGTCGAGGGCGAGCGCATCCGCTCCGCCGTGGCTGAGATCGCCGACGGCCTTGAGCAGGAGACGATGCGAGTTCTTGTACTTCACACGGGCCAGCCGGGCGAACACCTCGCGGTTGTGGCCGATCGCCTCATCCTGAGCGTGCTGGCCCTGAGCCTTGCGCGGATCCTTGAGGACGAGCTTGCTCTTCTCGGCGTCCCCCCCCTGCTGGTGGCAGGTGAGGCACACGGCCGAGGCGACCTTGGGCCAGACTTCCCGGCTGAAGTAGTCATCGACGGCCCGGCTACAGGCCACGCCCGTGTAGAGCTTGCTGTCCTGAGCCGTGGCGAGGAAAGTCCAGGTCAGCAAGAGCCCGGAGGCGAGAGCCAACGAACGCACGGTGAAGGTCATCGTCAATCCCCTGCCTCAGCGCCGGCATCCGACAGCGGCGAGCCACACCATTTCATTCTCCACATCGTACCAGATGCCACCACGTTGATCGTGGAAAATCGCCCGCATCGCGCGGTGCGACGGCGGACTCCTTCGGTATAATGAGGGTTCGTTCACTCAATTCAGGAGGATGGCCGATGTACCCCATTCTGTTTCCGACGTTTCCATCCGCCCGGGCCTCGGTCGGGTTGCTGGTCCTGCGTCTGGTGGCGGGCTGCGCCATGGCCCTGCACGGCTGGGCGAAGCTCCAGAATCCGATGGGATGGATGGGTCCGGAGGCTCCGGTGCCGGGTTTCCTCCAGGCCGCGGCGGTCGTGGCCGAGTTCGGCGGCGGCATCTGCTGGGTCCTGGGTCTGCTTACGCCGCTCGCCTCGGTCCTGCTCACCGGCAACATGGCCGTCGCGGCCTGGATGGGCCACATCTCACAGGGGCACCCGTTCGTATCGACGGGCGGCCCGTCGTCGGAACTGGCCCTCCTCTACCTGGCGATCGCCGTCACTCTGCTCCTGGTCGGCCCGGGTCGGCTGTCGGCGGACTGGTGTCTGTTCGGTCGGGCTCCAGGTGAGAAACAGTGATGTCCCATCGTGATGCCTTCCTGGCCGACATCCGTGAGCATCCCGACGACGATGCGCGGCGGCTGATCTTCGCCGACTGGCTCGACGACCATGAGGACCCGGATCGGGCCGAGTTCATCCGCCTGCAAATCGAACAGGCCACGCTCGATCCGGACGCCGACCGCTGGGCCGTCCTGGACGAGCGCACGTCGGCCCTGCTCGCCGACCACCGCGCCGCCTGGGTCGCTGGCCTGCCCACCTGGGCGGCAAAAGAGGCGGAGTTCCGCCGTGGCTTCGTGGCCCGCGTGACCGGCACCGTCACTCAGTTCCTGGCGAAGCACAAGGCTCTGCGCCAGCTGGTGCCGCTGGAAGGTGTGACGCTACAGAAGCAACCGGGCCGGTTGATTGCCCTGGCCGATTGTGCCGGCCTCGACGGACTCGCTGACATCGATCTGTCGCACAGCTACAACTGCTCCCCGGACGAGGTCGCCGCGTTCGTCGCATCGCCGCGCCTGGCCCAACTGAAACGGCTGCAGTTCTACAACAGCGGCCTCGGCATCGAGGTAGCCGCGGCGCTCGCTCAGTCGCCGTCCCTCGCCGGCCTGACCGGGCTCCTGCTCGGCTCGAACCGGCTCGGGCCGCAGGGAGCCGCGGCCCTGGCGGCCTCGCCACACCTCGGCCGGCTCACCGAGTTGGGTCTCGCTTCCAACGATCTCGGTGATGCCGGCCTGACCGCCCTGGCGGAATCAGGCCTGTTCACGAACCTGGAGACTCTGGCGATCGGTTACAACCACCTGACCGCCGCGAGCATGACGACCCTGGCCCGCTGTCCCGGCCTCGCCCGCCTGACCCACCTGGAGTCGGGGATGAACGACTTCGGCGACGAGGGCACCGCCGTCCTGGCCGGATCGCCGCACCTGTCGGGGCTGCGCGAAATCGACCTCTGCGACAACGACCTGACCGACCGGGGCGTCGCGGCCCTGCTGCGACCCGGACGTTTTCCGCGGTTGGCCCGTCTGTCACTGGACCGCAACTCGATCGGCCCGGACGGTGCCGCGGCCCTCGCAGGCTGGGACCGCTTCGCCGAACTGCACTTCCTCGATCTGGACGTAACCTCCCTCGGCCTGGACGGTCTTCGCCGGCTCGCCTCCGTACCCGGCCCGGTCGCGCTGCGGCACCTGTCCCTGAAGGATGGCTCGTTCGCGTCGGACGCCGTGACCTTACTCGTGAATTCGCCCCTGCTGCAACGGCTCCGCGTTCTCGACCTCAACTGCAACCGCCTCGGCTCGGCCGGGGTCGAGGCCCTGGCCCGGTCGCCGCACCTGGCCAACCTGGAAACGCTCGGCCTGGCCGTCAACGAGGTCGGCTCGGCCGGCATCCGCGCCCTGGCGGCGTGTCCACAGTTGACCCGGCTGAAGACCCTCAACCTGTGGCAGAACCAGATCGACGACGACGGTGCGCGAGCCCTGGCCGAGTCGCCCTACCTGGGGTCGCTGCGG
>CAYYJM010000013.1:0-13325 GCA_964471755.1 uncultured Alcaligenaceae bacterium
GGTGCGCTTACTTCGCTCGGCCTGCGGCCTCGCTGCGTGCGCGGCTCTGACAGACAATCCCCTTCGCGGCCTTTACGGCCGTTCCGGCTTCGCCAGACGGCGCAGGAACTCGGCGTACGCTTCGCTGTAGCCCGGCGGTGCCTGGGGTCGTTCGATGGTGCCGGGGCCGGTCGTCGGTGTGCTGCCGGTCCCCGTGCCGGGTCGGTTGCCGCCGCTGAGGGCGGGCAGGCTGCCCGTGCCCGGTTGCGATGGCGGCAGCGTCTCGCCTGGTCCGACCGGTCGATGGGCCATCTCCTCGTACTTCTTCAGGAACTTCGCGAAGTCCTCCGGCGACATGCGGAGATTCTTGAGGACGTCTGGCGTGACGGCGTCCTTGAACTTCTGCAATTGCAGTTCGGTCGGCCGGGTTGGCGCGGCCTGCTCGGGCTTCACCGCCTCGGGCTGGCCCCCCCCCTGCGGTCCGTCCGGAGTGCCCGGCTGACGATCGATGCCCATGCCGGGTGTGTTGCCGCCGGCGGGAACCTCGTTCATGCCCTTGCCCCTGGGGCCATCCTCGGCCTGCATCGGCTGACCACCCATTCCGCCGGGGCCAGCGGGAGCCGGATCCTTGGGTTCGGCCTTTTCGCCCGGTTTCTGGCCCATGCCCGGTTCCGGCTTGGCGCCGGGACCACCAGCCATGCCCTCGGTGCCGGCCGGCTTCTTCTCGCCGCCCGGGGTCGTGTTCATGCCCATGTCCTGGCCGCCCGGCCGATTCTCGCCCGGCTTCGCACCGGAGCCCTCGTTCTTCTTCGTCTCCTCCAGAGCCTGGCGGGCGGCCTCGCGCGTCTTCGGGTCGTTCGCTTCCTTCTGGATGCGTTCGAGTTCCCGGCCGGCCGCCTCGGAGCGTTCCTTCGTCGGCTCACCGGCCTGCTTCTTCAGGGCCTCAACGTCCTCGGGCCGGGCCTCACGCGGATCGAGATCACGCGTGTTCGTCCCCGGCTTGCTGGTCGAACCCTGGGTCATGCCCTCACGCGGCGGCTGCATCGGATTGCCGGGTTCGCCCGGCTTGTTCTCGCCGCTGCCGGGGTTCTCCTTGCCGGTTGGCGGAGCCGGCGTGTTGCTCTTCTCGCCGCCCTCCTTACCCTGGCCCGGTTGCTCGGTCGGAGGCGCGTTCTTCGGCTCGGCCGACGTCTCGCGGCCCTGGCCGCTGGCATCCTTCCCCTGAGCGGCTCCTTCCCTGTCGGTCGGGTTGGTGCCCTCCTTGCGTTCGCCGGCCTTCTCCTGACCCGTGCCTTTTCCCTCGCGGCCCTGGCCCGGCTTGCCCTCGTTCGGCTTCTCGCCCGGTTTGTTCTCGCCCGCCTGCGGCTGGTTGCTGTTCATGCCGGACTGCTGACCGCCCTGCTTGCCCTCGGCTTTGTTCTCCTGCTGGCCGCCACCCATGCCCTGCTGGCTGCCCTGCTTGCACTCGGCCGGCTTCTTCTGATCCTGAGGCTGTTTGCCTTCTTCCTTGCCTTGCCCCGCCTGCTCCTTCTGTTCGCCAGTCGCTCCTTCCTTCGACTCGGCCGGGTCCTTCTTCTGCTCGCCGCCCTGTTTCGATTCGCCGCCCTGCTCCTTCTCCTTGCCCTGTTCCTTCCCCTTGCCGGGCTGCTTGCCTTCCTGCTCCTTCTTCTCCAGGGCGTCCTTGATCCGCTCGGCGTCGTTGAGCGTCTTCTCTTCTTCCTTCTTCTGTTCGCCCTGATTACCGTTCTGCTGATTCTTCGGATCGGGATTTTTACCCTGCTCGCCCTGGTTGCCCTGCTGCTGGTTCATCGGGTCGGGCTTGTCGCCTTGCTGACCATTGTCGCCGGGCTGCTGATCCTTGCTCGGATCGCCCTGGCCGGTCTTTTCCTTGCGATCGTTCTCGTCCTTGCGTGCGGCGTCCTCCTCGGCCAGGGCCTGATCCTGCTGCTTCTCGTGGTTGGCCTGGTCCTTGTCAGCCTGCTGACGCTGCTCCGCCTGACCCTGGCCGTTCGGGTCCACCTCGATCACCTCGATGACGTACTTCTTGCTCGCCACGACGTGCGGCCCGCCCGGCAGGTCGGACGCATCGACGGCTTCCAGCCAGTATTCGATCTTCTGCTTGACCTCCGGCTTGAACGGCTTGCCGGCCTCATCGCGGAGTTTCGTCAGATCGAGACGTTCGCGATACTTGACGAAGGTCGGATAGAACCCGTGCTTCTGGCGCAGCGTTTCCATCTCGCGGTAGAGGATCGGCCGGAGCTTCGGCCCATCGACGACGCCGAGCCGCAGGGTCAGGTTCTTCAACCCTTCCTTGTCGCCGGCCCAGCCCTCCAGCAGCAGCAGACCATTAGCCGCCAGTTGCACGTCGCGAGCGGGGTGAGTCAACTCCACCTGCGGCACCTCATCGGGAATTGCCGTCAGCGGATACTTCTGCGGATCGCTGTAGGTGTCGCCGCGCGTCGAGGCGAAGAACAGGCGGTAGTGGCCGCTCTCTTGCAG
The DNA here is from genome assembly GCA_964471755.1 of uncultured Alcaligenaceae bacterium. Taxonomy (GTDB): domain Bacteria; phylum Planctomycetota; class Planctomycetia; order Gemmatales; family Gemmataceae; genus CAYYJM01. The sequence goes on from CAYYJM010000013.1 coordinate 2,479, forward strand.
GGTCAGCTTGACGCGGAACGCCCGCGGATCGTCGGGCAGGATCGTCCCGGCAATGACCTTTGTGCCACTGGGCAGGTCCGTCATTTCGAGCTTCGGCGAATCGGCCGTCAGGGTACGATTGGTTCGTACGGTCAGCTCGACCTCGGTTCCCTGGAGCCCCTCGATGGCACGCTCGCGCCGGACCTCGAACGTCCGGCCGGTGTAGTGGCGGAAGTGGTAGGTCGCCCGGAAATCCTCGATCAGTGGCGCGGCGATGACGCTGATGCGATGCAGAGGTGTCGTCGCATTGCCAGCCGTGACTTCGTAGTCGATACCGTTCTCGATCTCGGTGGGAGGGATCTCGGCCTCCCAGGTGTCGTCGTTCTCGCGGACCTCCATCGGCCGTTCGCGCCAGGGTTCACTGTCCCCGTGCCGGTAGCGAATCCGGGGAGCGTCGCGGTCGGTCGCCTTCGGAATCCGGCCGGACAGCTGCACCGTGATCGTCGCCGGCTGACCGACAAGGACGGTGCCGTCGCCTCCCCCCTGGGGCCGCACGATGGTGATCTCCGTCGGAGCGGTCGTACTCGCTGTGGCCGTGAACGGAAGGAAGACGCGGCCCAGAGACTCCAGAAGATTCCGAGGCCCGACGAGCAGGGCGAGGATGAACGCGAACAGAAACAGCAGCACGGCAGCGACGGAGGTCCAGGTCGCCTTTTCGCCGTCGATGACCTTCTCCAGGTCGGCCTTCTCGACTTCCTTCGCGGCTCGCTGGCCGACCATCTGGCGAGCGCTGGCGGCCTCGGCTCCGGCCGAGCGCAGGTCGAGCCAGTTGAGCAGGCCGTTCCGCGTTCCGGGTGTACTCTCCTCGACCACCCGGGCGGCGTAGTACGGGTTGATGCCGTACCGCAGGGGTTGGTAGATGGTCAGGTACGACCAGCCGGCGGCCGTCGCGAGGAAGGCCTGGAGCAGTGCCTGCCGAACGACCTCGGGCAATGGCCAGCGCAGATCAATCAGGGCCAGAACCTGGCCGTAGACGAGGAAACCGACGAGCAGGCCGGTCACGCCGACGGTCAGTTCCAGACCGCGAATCCGGGCCATCGCGGCGTGGAGCTTCTCGGTGACGGCGGCGTCGTTCTTGCTGGGGCGACGCGTCTCGGCTTTCGGCGGGCTGGAGGCCATGACTGGTTCCCTTGTCCGGCAATCTTCCCCGTGTTCCACTCCATCATACTCGACGATCCGGCGGGGCTACACTGTTCTAACTTTTTTGGACTGCGGCGATGCTTCGCCGCTTTTCCTTTCTGACTGTTCTGACTTTCGCCTTTCTGACTTTTTGGACTGCGGCGATCTTTCGCCGCTCTTCCTTTCTGACTGTTCTGACTTTCTCCCTTTCTGACTTTTTTGGACTGCGGCGATCCTTCGCCGCTCTGGCTTTCTCCCTTCGCGGACGACCGAGCCAGAAAGTCAGAAAGGAAGAGCGGCAAAGAATTGCCGCAGTCCAAAAAAGTCAGAACAGAAAGAGTCAGACCTGGCCCTGTTCCTGCTTGCATTCCCGCGTCTGGCCGGCATCATGGGAGCAACCGCAACCATCCGCACCGCTGGAGCGATTGTCATGACGCAGCCGAATCGCCGTGATTTCCTGGCCCTGTCCGCAGCCTCGGCCCTGGCCGGGGTCGTACCTCACACCCTCAACGCCGCCGACGCTTCCGCACCGATCCCCTTCCGTCTCGGCCTGGTCACCTACAACGTCGGAGCCGCCTGGGATCTGCCGACGCTGCTCAAGGTCCTGGCCAAGACCGGGATCTCTCCGGTCGAGTTCCGCACCACGCACAAGCACGGCGTCGAACCGTCCCTGACGAAGGCCCAGCGCAAGGACGTGGCGAAGCGTTGCCGGGACGCCGGTGTCGAGATCTGGGGTTGTGGCTCCACATGCGAGTTCCACAGTGCCGACCCGGCCGTCGTGACGAAGCAGGTCGAAACGTGCAAGAAGTTCGTCGAACTGGTCGCCGACATCGGCGGCAAGGGCGTCAAGGTTCGCCCCAACGGCTTCGTCGCCAGCGTGCCGCAGGACAAGACGCTCGAACAGATCGGCAAGGCGCTCATTCTCTGTGGCAAGGCGGCCGCCGATGCCGGCGTCGAGATCTGGGTCGAGGTCCACGGCCGGGGCACCGCTCATCCGCCACACATCAAGACGATCATGGAACACTGTGGTCACAAGTCGGTCGGCGTCACCTGGAACAGCAACCCCGAAGACGTGAAGGGCGGCTCCGTCGCGGAATACTTCAAGCTGCTTCGACCCTGGATCTACTCCTGCCACATCAACAACCTGGCCAGCGGCTACCCGTACCGCGAACTGTTCAAGCTCCTGCGCGAGACAGGCTACACGCGGACGACGCTGAACGAGGTCGGCAAGAGCTACCCCGACCCGGATCAGGGCATCAAGTTCCTGACCGACTACAAGCGTCAGTGGACAGACCTCGCACGGGGGTGAGTCGCCGGCTTGCTCTTGCACTTCCGCCGCCGGATCGCTAGATGCCTCCGACCGTGCCGATGGTGCGCGCGGCAGGACACGGAGGTCGAACGGCGGTATGGGCAACTGGGGCAAACTCCTGATCCTGTGCACGGCCATCGGCCTGCCTGGCTGTAGTTACGGCTGGACGCACAATCCGGTGTCGTTCCCGCACATCCCGCTCTACGGCGACGTCGTCCGGACGCACTCCAAGCCGGCCGGGCCGGCGTACTTCAAGAACTACGACCGCGACTCGGCCCGCATGGAGGTCGTCATCCAGTCGCCGCTCGCCACGGTCGGTTCGCGGCAGCTGGTCCTCGTCTCGATCCTCGACGAGAAGGGCAAGCCGCTGTCGCGGCGCTGCGTCGAGTGGACCCTGGAGGGAGCCGGCAGCATCCTCGAAGTGGACGAGAGCGGTCTGAAACCGGGTCGCGGCTACAAGGTCGATAGCCGCTTCGCCGTCAGCTACACGGACATGTTCTCGCACACCCTCAGCAAGTACAACGGTCGGCCGGAAGAGGACATTCCGCTCAAACCGGGCCAGTCGTGGTGCGTCATCAGCTCGATGACCGAGGGTGACTCGCACCTGTCGATCTGGGCTCCCGAGATCGCCAACCACGACGAGAACCGCCGGGTCGTCACCATTCGCTGGGTCGATGCCGAGTGGACCCTGCCGCCGGTCCAGTGCGCGACGCGGACCAGCCAGCCGATGCTCTCGACGCTCCTGCGCCGGCGTACCGATCGCGCCCCGATCAGCGGCTACCGCGTGCGCTACACCATCCTCGACGGAGCCCCGGCCGGCTTCGTCACGGCTCCGGGCGCGCCGCCGGTCGGGCCGGAGGTCGTCGCCACCAGCGACGAGCGCGGCCTGGCCAACGTCGCCGTCGTGCCGATGGGCGGTCGCGGTGGGCGAACGCGAATCGGCATCAAGATCATTCGGCCGGCAGATCCCAGCACGCCAAGCGGCACGGTCGTCGTCATCGGCGAGGGCGAGACGGCCATTGACTGGGAGGCCCCGGCCCTGTCCCTGGAACAGGTCGCCCCGGCGAGCATCGGCGTCAATCAGGACATGACGGTGTCACTGCTCGTCGTCAACAAGGGCAACGTCGCCTCGGGGCCGATCGTCGTGCGAGCGCCGATTCCCGAGGGGACGCAGCACAGGAGTTCGGAGCCGGCGGCAAAGGTCGAAGGGAACTTCCTCGTCTGGAGCCTGCCCTCGGTGCCGGCCCGGGGCGAGCTGGGCCTGCGAACCGTGCTGCGCTGCCAGCGCGTCGGCCCGATCACGACTCTGGCCAGCATGCAAGGCGGCGAGGGCATCAAGGACGAGCGCACCGCCACGGTCCAGGTTCTGCCGCCCGAAGAGCCGAAGCTGGCCATCGAGATAACCGGGCCGCGCGAGGCGACCCTGAACGGCGGCAATGGCGGAGTCGTGGCCGGCAATCCGTTGCCACTCGAGGTCATCATTCGCAACGTCGGCACCGGCGTGGCTCGCGACTTCTTGCTGGCGGCCGAGTTCGATCCGCTTCTGGAACATGAGTCGAAGCGACCCCGACTGGAGACGGACCTGGAGCCGTTGGCTCCGGGGCAGTCCCGGTCGCTGCCGCTGCCGCTGCGACCGATCAAGGTCGGAGCCGCGAAGGTGCGCGTCGCCGCCCTGAAGGACAAGAAGCCGGCCGCCGCCGCCGAGTACGAGATTGTCATCCGCGAACCGGGCGTCGGCCTGAAGATTCTCGGCCCGCAGACGGCCTTCCTCGGAGCCCCGGCAACGTGGGAGATCGAGGCGATCAACCAGGGCACCGTGCCGGTCCAGAACCTCGTCGTGCAGGGCCGATTGCCGACGGGCTTCGTGCCGATCTCCGCCTCGGACAACGGCCAGCCGAACGGTCGAGAGCTGACCTGGACGCTCGGCCCGCTGGCGGCTGGAGCCCGACGGCGCGTCAAGGTGACGGCCGTCACGCGCCAGCCAGCCGAGAAGACGGAACTCGAAGCACGCATTGTCGGTCGGCCCGGCGGAGCCCAGCTCGTCAGCACCCGGGGGCAGACGATGGAGGTCTACACGAGTAGTGCGATTTCGGTGCGTGGTCTGCCGTCGCTGAGGCTCCAGGTCCGCGACAGCGTCGATCCGATCGAGATCGGCGGAGCGACGACATATCGCATCGACGTGACCAATGACGGCACCATGCCAGTGAGCAAGGTCCAGGTGACGGCCTCGCTGCCGAATCAGATGCAGTTCGTCGGAGCCCGCGGACCGACGGATCATCAACAGGAAGGGGCGTCGCTGTCCTTCGCGCCGATCAACCAGCTCCAGCCCGGTCAGACGGTGACGTACCTGGTGGACATGACGGCCGTCGTCGCTGGCGATGCTCGTCTGCGCGTGCAGCTCCTCGGCGGCAGCGCAAAGGAGCCGCTGCTCCGCGAGGAGAGTACGAACATCCGCTGACGCCAACCTGGATTGACCCCGGTTGCCGGAGCGAGGTAGCCTACGTGGCGGTCTGGTGGAGCAAGGAGAGCGCATGCGATTCCTGATCAACCGGTGGCCTGCCCTGGGTCGGCGGACTGGTGTCGGTCGCTACACTGCCGAACTGATTGCTAGCCTGCAACCGTTGCTGCGACCGGGCGAGGAACTCGACACCTTTCCCGCCGGCTGGTTCGGTGGCCTCTGTTCCTGGCTGCGCTCCGGGTCGGAGTACGCTGGTCTGCCCCGGCCGAGCGGCAAGAGTCGGCCCAGCTGGCGTGGCTGGCTGAAGGGCCAGGTGGCCCGGTTCGGACATCGCTTTCTCCAGGTCCAGTTCGCCGCACACGTTTACCGATCGCGTCCGACGATCTACCACGAGCCGAACAACGTCCCCATGCCGTGCGATGTGCCGACCATCGCGACCCTGCACGATCTGTCGGTCCTGCTCTACCCGCAATGGCATCCGGCCTCCCGCGTCGCCCGTTATGAGCAGAGCTTCCGGCAGGGCCTCGACGGCTGCTCTCACATTTTGACCGATACGGCGGCCGTGCGACGAGAGATCATCCAGCACCTGGGAGTCGCCGCCGAGAAGGTGACGGCCGCTCCGCTGGGGATCAACCCGGCGATGCGCCCCCTGCCCGAATCGGACGTGGCGGCCCGGCTACGGACGCTGAATCTGCCGCCGCGTTACCTGCTCTGCGTCGGCACCCTCGAACCGCGCAAGAACCAGTTGATGCTCCTGCGGGCCTATGTCGCCCTGCCGGCGACGGTTCGTGAACGCTATCCGCTCCTGCTCGTCGGCGGACTCGGCTGGCGCACCGAGGAGCTGGTGACCTACCTTCACGACGATGCCCGGCCGCGTGGCGTCGTCCATCTTGGCTACCTGCCCGACGCCGATCTGCCGATCCTGTACAACGGGGCTCGAGCGCTGCTGTTCCCGTCCTTCTATGAGGGATTCGGCTGGCCGCCGCTGGAGATGCAGGCATGCGGCGGAGCGGTCCTGGCCTCGACGGCCGACGCTCTGCGTGAAATCCTGGCCGGTTCGCCGGCCCACCTGCTCGATCCGAACGACCAGGACGGCTGGTACGCCGCCCTGCTGCGCGTCTGCACCGACGACGACTGGTGGCAATCGCTGCGTGTGCGGGCGGAGGCGAGCGCCTCACGCTACACCTGGGAACGCTGCGCCGTCCGAACGCTCGACGTGTACCGCCAGGTGGTCGGGGCGGAGCGGCCACTCCGGATGACGGCGTGACCCATTTAGCCGCCGGCTTGCCGCCGGTCTTCGTCGCGAATACCCGCCGGCAAGCCGGCGGCTAAATGATGACCGCCGGCTACATCTGCGATTCCGCCGCCTGGAGGGTGTTCGCCAGCAGCATCGTGATGGTCATCGGGCCGACGCCGCCCGGCACCGGCGTGATCGCGCCGGCAACCTCCTTGACCGTGTCGAAGTCCACGTCGCCGGTCAGGCGGCCATCGGCCAGGCGGTTGATGCCGACATCGATGACCACGGCTCCCGGCTTGACCATGTCGGCCTTGACGAAGCGCGGCTGACCGATGGCCGCGATCAGGATGTCGGCCTGTCGCGTGTGGACGGCCGGGTCCGGCGTCCGGCTGTGGCAGAATGTCACCGTGGCGTCAGCGTCACGGCCCTTCTGCATCAGAATCAACCCGACCGGCTTGCCGACGATGGTGCTACGGCCCAGGACGACGACGTGTTTGCCGACCGTCTCGATCCGGTTGCGCAGCAGCAGTTGATGGATGCCGGCCGGGGTGCAGGAGAGGTAGCGTGGCCGACCCTGCACGAGCAGGCCGAGGTTTTCCGCACCGAAGCCGTCCACGTCCTTGAGCGGAGCGACGGCGTCCAGGGCGACGCTCTCGGGGATGTGGGCCGGCAGCGGCAACTGCACCAGAATGCCATGCACGGCCGGGTCGGCGTTCAGGCGAGCGATCAGGGCGACCAGCTCGTCGGCCGTCGTGGTCGGTGGCAGTTCGTGGAGCCAGGAATTGCAGCCGGCCTTCTCGAACGCCTTGCGTTTGCTGCTGACGTAAGCCCGGCTATCGGGTCGATCGCCGACCAGGACGGCGGCCAGGCCGGGGCGGATGCCGTGGGTCTGCTCGAAGGCGCGCGCCCGGCTGGCGATCTCGGCCTGCATCGTCTGGGCCAGGGCCTTACCGTCGAGAAGGGTGGCGCTCACGTCGGGGTTCCTCCGAGTAAATCGACCAGTCGGGGCAGCACCTCGCCGGACAGTCCACGCAGACTCAGCGAAGCGGCGTTCGAGATCGGCGTTCGCTCCGGGTTGATCTCGATGACGGGCGTCTGTAGTCGGACGGCCATCTCGATCAATCCGGCGGCCGGGTAGACGATGGCACTGGTGCCGACGACGAGCAGCACCTGACAGGCCGACACCGCCTGGACGGACGCCTCCCAGACATCAGCGGGAAGCATCTCCTCGAACCAGACGACGTCCGGCCGAAGCAGCTGGCCGCACGTCGGGCACGTCGGCAGTTCGGGCAGTTCCTCGCCGGGCCGTTCCTGGATATAGGCGCACGCCGTGCAGCGGACGCGGGCCAGGCTGCCATGCAGTTCGAGGACGTGGTTGCTGCCCGCCACCTGATGCAGGCCGTCGATGTTTTGCGTGATCAGGGTAAACTGACGGCCGGGTGTCCAGCGGCGCTCGATTTCGACGAGAGCGAGATGGCCGGGGTTCGGCCGCACCTCGTTGGCGTGGTGGCGGCGCTGGTTGTAGAAACGCCAGACGCGGCGCGAATCGCGCGCAAAGCCGGTTGGCGTGGCGACTTCCTGGACGCGCTCGCCCTCCCACAGACCGCCGGTGCCGCGAAAGGTGGCCATGCCGCTCTCGGCCGAGACGCCGGCCCCGGTCAGCACGGCGAGACGCTCGGCGTTGCGGACCAACTCGGCCGCACGGACCAGGGCCGTATCCAGATCCTCGATCTCGACATGCGGATGCATCGTCACGTCTCCCCGGAAGGACAGGCCCACTCTGGTGAGGATACCCGGCTGCTCCGGAATGGACAAGCAGTCCCAGGGGAACGGAGCGTCTGGTCACCGGATCCGGGAGGCGGTATCCTTTAGCCACAGGGAGTACAGGGCGACATTGGCCCATGCCTGACAAGAGAGGCCCCATGTCGAGTGTCGGGAACCGCCTGGTGTTCATCAGCAGCACGGGCCGCGACCTGCCGGAGGAGCGCAAGGCCGTCCGCACGGCCTGCGACGAACTCGGTCTCGCCATCGTCGATATGAAGGACTTTCCCGCCACCGGCGCGGGAGCGACGGCCGCCTCCCTGGCGCAGCTCGACCGCACTGTCGTCTACGTCGGTATCTTCGCCCATCGCTACGGCTATGTCGAACCCGGCTACCCCACTTCGGTCACCGAATGCGAGTACGATCACGCCGGCACGCGCGGCCTGGCCCGGCTCTGTTTCCTGCTCCATCCATCGGTCGCCTGGCCAGATGAGCGCATCGAACACGCTGCCTGGGAACGTCTGGCCGCCTTCAAGGAACGGGTGACGCGAGAGCAGGTCGTCCGCTGGTTCGCCAACCCGCACGACCTGCTGCACCAGGCGTACCGCGCCCTGGAGCACTGGCTCCGCGAACAGGGCGAGACGCGCGGGCCGTGTACCCTGCCCGCCCCGCCACCGGACTTCGTCGGCCGCGAGGAGGAACTCTCCCTGCTTGAACGGCATCACGATACCGGCGTGACCATCAGCGGCGTACGCGGTCAGGGGGGAGTGGGCAAAACGACCCTGGCCCTGAAGTTGGCCGAGCGACTCGCCCTGCGCTGTCCAGCGGGGCAACTCTACCTGAACCTGCGTGGGACCGACTCGACTCCGATGGTCGTGCGCGAGGCTCAGGCCGAGATCGTGCGTCTGTTCCGCGGGCGGAAGTATCAGGTGGCCGAGACGGACGAGGGCCTGCTCCACGAATATCGGGCGACCCTGGCCGGCAAGCGCGTTCTGTTGCTGCTCGACAATGCCGTCTCTGCCGAACAGGTCGAGCCGCTCCTGCCGCCGGCCGGTACGCCAGCCATCGTCCTGGTCACCTCGCGACGGCGCTTCCTGCTGCCGGGACTCCGCCCCCACGAACTCGACGCTCTGCCGCTGGAGTCGGCACGAACCCTCCTCCTGGCGATCACGCCGCGTCTGCTCGACGCCGAGGCCGGATGGATCGCCTCCACCTGTGGCCGGTTGCCGCTGGCGGTGCGCCTGGCCGGGGCGACCCTGGCCAACCGGCCCGACCTGAGCGCGGCCGAATACCTGCGCCGGCTGGAGGTCCGCGGTCGCCTCCGCGAACTCGATCCGGTTAAGGCGGCCATCCGCCTCAGCGAGGATCAACTCCCCGACAGTACCAAGGCCGCCTGGCCGCGTCTGGCCCTGTTCGCCGGCGGGTTCGAGAAACGCTGGGCCGCCGCGGTCTGGGACGTGGACGAGTTCTCCGCCGACGATCACATCGCCCGGTTGCTCGAACACAGTCTGCTCACCTGGAACGACGGGGTCCGGCTGTACCGACTGCACGACCTCGTCCGTGAATACGCGACGGACCGACTCGCCCCGGCCACGGGGCGGGATGGGGAACGGCGACACGGCCAACTCTTTCGCGACGAGTTGATTGCCGCCAACGCCCTCTACCGTCGGGGAGGCCAACACATCGGGCCAGCGTTGCTCCGGTTTGATCGTGCCTGGCCGGAGATCCTGGCGGCATTCGAGCGGGCGGTCCGGACACCGGACGATCCGGACGCATTGCGGTTGATGGTGGACCTCGCCCTTCGCGGCATCCATCTGCATGGACTGCGCCGGACGCCGGTCGACGTCCTGGGATGGCTTCAGACGGTGGTGGAGGCGTCCCGCCGACTCGGCGATCGCCGGGACGAAGCGTACGCACTGGGAAGCCTCGGCGTCGTCTATCGCCGGTCGGGGGCACCTGGTCACGCGGTCGAGTGCCATGAACGCCAGTTGGCCATCACCCGCGAACTCGGCGACCGCGCTGGCGAGGGCCTGGCACTGGGCTACCTCGGCAGTGACTACCGGGCCCTGAAGGAACCTCTCCGCGCCCGCGCGATGTTCGACCAGGACCTGGCCATCGCCCGCGAACTCGGTGATCAACGGGCGGAGTGTCGCGCTCTGGGAGGCCTGGGGAATGTCGCCAACGACCTCGGCGAACCCCGGCAGGCGGTGGCGTACCATCAACAGACCCTGGTGATCGCGCTCGAACTCGGAGAACGGTGGCGGGAAGGCCGGATCTACCAGAGCCTGGGAGAAGCCCACGTCGCCTTGGAGGATGCCGCGAATGCCTTGACGTGTTTTGAACGGCAACGCGACATCGCCCGGGAACTGGGCGAACGCTGGGGCGAAGTGAACGCCTGCTGGAACCAGGGTCTGACTCTGGTCGTGCTGGGCCGACTCGCCGAAGCGGTCCCATTACTCGAAAGCCGGGCGACCTACCGACAGGAGATCGGCCACGCCGACGGCGAGACGGACGCCGCCTTCGTCGCGGAGATTCGCCGCCGACTCACGCAGGAAGACCCCGCGTCGTGAACCTCACCGTCGCCCTGGGCCGACCGATCCGGTGCCTTGGCCGGCCAGACCGGCGGAACCGCACAGGCCCGAAAACGTGGGCGACCGATCTTTGGACCGCTCTGGATTCCGGAAAAACTTTGAACGACGGAGAGCGGCCTCACCTTGTCGCCCGATCTATTGCATGCCCGCACGTCCAGGGCCGTTCGGCCTTCCGGATTCCTGTGCGGGGTCACGAGGTTTCCGTGCATGACCCCCCGTCAGTTCGTTGCCCTTGCCCTGGTGGTCGTCTCGGTGGCGGCACCCGCCCACGGCCAGGGGCCGTTAGCCGCCCCAAAATACAACTTCGACTTCCGCATCCCGTCCAAGGTTCTC
>CAYYJM010000013.1:13335-18001 GCA_964471755.1 uncultured Alcaligenaceae bacterium
CACTTCGTTTCCAGAGGCGAGCAGGTCGTTCCCGAGTGGAAGGACCACCTCGAAATCACCGAGATCCGCACCCGGACGGAGGTGTTCCAATCCCAGAAGCTGGGCCTGGAGTACCGCTACTCCGACGGCGTCGTGAAAGCCGGCGCGGACCTGGCGGCGTCGCTCACCAGCCGCGTGGAAGACACCACCGTCACCTACCTTGTCACCGCAACCCGTGAGATCGCCACCACCAACCACGACCTGGACTGGAGCCCGACCGGACTGGCCTACCTGAAGGAACACGAGAACGATCCCAGGGCCGTGCTGAAGGTGCTCGGCACGCACGTGGTGACCGGGGTGCGGCATGGCGGGGCCGTCTTCCTGGTTTACCGTGCCGAATGCTCCGACGCGGAAAGTGCCCAGCGGGTGAAGGCCGCCGTCAACGCGGCCTGCCTCGGCAACTCGGGGAACATCAACTTCGAGCAGGTCGTTCGCCGCGTGGACCAGCGCGCCCGGGTGGACGTGAACGCCACCTCGATCGGCTGTCCGCCGGGGGCTCCCGGGCTGGCTCCGCTCCTGGCCAACCCTCCCATGGACCTTGGCCTCGCCCGTCAGACCATCGCCCGGGCGTTCGCTGGAATCCAGACCGGCGTGCTGATCCGTGTCCTCACCAAGGAACTCGACCGCCTGCCCGGCTCGGTCGCCTTCAAGGCCGTGAGCAACGCCTGGGCGGGACTCCAGCAGAATCGCAAGGCGATCGAATCGCTGCAAGTGGACTACCTGGTTCGCATCGCCTTGCTGGAGCGGGAACTATTGCACGGCCCGACCTACCTCGCCGCGGTCCACCGGCTCGGGGATCGTGCCAAGGTGCAGGAGGTCGAGCAGCGCCTGGAACTGGTGAAGAAGGAGGTCCTACGCCTTTTGACTGCCCTGGACAACTTCGACAAGAACACCCGCACCTTGCCGGCGTGGGCCTCGTGCGAGTACGGGAAGTTCTTCACCGACATCTTCATCGAGCCGAAGGGCTGGCACGACGCGATCCAGGTAATTCCCAACGATGAAAAGGTGCTGTTCAATAACTCCCCTCTGGTCAACATCCCGCACCCGGAACTCATCCGGTCCGTCCGCTTCCTGATCCGGGAGGCGAACGGGATCGAGAAAGTGATCGAGCCGGTAAATTTGAAGCGAGGGACGCTCACCCCGGAGGAAGTGATTGCCCTCGCAACGGATAAAGCGGCCGCCTGGAAATACACTCCCCGTCTCCAGGAAACCGCCCTCGTCAACGCCCCCAACTCGGTTGCCCAGCGCTGGGTCAAGGCCAGGCGTTGGTATCACCTCTACGACACGGAGTACACCTGGGAGGTGACCGACCTGCTGGGCCGGACCTATCGCATTGCCCATCCGAACGCTCCGAAGTCGGCCGGCTGGGTGCGTCCCGTGGGCCACCAAAGGGACGAGTTGTTCAACGACGCCTTGATGAAGAGGGGGCTGCCGCCGACCACATGGGAGATTCCCCCCTGGGAGCAAACGGTCCAGCCTGTGCTGTTCAATCGCTGACCCTCGCAAGAGCCGGCAGCGCTCCCGCGCTGCCGGCCGCCCCCTTCCGCCCGCGCGGCACACCTGGCCAATCACTGCGGGCGGGATACCCTTATCCCCCATGAACCTCACCGTCACTCTCGGCCGCCTGTCCCTGTCGAACCCGGTCCTTGTCGCGTCCGGCACCTTCGGCTACGCGCGCGAGATGGCCGGCCTCGTCGATTTCGCCCGACTCGGCGGCATCATCCCCAAGACGGTCACGCGTCAGCCGCGCATCGGCAATCCGCCGCCACGGACCATCGAGACGGCCGCCGGCATGCTCAACGCCATCGGCCTCGACAACGACGGCATCGAGTACTTCCTCGCAAACCACCTGCCCTACCTGCGGACGCTCCCCACCGCGACGATCGTCAACATCGCTGGCAAGACGATCGACGAGTTCATCGAGATGGCGGCCATGCTCGCGCCGCACGCTGGTATCGCCGCCGTCGAGCTGAATCTGTCCTGCCCCAACGTCTCCGGTGGCACCGACTTCGCCGTCGATCCGGAGGTCACGCGACGGATCATTCGTGGCGTCCGCGAGGTGTGTCCGTTGCCGATCCTGGCCAAGCTGACACCGAACGTCACCAGCGTCGTCCCCGTGGCCGTCGCCGCGATGGAGGCCGGGGCCGACGCCCTGTCACTGATCAACACCTACGTCGGCATGGCCGTCAACTGGCGGAAACGCCGGCCGATCCTCGGCAACGTCACCGGTGGTCTGAGTGGGCCGGCCATCAAGCCGCTGGCTCTGCGCATCGTCTGGCAGGTCTACCGGGCAACGCAGGCTCCGATCCTGGGCATCGGCGGGATCGCCACGCTCGACGACGTGATGGAGTTTCTGATCGCCGGAGCCGCTGCGGTGCAACTCGGCACGGTCAACTTCTACGATCCGACCGCCGCCGTGCGCATCGTGGATGCTCTGCCGGGCGCGCTCGGTGAACTCGGAGCCGGCAGCATTGCCGAGGTGGTCGGCACGCTGCGGACGTGATTCCCACGGCAAGCGAAGTCCCGGCTCGCCCGGCTCACTCCAACCCACTGCGGCCGGCGGCGAAATCGATCACGCGCTTGAACCGGTCGTTGAGTTTCTTCAACTCGGCCGTCAGTTCGGCCAGTTGCTTCGCCTCCCCCTGCGGCGGGTTCCGCACGACCCCGGGCGGATTCGGCATCGGAGGCGGATTCTGCACGATCGGCGGCTGCATCGGCTTCTTCTCCGGGACCGTCCCCTTTGGCTTTTCAAGCAGGCCGACGAGTTTCGCCGTGTCGATTCGGACGGCCACGCTGGCCTTCTGAGCCTTCTCGTCGAGGCTGGCCAGGTCGGCCCGCAGGACGGCGAGATCCTGACGGGCGGTGGCCAGTTCCTTCCGCAGTTCGGCGACCACGGCGTTTCGCTTCTCCTCGGCCTCGCCCATCCGGGTCAACCGCGCCAGGATGGCCGTGGCCTTATCCTCCGGGCCCGAAGCCGAGACGGAGAGGGCCGGCCGATCCGTCGCGGAAACGAGGAAGCCGACCAGGACCAGATTGACGAGCCCGAGAAACAACAGCGTGACACGCATGGTTTGCCTCGGCGATTGGAGTGTGGAGATCCAGGCCGAGGCAATCGTATCACCTTCCTCACTTCGGGTCGAGATTCTTACCGATCACGCCGTCGGTCAGTTTCTCGTGATCGCTGGTCGTGTCTGTCAGCACGTTGTCACCGAAGAGGACACGCTTGCTCGGCGGGCCCACGACCTGCACGGCCTTCGGCCGAACGCTGGAGAAGAGATTGCCGCTGAGAGTAACGTCGGTCGTGCCTTCGAGTTTCACGCCGGCCGCGGCCAGGTCTGTCGTACCGCGTTTCACCTTGCCGTCGCCGATGTAGCTGTTGGAGAAGTTGTTGCCCGTGACGGTGATCCGGCCAGCCGCCGGGCCAACGCGCAGAGCGTCGGTCTTGATAATCGTGAACGTGTTGGCCGAGACGGCGCAGCCGTGCGCGTCCCGCAGATCGACGCCAGCTCCGTTGTGCGCGATGACGTTGGCACTGATGGTGATGCCGTAACAATCGCGATCGAGGATGACGGCGGTGCCATCGCACTCCTCGATCATGTTACCGGAGAGAACCGAGCCGTAGGTGTTCTCGATGACGACGCCGTGACCGAGATGATCGTCGAAGCAGTTACCCGTCAGGCAGAGGTTGTACGAATCGGTGCAGTGCAGACCGTCCTGGTTCTCCTCGAACTGATTCGCTGACACGACGATGTCATGACAGCCGGGCAGATTCAGACCAACGGCCTTGTTGTAGGTGATCAGGCAGCCGATGATACGCGGATCCTCGTAGCAGCGATCGAGGCGAATGCCGTCACCGCCGTGGTAGCTCGTCGTGATGCCGGTAAGGTGAACCTCGTTGATCCGGTCGGCGACGATGCCGTGGCCGCTCTTCGGATTGCCGGTGATGCGGAAATCGGCCAGGTGAATCCGCCAGAGTTCCTGCCCCTTCTTCATCTTGTTGCCGTCGGGATGCTGAATAAGCAGGGCCGGCTTGCCCTCGGCATTCAGGTTCTTGATGTGCGTCGCGGTGCCGCTGCCACGGAGGAGAACATCGCTCCGCTGGAGACGGAGCGGTTCGGTGATCTCGAAGGTGCCCGGTGGCAGCTGAACGATACCGCCCGTGGCCGGCAGCGCGTCGAGGGCGGCCTGGAGACTGGGATGATCGGCGGCATGGACGGTGACGCCGACACCAGCCAGGGTCGGTTTCGGGGCATCGGCTCGACCGAGCAGGACGCCGATAATCAGAGTGGCCGCGAGCAGCAGACCAAGGGTGAACGTGCGATGCATGGGTTCCTCCAGGAAGACCGTCCGGGTGGCGACGGGCCACGTTCGGACGAAGCGAAGGCCGTGGTCGGGGTGGGGCTATCCTACCCCGAGCCTGACCGACCTTCACGCCCTGATCTGGAGGCCGTTCCGGATTTCTGCGGGCTACCTGGGCGGGGCAGAATCGCCGCGGGTAGAAAAATGAGAAAAGAGGGAATGTCCGCTGGGTGAGTTGTTTGCACCGAGAATGATCGTGAAGCAGAATACACTTGCTACACGAACACTACCAGGTGGAGAGGAACGAACGCCGCATTTTGAGATCGGG
>CAYYJM010000013.1:18011-41675 GCA_964471755.1 uncultured Alcaligenaceae bacterium
ATGGGTCGAATGTCCTGTCTAGCCAAGTCGCTGCTCTGTGCCGTTCTGAAATACTCCGGAGCGGCCCAAATCCAGGAACGACTGCGCGCCTGGCGAGGCTTGCAACAGCTGCCCATCCTGATCTTTCATCGCGTCGGCACATTCACCCGCGAAGACTCCCTGACCGTCTCGATGGAACGGTTCCGGCGGATGTGCCAGCTCTTCGCTCGATCGTTCCACGTCGTGCCGCTGGCCCGGGTCTTCGAGTGGATGCGAACGCGGACGCCATTCCCGAGACGGACTCTCGCGATCACCTTCGACGATTGCTACCTGAACAATCTGCACGCTGCCCACCTCCTGGCGGAATACCGTCTTCCGGCCACGTTCTTCATCCCGACCGCCTACGTCGGCACCGATCATGTGTTCCCCTGGGATCGCCATCTGCCGCGACTGCCCAACCTGAACTGGGCCGACGTTCAGGCGATGGCTGACCTCGGTCATGAGATCGGTTCGCACAGCGTGACCCATCCGAACATGGCCGACCTGAGCCGAGACCAGGCCGAGAATGAGTTGGTGGCCTCGAAAGCCACTCTGGAAGAGCGCCTGGGTCGCCCCTGCCGTTTCTTCGCCTACCCCTTCGGTGGAGTCGCGAACTGGAAGCCCGAATGGAACGATCTGGTGGTCCAGGCTGGCTACGTCGGAGCCGTCTCCGCTGTGGGTGGGTTCGTCCGGCCTGACAGTTCGCCAGTTCTGCTGCCGCGCGAGGCGATCCTGAATTTCACCTGCATGCTCAATCTGGAACTGCACCTGACCGGCTGTCTGGACTGGATGTACGCCCTGCGGCGGTCGCTGGGCCTGATCCCTGGTCCGGCCCAGGCGGGCGAATCGTTCCTGGCGTCGTCCCCCGATCTCACTGTCCGGGTGGGGCAGTCGTCGATCGAGTGGCAACCGTGAGCGCTGCCCCTGTCACTGCCGCCGGCCTGGTCGTCGAGGTCCACACCGGCTCCGAGTCCCTGGCGAACCTCGCCGACCAGCGTGACGCTCTGGCCGCCCTGGCCGAGTCGGCGGTCGAGCCGAATCCATTCCTGTGTCCGTGGTTTCTGCTGCCGGCCCTGGCCGCCTTCGCCGACGATGCCGTCCGGGTGGTTCTCGTTCGCCAGCCCTCGACGCGCAGGGGGCCGGGAGCGATCGTCGGACTGTTCCCGCTCGTCCTGCGCCGCGGACTTCGAGGTCTGCCGATTCGCCGCTGGACGCTCTGGCAGCACGACTACAGCTACCTCGGCGTACCGCTCCTGCATCGCGATCACGGCCCGGCCTGCCTCGACGCCCTGTTCGCCTGGCTGTACCAGGCGTCGCCCGGAGCCGGGGTGCTGGAACTGCCCGCCGTCACGGGCGACGGCCCCTTCGTCCGCCTGTTGATCGACACTCTGCGTCGCTGGGATCGCCAGGCCGTCGTCGCCGAGGTCTACACCCGGGCCTGGCTTCAGCCGGCCGGCCGGGACGGTGAATCGTACCTTCGCCTGGCCCTCAACTCGAAACGGCGATCGGAACTGAATCGACAGGAGAAGAAGCTGCGTGAACAGGGGCCGGTCGTCTACCGCACTCTCGCCGAGGAGCCCGCCCTCGACGCGTGGCTGGAACCGTTTCTGCTTCTGGAAGCGAGCGGCTGGAAGGGGCAGATCGGCACGGCGTTCGCCTCGAAGAAACGGCACGCGAAGTTCCTGCGCGAGATGCTCGCCGCCGCACACGCCGCCGGCTCGCTGCGCCTGCTCGGCCTGTTCGTCGGGGATCGGCCCATCGCCATGAAGTGCAACCTGCACACCGGAGGCGGAGCCGTCTCGTTCAAGATCGCCTACGACGAGGACTTCTCGCGACACTCTCCGGGCGTCCTGCTCGAGCTGGAGAACGTGCGAGCCCTCTGCGCCGACAGCACCTGTGCCTGGATGGACTCGTGCGCCGTCCCGGATCATCCGATGATCAACCGCCTCTGGCTAGAACGCCGGGCGATTCAGACTCTGCTGATTCCCACGGGCCGGATGCCGGGCGAACTCGTGCTGGCGCTCCTGCCGTTGCTGCGCTGGTGCAAGCGACTGTTCAAGCGACGGCGCATTCCCATCGAGGCGTCGCCGGGAGGTCCGGATGCTGCTCCAGATCGATCGTGAGGTCTTCGACCGTCAGTTCACGCGAACCGGCTTCGCCATCCGTCACAACCTGGCGGGACATCCCCTGTTCGAGGTGCAGCGTCTGCTCGAACTGGCCCGGACGCTGCCCGCTCACCGCGTCGAATACAACGCCGGCGACCTGCCACTGAATCAGGATCCGAACCAGACGCCACGCACCGGCCTCAGCGCCGAGGAGACGCTCCAGCGCATCAGCGAGTGTCGGTCGTGGCTCGTCCTCAAGAACGTGGAACTCGATCCGGCCTACCGCGAACTGCTGGCCGCCTGCCTGGCCGAGGTCGTCGCCACCGGCCATCCGGCGACCCGTGGTCTGTGCGGTTCCGAGGCGTTCATCTTCGTCTCGTCGCCCGGCTCGGTCACGCCGTACCACATCGATCCGGAGCTGAACTTTCTGCTCCAGATTCGTGGTGTCAAGACGATGACAGTCTTCCCGGCCGACGACCGTACGATGCTGACCGAACCGGAACTGGAGCGCTTCTACTCGGGGGCTCATCGCAATCTGGTCTACCAGGAAGCGTTCGCCGCGAAGGGTGTCGCCTTCGAGATGCATCCCGGCGACGCGGTCCATGTTCCGGTGACAGCCCCGCATCACGTGCGGAACGGGGCTGAGGTCTCGATCTCGTTCAGCATCACGTTTCGCAACCCGGAGACGGAGCGGCGCGGGACGATCTATCGGCTGAACCACAGCCTGCGTCAACGCGGTTGGACGCCGACGCCGTACGGTCAGTCCCGACTGCTGGACACGCTCCGCTACCAAAGCCATCGAGTGCTGCGGCGACTTCGCCATCTGCTCGGCTGGAAGACCCCGGCCGAGGGCCGCGGATACTGAACCGATCACGATCAGGCTCCGGGACCGTTTCGTGAGAACTTCAGGGCCCCGTCGTCTACCGCGCCGTAGTAGAGCGACATCAGGTCCGACAGGTAGTTCTGCTGAACGAGCCACGGTGCCTTTCGGCCCTGCTTCGGAAAGCGATCCGCGGCACGCAGGACGTACCCCGACGTCAGGCCGAGCAGCGGTTGCGTCTCGGTCGGCGAACCGTCGTGGCGCGGCACACACATCCGGAAGCCGCGTCGATCCATGTAGTTGAGCAGGCGGCAAACATACAGTGACGACAGGTCGGCGCGGAGGGTCCACGAGGCGTTCGTGTATCCGACGCACATCGCCAGGTTCGGCACGTCGCTGAGCATCAGGCCCTTGTACGCCAGGGCCTGGCCGGGATCGATCTCCAGGCCATCGACCGCGACACGGATACCGCCGAGAGCCAGCATCTTCAGACCCGTCGCTGTCACGATGATGTCAGCCGGCAGTTCTTCTCCGGACGCGAGCCGGATGCCCTGCTGGCTAAAGGTCGTGATCGTGTCGGTGACGATCGACACACGGCCGGCCCGGATCGCCCGGAAGAGGTCGGCATCGGGCACGAGGCACAATCGCTGATCCCACGGATCATACGTCGGCTTGAAGTGCCGATCGATGTCGAAGCCGGGCGGCAGCTGCTTGACGAGGCGATCGCGAATCCATTGCTTCGCCTGCTCCGGCGACCGTCGGCAGAGTCGGTAGAAGTACATGCCGAGCAGGACGTTCCGCCAGCGCAGGAGCCAGTGCGCGAGACGTTCCGGCAGCAGTCGGCGCAGGCCGATCGCGAACCGATCCTCGGCCGGCATCGAGACGATGTACGTCGGCGACCGCTGAAGCATGGTGACGTGGGCGGCCTTCTCGGCCATCGCCGGAGCGAGTGTCACCGCCGTGGCACCGCTGCCGATGATCACCACACGCTGGCCGGTGTAGTCGAGGTCTTCCGGCCAGTGCTGCGGATGGATCACCCGGCCCTGGAACTCGTCGCGACCGGGGAACGTCGGCTCATGGCCCTGCTCGTAGTCGTAGTAGCCGCTGCACAGGTAGAGGAAGCCGCAGGTGAGTTCGGTCGTCGCGCCGTCCGCAGTGCGGACCTCGACCGTCCAGCGCGAGTCCGCCGAGGACCACGTCGCCGAGAGGACCCGATGTCGGAAACGGATGTACCGGTCGATGCCGAAATCCCGGGCCGTCTCGCGGATGTACTTGAGGATGGCCGGCCCGTCGGCGATGGCCTTCGCTTCCTTCCACGGCCGGAAGGAATAGCCGAGCGTGAACATGTCCGAATCGGATCGGATGCCGGGATAGCGGAACAGGTCCCAGGTGCCGCCGAGGCCGTCGCGGCCTTCGAGGATCGCGTAACGCTTCTTCGGACACTGCGTCTGGAGGTAGTACGCGGCCCCGATGCCGGACAGGCCGGCACCCACGATCAGAACGTCGAAATGCTCACTGGACACGCCGCACTCCTGGTTTACCGCCACGGCAGGGCATCGAGATTCACATTGCCACCGCTCAGCACGATCGCGACGCGCCGAAGGGATGGATCGAGCGCCCGGCCCTCGTCGCCGAGTAGGGCGGCCAGAGGCACCGCCGATGAGGGTTCGATCAGGAGCTTGGCCCGCTCCCACGCCAGACGCATTGCCGCGATGATCTCGTCCTCGCTGACCGTAATGACGCGATCGAGGTGTCCACGCAGGATGGCCCAGTTCAGCTGACCCAGGCTTGTCAGCAAGCCGTCAGCAACCGTCCTCGGTCCCGTCTGCGGCACCCACTCCCTGGACGTGAATGACCGCCAGGCGTCATCGGCCCCTTTCGGCTCGGCGGCGATCACCCGCACGGGCGGTTGGACGCCGTGAGCCGCCACGCACAGTCCGGCCATCAGGCCGCCGCCGCCGACCGGGGCGAGGATCGCGTCGAGGTCGGGCACCTGCTCGAAGAGTTCCAGTGCGATCGTCCCCTGGCCGGCGATGATGTCCGGGTGATCATACGGCGGGATGAGCGTCGCGCCCGTCTCGGCCTGGATCTTCGCGGCCGTCTCCTCGCGGGCCTGCTGATTTGGCTCGCACGGCACGACGCGGCCGCCGTACTCCTCGACGGCCGCTCGCTTGACCGCCGACGCCGTCCGCGGCATGACGATCCAGGCAGGGATGCCGAGCATCTTCGCGGTCAGGGCGAGGGCTCCGGCGTGGTTGCCGGAACTGTGCGTGACGACACCGCGCCGGGCGACGTCGCCGGGCAGCTTGCGGACGGCGTTCCACGCGCCGCGAAACTTGAACGCGCCGCCCTTCTGGAGGTGTTCGCACTTGAAGAACAGCGATCGACCAGCGAGCCGATCGAGGGTGGCACACGTCTGCACCGGCGTGACATGGGCATGGCCGGCCAGGCGTTCCCGGGCGGCGCGGACGTCGTCGAGAGTGACGGTCATGGGAGCCTCACGGGGTCGGGGCGATGAGGTCACGGATTTCGATCGGCAGCACGTCCCACGTCGCCTGGTAGGTTTCCTCCAGTGGAACCGTGACGTGGGCTTCCTCGTCGAGGAAGATCGCCAGGTTCGGCAGCGCCTGGCCGATGGCGAACGGCTCGACGTACGCTGTCGGAACCTCGCCGGCCTGGTAGGCGACCAGTGTCAACGGCTTGTCGGGCGGCGGTTCAAAGACGCTCGGTTCGAGGGTGACGAACTCCCAGATGGCCCGGTGGATGCCGTGCGGATCGTGACGGCCTGGCGGGAACGGATCGATGACCGAGAGGTGGACGCCGTTGCGGAGCAGGGCGGCTGACTTGCGGGCGAACGACCGCAGGGCGGCCTTGGTGTCCTTGTTTCCGGGCGAGACGAGTTCGAGGACGGCAACGATGGTGCCGAGCCCGTGGTGGATGGCGATGCGGTTCGTCTTGCGGGCGTAGTAAGCGGCTTCGTCCGGATCAGCGAGAACGTCGGTTACCGACTCGCCAGTCCGCCTCTCGGCCATCGCGAACCAGCCTTCCGGCAGCACACCGGCGTTCAGGCAATCCAACAGCCTGGCGAGCCAGAGGAAGTGGAAGTTGTGATACGTCCCGGGTTGGACCCGAGTCCAGTCGTGTATCGGCATGGCGATTCCTCCGTTGGTCGTGGTCATTGTACCACGAATGCCGCCGTGGGACCGTGTGGGACTCACCACGTCGAAGGGTCTTCTTCTCTCCTTCGCAGCGGCAGGACCCGGTCACGCAGCTCCTCCATCTCGTGCCGGAGCCATTGCGATCGCGTTCGCAAGAGCATCTCGGACATGCTGATCCACGTGCTGGTTTCCGGTTCGTGTGGATTGCGTTCCTCCCAGTCAAGGACGGCCTGGCGCAGGGCCGGGTCTGCCGACTCGGCCAGAGCCGAGCGGGCGTCGGCGGTCGCAGTCTGGTCGTCGCTCTCGGCCAGGATCGACAGTAGTTCGGCCTGGCTCCAGGGGCGGTCGATGATCGCCAGGATGGCGGCTGCCGTGGTTCGGTTCGCCGGCACGGTCGAACGCAGCGCACGCCGCAACAGTTCCAGGGCGAGCGGTGGGGCATGCTCCAGGGCCACCAGGGCGGCCTCGCCGAGCATTGGCCCGCCGGTCCTGGGCAGCAGCCCAATGACGGCCTCCTTGCGCCAGCCCTGGGTGAGCAACAACCGGATCGCGGCAACCCAGAGGTACGGGTGTGGCAATGGCCCCTCCGGATCAAGCCGGCTCAGGAGCGCCGCGATCTCGGAACACCAGGTGGCAGCGTCCGGCCGTGACTCAATGCTGGCCAGGGCGCAGGACACAGTCCCGTCGATTGGCCCGCGCAAGGCCTGGCGCAGATACCCGACCAGGTCACCGCCGAGATCGGCCAGGGCCTGCAACGCCACCCGGCGTTTCTCTGGTTCCCGGAACGTCGCGGCCAGCATCTGCTGTCGTTGCCGTCGCAGGTTCTCGGCACCAGCCACGATGCCCGGGTGATAGCGGGGTGGCACCTGGTCCACGCACGTCTCGACCGCGAGCCAGTCGCCCAGGCGTGCGGCCAGCTCGGCCTGACGCGCCGGCTCCTCCCAGGCAGCACAAAAGGCCTCGACCTGCTCGTCGTGCGCCAGCAATGCCGGGGCGAGGCGAAGCCCCCCTCGTTCCTGTCGATCGGAGTTCACCGGCACCAGAAGGCCAAGTTCCTCCAGCCGGTCGAAATCAAAGCGAATCGATTCGATCGCTGGAAACAGCTCGAGCAGCCGCCGCTCGACGGCTGGCGGCTGGCGGAGGGATTTCAGGTACTCCTCGTAGAAGTACAGGCAGAACCCTTCGGCTCCGTCGCCGAAGAAATCGACGTCGATCGCCTCTCCGGTGACGCGGTGCGTCAGGCAGCAACCGATGCCGTGGAAGTAGTACTCCCACTCGGGCAGGCCAGGCACCGAACCGGACTGCGGTCGGGCCGGATGACCGAGCGCTCCGTATCCGGCAAGTTGATCGAGGTCACCGTCCAGCCGGGTCGTCACGATGTCAGCAACCCACTGCTGCCGGCGTCGGTGGCGGAACAGTCCCAGGAGGAGCCACGCCAGCCAGGGCGAGGGAAGGACTCGGGGACGCAGGAGATCCTCCCAGGGTATCTCGCGGGGCGCGGGGTCGCCCAGAGAAGACCACAGGTTATAGAAGGCCTGCCTGTCCCCGGCTCCTTTTCTCGACATCGGCGATGCTCTCCTGTTACCTGTCGTGGTTCTACTTCGCCGGTTTCCGCTTCCGCGAGCGAGACGTCGGAGCTGGCGGGAGACGCTCGAAGATGCGCCGGACGGGAAGTTGCAATCCCGGCAAGACGGTGCCGCCGTCGAGCGTGTCGGCCTCGGTCAACGTGACACCCATCTCCGTTGCGGTAGAGACGACCACGACCCGCCGGCGTGGATCGACCTCCCAGACGAGGGACGTGCCGGCCAGGAAATACTCTCTTCGCTTGCGCTCCATCTCGCCACGGGTGTTGCCCTCGCTGAGTACCTCGACGGCCAGGTCCGGGGCGATGTTGGCGATCGGTTCGGTGGGCACCTGGCCGTTCGGAAGATTCTCCCGGCGAATAAAGGTGACGTCGGGCAGTCGGACCAGGCCGGTCACGAGCCGGAAGGGACCGTCGGCTCCAACGAGTTCGCCGAGGTCGTTCCCGTCGAGGAACGAGTACAACAGGTGGATGAGCCAGCCGGCCAGATTCGCTTCCGGGGCTCCCATGACCTTCTCTATCAGGGTTCCTTCGACCAGTTCGCAGAGACGTTTGGTCCGTTCGACGTGATGAAGCAGGTCGGCCTCGGTCGCGGTGCCGGGCACCGGGTTGAGAAAAACACGCTCCGGCGCGATGCCGCCGAGGCGGTCGATCAGGGCGAGCAGGTCGGCCCCGGTCGGCGAGTTCTCCAGATCGAAGTCGAGATCGATCGGCGAAGACATGGGTTCTTCTCATCCCTTGCTGGCGAGACTTTCTGACCCTGTTCTGACTTTCTGTTCTAACTTTTTTGGACTGCGGCGATTCCTTTTCGCCGCTTTGACTTTCTGACTTGCTCGGCGGTCATCCTCCCAAGTGAGAAAGCCAGAGCGGCGAAGAATCGCCGCAGTCCAAAAAAGTTAGAAAGTCAGAAAGTTAGATAGGCAGAATAGAGTCAGAAACTCTCTTGTGCCGCGGGCTCCTTTACCCCACGACGATGTTGACCATCTTCCTCGGCACCACGATCACCTTCTTGATCGTCTTGCCGACGAGCTGGCCCTTCACGTACTCGTCCGCCATCGCGGCCGCCTCCAGGGCCGCGTTATCGGCGTCCGGCGGCACCTGGATGCGAGCCTTGACCTTGCCGTTGATCTGCACCGGCACCTCGATGCTATCCTCCTGACACAGGGCCGGGTCGAACTTCGGCCACGGTTCCAGTGACACGCTCGTGTCATGACCCAGGGCGCACCACAGCTCCTCGGCGATGTGCGGGGCGAACGGTGCCAGCAGCAGCACCAGCGTCTCGACCGCCTGACGCGGTCGAACCGGCAGCGGCGTCAGGTGGTTCGTCAGCTCCATCATCGCCGCGATGGCCGTGTTGAACTGCATCGCGTCGAGGTCGGCCGTCACCTTGCGGATCGTCTGGTGCAGCTTGCGCTGCGTGTCGCGATCCGGCTCGACGGCCTGGACCGTGGCGTTGAGACGCACCTCCTCGGCCCGGTCGTCGATCATCAGCCGCCAGACCCGGCTCAGGAACCGATACGGTCCCTCGATGTCGCGCATGTTCCACGGCTTGACCGATTCGAGCGGCCCCATGTACATCTCGTACAGACGCAGCGTGTCGGCTCCGTACTTCTTGATGACATCGTCCGGGTTGACGACGTTGCCGCGTGACTTCGACATCTTGAACGCCCGGGCATCGACGCGGATGGCGTTGTCTTCCCGCAGGACCATGTTCTGCCCCTGCTTCTCGACCGCCTCCTCGGCCAACTTGACCGCCTTGAGGCCGCTCCCCTCCGCCGTCGCCTCGTCAAAATCGAGGCCGGCTGTCGAGACCCAGCGACCGTCATTGTCCTGGAAGCCGGTGTACTCGACCTCGCCGAGGATCAGGCCCTGGTTGACGAGTTTCTGGAACGGCTCCGCCGTCGGCACATGACCGCGATCGAACAGCACCTTGTGCCAGAAGCGACTGTAGAGGAGGTGAAGCACGGCGTGTTCCGCGCCGCCGACGTACAGATCGACCGGCAGCCATTGTTTTGCCTTCGCCGGATCGACCGCCGCCTCGGTGTTCTTCGGATCGATGAAGCGCAGGTAGTACCAGCACGAGCCCGCCCACTGCGGCATCGTGTTCGTCTCACGTCGATAGCGCTTGCCGTTGCGCGTGACGTGGACCCAGTCCGTCGCCTTGCCCAGCGGCGGCTCCGGTCGTCCCGATGGCTTGAAGTCCTCCATCTCCGGCAGCACCAGTGGCAGTTCGTCCGGAGACAGCGGCTCGATGATCCCTGTCGGGTTGCCCTCGTCGTCCAGTTCGTGCAGCAGCGGAAACGGCTCGCCCCAGTAGCGCTGCCGACTGAAGAGCCAGTCGCGCAGCTTGAAGTTGACCTTGGCGATGCCGAGACCGCGTTTTCCCATCCACTCGGTGATGGTCGTCTTCGCCGCCTCGGTGTCGAGGCCGTCGAGCAGGCCGGAGTTGACCGCGACGCCGTCGCCGATGAACGCCTCGGTCAGCGCCTCCGGCGTCGATTTCGTCTTCGTGAACCACTCCGTCGGCGGCTGGACGACCAGGCGAATCGGCAGCTGGAACTGCGTCGCGAAGGCGAAGTCGCGCTCGTCGTGAGCGGGCACGGCCATGATCGCTCCGGTGCCGTAGGTCGCCAGGACGTAGTCGGCGATCCAGATGGGAATCGGCTCGCCGTTGACCGGGTTGGTCGCGTACGCTCCGGTGAAGACGCCGGTCTTCTTCTTGACGTCGGCGGTGCGGTCCTTCTCGCTTTTGCGGGCCGCCTCGTCGCGGTATTTCTGCACGGCCGTGCGCTGGGCCGGCGTCGTGATCGACTCGACGAGGTGATGTTCCGGAGCGAGGACCATGTACGTTGCGCCGAAGAGCGTGTCCGGCCGGGTCGTGAAGACGCGGATGGTGTCGCCATTTTCCACGACGAAATCGACCTCGGCCCCCACGCTCTTGCCGATCCAGTCGGACTGCTGTTTCTTGATGGCCGGTGACCAGTCGAGCGTCTCCAGGTCGGCGAGCAGACGCTCGGCGTAGGCGGTGATGCGGAGCATCCATTGCTTGAGCGGCATGCGGACGACGGGATGGCCGCCAACCTCGGAGCGGCCGTCGATGACCTCCTCGTTGGCCAGCACGGTGCCCAGTTCCGGACACCAGTTCACCGGAGCCTGGTGCAGGTAGGCAAGGCGATGCAGGTCCTGATACTTGCGAACGGCCGCCTCGCCACGGAGGCGGATGCCCTCGACGATGGGCAGCTCGGCGATCGGTCGGCCGCGGTTCTGCTCCTCGTCGTACCAGGTGTCGTACAGAACGAGGAAGATCCACTGCGTCCAGCGGTAGTAATCCGGGTCGGTGGTATCGACCTCGCGATTCCAGTCGTAGCTGAAGCCGAGCATCTTGATCTGCCGACGGAAGTTGGCGATGTTCTGCTCGGTCGTGATGCGTGGATGCGTGCCAGTCTTGATGGCGTACTGCTCGGCCGGCAGACCGAAGGCGTCCCAGCCCATCGGATGCAGGACGTGGAAACCGGCCGCCCGCCGATAGCGGGCGAGGATGTCGGTGGCGGTGTAGCCTTCGGGATGGCCGACGTGCAGGCCGGCACCGCTGGGGTAGGGGAACATGTCGAGGATGTAGAACTTCGGCCGATCCGACGTGTCGAGCGTGCGGAAGGTCTTGTTCGCGTCCCAGTAGGCTTGCCAGCGCGGCTCGATGGCCGCCGGATTGTAGTTCGGCATGGTCGGTCCCGAGGGGAAGGCCAGGAGGAATATGCGATCATCCTATTCAGGAGACGGAGCGATTCCCACCCAGCGGGGTTCGGGGCGGAACGCGGTCGCCTTCTCCTGTAGAATGGCTGGAGAACCGTTACCCTGTTTGAGGGCGACCCGATGCCGATTCATGACTGGACTCGCGTCACCGCGGGAACCTGGCACGCCTTCCACCTGAGCTGGACCGCCGAGATCCAGCTGGCCCTGAACGAGGGCCTATTGCCGGCGGACTACTACGCCCAGGCCGAGCAGATTGCCGGCCCCCTCGGCCCTGACGTCCTGACGCTCCAGACACCCGATCCGGACAACGCTTCCTCCGACAGCGGAGCATTCCCGCATTCCACCGGCTCGGGCGGCCTGGCCGTGGCGACCGCTAAACCACGAGCCCGCTTCACCGCCGAGGCGGAGATGAACGACTACGTCCTCAAGCGACGAACCATTGTCATCCGACACGCCAGCGGCGACCGCATCGTCGCTCTGGTGGAACTCGTCTCGCCCGGCAACAAGTCGTCCTACCACGGCCTCCGTTCCTTCGTCGAGAAGGCCGTCGAGGCCCTCTTCCGCGGTTATCACCTGCTCATCGTCGATCTGTTCCCGCCGACTGTCCGCGATCCGAATGGGATTCATGCCGCCATCTGGAGCGAATTCAGCGACGACGCCTTCGTGCCGCCGGAGGATTCGCCGCTGACACTGGTCTCCTATTCCGCCGGTCCACGGAAGAGGGCCTACATCGAGCCGACCGCCGTCGGGCGGGAACTGGCTGACATGGCCCTGTTCCTGGAGCCGGAACTGTACGTCAACGTGCCGCTGGAGGCGACCTATCAGGCAGCCTACCGGGGCGTCCCACGGCGCTGGAAGGCCGTGCTGGAGGCACCGGCGACGTGACGCGGGGCGGTCAAGTGTTGACTGTGACGCCGCGCTGGCGAAGTTGATCCAGTGCTGCCTGGCCTCTGAAGCCGTAAAGGTTCCCCGCCAGTTCCAACGTTGTGAGGCGAGCCAGGTGGGATGACCTTGACAGCGCCTCTACCCCGGCATCATCGATTCCGTTATATCCCAGGTTCAGGCTGGTGAGGTTGGTCAAGTATGGCGAACCAGCCAGCGCCGCCGCTCCCTCGTCCGTGATCTGATTTTCCGACAGGTTAAGATGGGTGAGGTTGGTAAGGTCAGATGAGCCGGCCAGCGCCGCCGCCCCCACGGAACCGATCTGATTGGACCACAAATCCAGGTCGGTCAGGTTGGTGAGGTGAGATGCGTTGGCCAGCGCAGCCGCTCCCTCATCGCCGATTTGGTTGGACCATAGGGCGAGGTAAACCAGGCCAGCAAGGTGGGGCGAAGCGACCAGCGTTGTCGTCCCAACATCGCCGATCTCGCTCGCCCACAGATGCAACGAAACCACGCTGGCCAGTCGGGGCGAGCCGGCAACCCATTTCACTTCATCCAGACTCAAACGGCCGACAGGGCACCACCAGACGCCACTCCAGGGCGAATCGGACAGGTCTTGTGGCCCGCACTCGGTGCCGACCCAACCCAGCCAGCAGCCAGATAGCGGCTCCCAGCGTCGAACCACTACGGCCGGGAAATCAATCCATACGTCAGGATCACGCACCGACCGGCGCAGACACTGGGCCACCTCACCTTCGCCCTGGTCTTCGAGCCAGTCGGCCAGGATGAGCCGGCGGTCGAGTTCCTGCGGATGTTCCTTCGCCCCCTGGAGCAGGGCCAATCCAGTCGAGTCGTGTTGACAGTCAGGCCACATCGGACGATCCTCGTTCCGGGCCGTCGGTGGCCCTCGGCTTTTCCACGCAGGGACTCATTCTATCGAACAGCCGCCAGCCTCTCCGCCAGCTCGGCGATGTACGTCCGCCCCTTGACGCCCTCTTCGAGTTGATCGAGCAGCCGCACCGGGATGGCCGACACGCCTCGATGAGCCCCACACAAAGCACCGGTCATCGCCGCGACGGTGTCGGTGTCATCGCCCAGGGCGATAGCCCGGGCCACGGCGTCCTCGAATGAGCCGGCCGACGTCGTGAAGCAGGCGATGGCCGTCACCACGGAACGGTGCGCCTCCAGGCTGCTGCCCAGGCTCGCCAGGCTGTCGCCGGGCCGCGACCGGGCGGCGACGTCGAGGTGCCAGCGGAACTCCTCACTGTGCGATCGCCGCCGCAGTTCTCCGTAGAACGTCTTGCGGTCGAGCGGTCCCGGCCGCAACGCCAGGGCCACGGCCACGGCCAGCAGTTCTGCTCCCTCGATGCCGAGCGGATGCATGTGCGTCGGCAGCGCCGACAGGCGAGCCTCCTCCGCCACCCGATCGAGATCGTCGTGGAACGCCAGCCCGACCGGCGCGACACGCATGGCCGCCCCGTTGCCGAAAGAGCCGCCGGGAAGGTGAGTCCGGGCGATGCCGCGCCAGTCGCGTCCCTCGACCATCGCCGCGAGTACGAGCCTGGCCCCCTGGCCGTAGCCGCGTTCGGGGTGATAGTTCGCCGCGAACGCCCGGACCAGGGCGTCCTCGACGATCCGCCCTTCTTCGACGAGCGTCTCGGCGACGCCGATCATCATCTCGGTATCGTCGGTATAGATGAGCGGGTCGTTGTCGCGATTGGCGATGAGTTCACCGAGCGACCCGTAGCCCCAGAAAATGTTGTCGGCGGAGAGCCCCTCGAATGGCGCGCCGATGGCATCACCCACGGCGAGGCCGAGCAGGCAGCCGGCGAACTGTTCCCTGCGGTTCATTCTCCGTCTCCCTCTACCGAAAGCGTTCGATCCGCCACTCGGCTCTGTTCATCGTCTCCTTTTCATGGTACGCTGGAACCAGGTGGAGGGATTGTCATGAACGATCGTGCCCAGCGGATTTCGCGTCGCAAGTTCCTGGCCTCGACGGCGGCGGCTCTCACGCTCGCCGGCTCGGCCACGACCCAGACTGCGCAGGCGGCCCGGGCCGACGGCCTCGGCCGCAAGCCCATCGCCGTCATCACGACTGTCTACCGGCCGATGTCCCACGCCGACCACATCGCCGGACGCTTCCTCCACGGCTACACGATTGCCGGCAAGCACCACCAGCCGCGCTTCTTCGTCCGCTCGATGCACGTCGAGCAGACGCCTGACAACGACATGTCACGCGACCTGAGCCGGCAGTTTCGCTTCCGCCTCTGCCGAACCGTCGAGGACGCCCTCGTCGAGGACGGCAAACTCGCCGTCGAGGGCGTGCTGCTCATCGGCGAACACGGCAACTATCCGCGCAACGAGAAGGGCCAGATCCTCTATCCCCGGCATGAACTATTCGGCCAGATCGTCGAGGTCTTCCGCAAGGCCGGTCGGAGCGTGCCCGTCTTCAACGACAAGCACCTCTCCTACAGCTGGGCGAAGTGCCAGGAGATGATGGCCTGGACGAAGGAACTCCAGATTCCGCTCATGGCCGGCTCCTCGCTGCCGGTGACCTGGCGTCGGCCGGAACTGGAACTGCCACTGGAGACGCCGATCGAGGACGCCCTCGTCGCCGGCTACGGTCCGGTCGAGGTGTACGGCTTCCACGCCCTGGAGGCGCTGCAGACGATGCTCGAACGCCGCAAGGGCGGCGAAACCGGCCTGGCCGCCGTGACCTGTCTGACCGGCAAGGACGTCTGGAAGGCAGGCGACGCTCGCCGGTGGAGTTGGCCGCTGCTGGAGGCCGCCCTCGCCCGCAGCGAGACGGTCAACGTCGGCGACATCCGCCAGAACGTCGGCGCTTATCCGGTGCAGACCATGCCGCCGGTGCCGGCCACGGCCTTCCTGCTGGAGTATCGCGACGGCACCCGCGGCACGGTGCTGCTGCTCAACGGCCACGTCCAGGACTTCACGTTCGCCGCGAAGATCAGGAACGACCCGAAGCCGGCCTCGACGCTTTTCTACCTGCCGTCGCCGCCAGGTTCGCGCTACTTCGACGCCCTGGTGATGAACATCGAGAAACTGCTGGAAACGGGAGTCGCTCCCTATCCGATCGAGCGCACCCTGTTGACCAGCGGGGCGCTCGACTCCCTGATGGAGAGCCATCAGAAGCCCGGCACGCGGATCGAGACGCCGGGGCTTATCGACCTCGCCTACCAGGCCCCGGCCGATAGCGGCTTCATCCGCACGCCGCTCGCCGCAGGATGATCGCGAACGGTTCAGCTTGCTGTTGTCGGTTCGTCCGCAGGGGGCGTGGCCAGCTGGAGGCCCCACGCCCGCTTCAACTCGTCCTGAAACACCTCATGGATCAGGGCAAGGTGGGCTTTCGGGCCGCCCGGAAAGCCGCTGGCCTCAGTGGCGATCGCGAGGTGGACGATGGCGGCCAGTCGAGCCGCCCCCTCCTTGCTCATTCCGGGGTGCAGGTTGAACACCTGGAAGATGAGTTCCCCGCGCTGAGTTGGGTTCTGGTCCGCCAGGTAGGTATCGACCTCGGCGAAGAGTGCATCGCGGTCGCTGACGTACGACTCCGCCATGATGGCGAAATTCCTCGGATTGCGATGCTGCACGTCGGCGCGGAGAGACTCCAGGGCGGCATTCACCCGGCTGAGTTGCTCCAGGACGAGGGCGAGTTCCGCTTCGTTGGCGATCATGGCACCAGCCTCACCATGCCCTTGAGAGTACCCACCGGCCAGCCGAATTCCCGACACCGATCATGGCGAACGCGGGAGTAAATGTCGACGTAATGGCTGTATGCCTCCGAAACCGGGAGAACTGGCTTCACTTCGATCCGATAATCGCGGTGCGTGAAGCGCTTCGCCACGACCCGCTGCTGGGCCGAGGTGAAATCGACAGCGGGGTCCCAGTCCGGAGGCATGACGAGGATGATGTCGATGTCGTTGGGTTCATCGACCGCTTGCTCCACGAAGCTCCCGTCGAGAATGACCTGAACGGCCCAGCCGGTGCTGGCCAGAGTCACCAGCCAGCGCTCCAGGTTTGCGAACAGGCGAATTCGAGTGTCCGTCCGTCCCATGCGTCCAAAGGCGTCTTCGACTTCACGCAACGTCGCGTCCTGAATTCCAGGGCACAACAGGCCTCGCTCGTCGAACGCCAACGGCATGCCCGCCTGCCTTTCTTCGTGGGTACTCAGGCCCGCCCACGCCGATCGTCCGTCCCTCTTCATCGTACATCGAAGCAAGACAATCCGCCAGCGTTCAAGACGGTTCGTCACCGCCCACCAGAGGACTGGAGCGAGGCAAGCACGGGGCACCGCGCATCGGGCAGGGCTAGCACGTCGAGCCGCATCTCGACTCGGAGGATTTGCCAATTGGAGAGAGGCAGGAGTGAAATTCGCGAGTCACTCCGATTTGCCAGAAAAGGCCAACGCCGTGATCGTCTCGCGCGTCGCCTGCTCGATCTTCGCCTCCCAGTCGCGTTCTTCCGGTCGGTACGGGAAGAGGATGCCACGCGAGCTGTTCACGACCGCTCCGAGGCCGTCCATCCGGAAGGCCGGCAGCACGTCCGCCGCAGTGCCGCCCTGGGCTCCGTAGCCCGGCACCAGGAAGATCACCGGCTCCATCGCACCGCGCAGCAGGGCCAGTTCACGCGGATGCGTCGCGCCGACGACCGCTCCCACGTCGCCCAGGCCGCAGGCTCCCAGGTTCTCGCGAGCCCAGGCCGTCACGGCAGCTCCGACGTGCTGATACACCGGCTTCCCCTCGCACACCAGATCCTGGAACTGGCCCGCGCCAGCATTGCTCGTCCGCACCAGGACGAAGACGCCGCCGCCGACCTTTCGCGCGCTGGCCAGGAACGGCTCGACGGCATCGCGACCGAGATAGCCGTTGATCGTCAGCGAATCGGCCCCCCAGACGTGGAAGGCGGCGTCGGCGTACGCGGTCGCTGTCGAGGCGATGTCATTCCGTTTGCCATCGAGGATGGTCAGCACGCCCAGGGCGCGGGCCTTGGCCAGCAGACGTTGCAGGACCGTGAAGCCGGCCGGACCGAGGGCCTCGAAGAACGCCGCCTGCGGCTTGACGATCGGGACCAGCGGCGCGACGATGTCCAGCACGCGCGAGCAGAACGCCTCGTACGCTTCGGCCTTCCTCTCCGTGCCGTGCTTCTCGCGCAGGG
The DNA here is from genome assembly GCA_964471755.1 of uncultured Alcaligenaceae bacterium. Classification (GTDB taxonomy): domain Bacteria; phylum Planctomycetota; class Planctomycetia; order Gemmatales; family Gemmataceae; genus CAYYJM01. The sequence goes on from CAYYJM010000013.1 coordinate 35,499, forward strand.
TCGTCGGCAGCGACTCCCAGCGTGGATCGAGTCCGACGCAGACGGCGTTGCCCTTCTGGCGGATGGCCTCGGCGAGGCGGTCGGCGAAATGCGTCATGGCTCGGCCCTTTCGGCTTGCTGCTGAAGATACCACGCGAACGTTCGGCGAAGGCCCTCGCGGATCTCGACGCGCGGCGACCAGCCGAGCTGCGTCCGGGCCCTGTCACTGCTGTAGTGGATCGAGCCGCCCAGGGCCGCGACGACCTGGCGGCTCCACTCCCGCGGCTTCTCGATCTTGCGAAATCGGCTCCACGCCTCGCAGACGAAGGCGGTCCAGAGGGCGAGCGTGAACGACGCCCGGCGAGTGATCCGTGGCAGACCCAACTCGTCGGTCATGGCATCGAGCAGCTCGTGCTGGCTGAGGGGGCCGCCGGCGAGATGGAATGTCTGACCCACGGCGTCGGCATTCGTCGCGGCCCGGTACGCGCCCTCGGCGACGTCCTCGGCATGGATCAGGTCCACCGGATTGGTGCCGGTGCCAAGGATCGCGACCCGGCCGGCTCGCAGAGCCGGGATGAGCCACGGCAGCCGGTGCCGATCGCGGGGACCGTAGATCCAGGTCGGCCGGACGATCGTCCAGTCGCCGGGATAGACCTGCACCCGCTGCTCGGCCAGGATTGTGGCCCGGCTCGCGTGGTCCCACCACCACGGATTCTGGCCGAGCGGAGCGTCCTCGCTGATCGAGTGTCCTTCCAGGCGAGGCGGGTGACCGTAAACTGTCACCGAACTGACGTGCAGGAACCGACCGACGGCGGCGATCTCGCTGGCCTTGAGCAGGTTGACCGTGGCGACGGGACCGTCGCGGAAGTGGAGCGACCAGGGGCCCCCGTCGCCGACACGACCGGCGCAGTGGAAGACGAGGTCGGCCCCATCGACGGCGTCGAGCAGGGAGCCGGGCTGGGTCAGATCACCGACGACCAGATCGACGCCGAGGCGAGCGAGGAAGTGCGTGTCGGAGCCGGGCCGAACGAGGGCGCGAACCGCCTGGCCGTGTTCGACGAGGAGTTCCACCAGATGGCTGCCGAGGAGCCCCGTCGCTCCTGTGACCACACATCGCCGCGACACGACTGCGCCCTCCGGATTGCGAGAACCGGCGCAGTCATTGTAGCGGAGAACTGGCGAGCCGGGAGCGTCAGCGACCGGAGTAAACGCTTCTTCACCAGAAACGTACACTCCGGTCGCTGGCGCTCCCGGCTCGCCGAAGACAGTTCGCCGAAGCCGATTACCGCTTCGGTGCGGCCTCGTACAGTTCCTTCGCCTTCGTCGCCATGGTCACGAACTCGGCCCGATGGCCGCCTTCGTCCTTCGTCAGCGACGACTTCGCGAACTCCAGGACGCTGCCGAAGTTGGCCGTGCCCTTGTAGGGTGAGTCCCGCAACAGCAGACCGAACTCGGCCACGGCGGCGACGAAACGCAGATCCTCCGACGCCTTGTCGAGCTTCTCGACCGCCCCGGCCAACGGCTGCTCCAGCTTCTTGCTCGTCTCCTTGTCCGGATCCTTGTAGCGCAGCTTGACCGTGAGAAACTCGCCCGTGTTGGCCGCCTCCGCCGGCGTCTTCGGCGTCTGGTACTTCAGATCGTCCACCTCGACGTTCGGCACCTTCTGGCCGGCCGGGATGATCTCGTACAGGGCCGTGACCGTGTGGCCGCTGCCCATGTCGCCGGCATCGACGGCGTCGTTGTTGAAGTCCTCATCACGCAACAGCTTGTTCTCGTAGCCGATGAGCCGGTAGCCGGCCACGCGCTGCGGGTTGAACTCGAGTTGGAGTTTCACGTCCTTGGCCACGGTCACCAGGGCGGCACCCTGCTCGACGAAGATCTTCTTCGCCTCCTTGATGTCGTCGATGTAGGCGAAGTAGCCGTTGCCGTGATGGGCCATCCGCTCCAGGTTGGCGTCCTTGAGATTGCCGTAGCCGAAGCCGAGGATCGTCAGGTAGACGCCGGTCTTGCGCTTCTCCTCGATCATGCGGACGAGATCGCCCTGGCTGCTGACGCCGACGTTGAAGTCGCCATCGGTGCCGAGAATGACCCGGTTGAGGCCCTTCTCGATGAAGTTCTCCTTCGCGACCTTGTAGGCCAGTTCGATGCCGGCTCCGCCTGCGGTCGAGCCGCCGGCCTGGAGATTGTCCAGGGCCCGGAGAATCTTCTCCTTCTGGTTGCCCGGCGTGCTGTCGAGGACCAGGCCGGCGCTGCCGGCGTAGGTGACGATGGCGACGCGATCCTGAGCGCGGAGCTGCTCGACGAGGAGCTTGAGGCTCTGGATCAGCAGCGGCAGACGGTTCTCCGGGCTCATGCTGCCCGACGTGTCGAGCAGGAAGGTGAAGTTTCGCGGCGGCATCTTCTCGGCGCTGTACTTCTTCGCGGCGAGGGCGACGCGGAGCAGTTGATGCTCGGTGTTCCACGGGCAGTTGGTCATGTTCATGGCGAACGCGACCGGGGCGTCTCCCTGCGGCTGCGGGTAGGTGTAGTGGAAGTAGTTGACCATGTCGGCGATGCGGACGGCGTCCGGCGGCGGCAGCCGACCTTCCTGAAGCAGGAAGCGGCGGACGTTGGCGTACGACGCGGTATCGACCGAGACAGAGAACGTGGACAGTGGCGTCTTCTGGACGGCCTGGTAGGGGTTGTCCACGAAGTGGTTGTAGTTCTCGCTGCCGGGACCTTCCGGGCCAGGCTGGGCCTGGGCGGCGACGGCGGCTCGCAGGGCGGCGACGGCGGCCTGCTGCTCGTTGGCCGGCAGTTTCTTCAGACTCTGCTGAACGCTGTCCTCCAGGGCCTTGGCCAGGGCCTCGCCCCGGCGTTCGCTAGCCGGCAGTCTGCCCCACGCCAGGGCGACCTCGCGAACGACTTTCTCCCGTTCCGAAGTGGTCATCCGGAGTGTCTTCTGGTCCCTGACGAGGCGATCCACCTCGGCGGCGAGAGCCTGGTTGTCCTTCTTCCCCTCGTCCCTGCCATCGCCGAGGCCGGAGTCCCTGTTGAGGGCCGGAGCGGTGGTGGTATTGACAGGCGGTGGGGCAGCCGGCATGCCCGGCAGTGCGTAGCCGGGAGCCAATCCACCCCCTGGCACGGGACCAGGCCCGGCCCCCAGGCCCGGCCCACCTTGTCCCCCGAGCCCTCCGGAACCAACACCTCCCCCGGTCCCCGCGGTCCCTGGCAGACCGGATAGAATGACCGGCTGCGGACTCGGTCCGGCCGGCGGGGCGGTCTGTGTCGGCTTGCCGTCGGGTTTGGGCAGCTCGGCATCGCGGACGGTCTTGCGCGAGGTGGGTTCTACTGCGACGGGGCCGGTCGTGGTTTCCCGCAAACCGTCTTCCGATCCCCCGACCTTGGCCGGGTCGAGCGGAGCCGGGCTGGCCGGGGCCTCCGGCAGGGGAGTCGGCCGGCTGTTGTCGGCGAGCTGGGTGTCGCCAGTCTTCTCCGGTGACAGAGTGGCGTGGGTCCAGAAGCCCGCCCCGAAGGCGAGGGCCACGGACGCGGCCAGGGCCGCCAGCGCCAGGCTGGGCCGGCTCCAGATCGATCGATTCGGCATCGACATCGGTAACGTCTCCTCCAGATGGCGAAGGGCCTGCTCCTGAGCGGCGCTGGGGACCGGCTCGTTGCGCACCCCCTCGACGGCGGCACGCAGCGTCGGTGACAGCTCGTCCAGGGGGTTGACCTCCTCGGGACGATGCGGCGAGTCCACGGTTACTCTCCTTGGCTGAGTTCGTGAGCCGGAGCGAGCAGGACGGCCTCCAGTTTGAGGCGAGCCTTGTGCAGGGCGGCGGCGACGGCACCGCTGCGAATCCCAAGCTCCGCGGCAATTTCCTGGTACGTCAGATCCTCGAAGTAGCGCAGGCAGAAGACCTCCGCCTCGCGCTCGGGTAACTCGGCGATCGCCTGCCGGAGTCGGTCGTGCAGCTCCTGTTCCAGGAGCGCACTCTCCGGCGCGTGGTTCTCCCCTTCCTGGGGGAGATCCGGCAAGGGCACCGTGGCCTTGCGCTGGCGTAAGCGATCCAGGGCACGGCACGTGGCCATGCGGCGAAGCAACCCCGGCATGGAACGCACGGGGCGCGTCTGTTCCCACTGGTGCATCTGGAGGAAGACATCCTGTACCACATCCTCCGCGTCCGCGGTATGTCCCAGGATCCGCCAGGCGGTCCGGAACACCAGCGGACCGTGCTCGCGAACGAGCCGTGTCCAGTTCGTTGCCACCGCTGCTGTCTCCCGACAAGTCGGTGAAAAGCGCCTTCATCCCAGGTGACGAGGCGGATCGAGCCATCTTACTCGGCGTCGGCAAAATTCCTCCCGCTTGTCGTGGTGTGCTAGACTGCAAGGGGGAACTTTGCGTTCTCGGGGGAATGGTATGACCCGGGCGAAACGGCTCAACTGGATCCTGATCGGTGGCCTCGTGCTGGCGGCTCTCCTGCTGAGCGGCGGCCTGCATCTGGTCCACGGCTGGCAGATGGCCCGTCTGACGGCCAGCTTCCAGGCCCGGGCCGCCCGGGCCGAGCAGGAAAACCGCCTCGACGACGCCATCGACATCTTGCAGCGATACCTGACGCTGAACCCGTCGCACCATGCCTCTCTGGTGAAACTGGGCGACCTGCTCAACCGCGTCGCCAGTGATCCGGTCGGCTGGTCGCGAGCCCTGACCGTCAACGAGAAGGTTCTCGCTGCCGATCGGGCCAACCATGCGCTGCGCCGCCGCGTCGCGGAGTTGGCCGTCAAGGTGGGCGATCTGGCTCTGGCCCATGACCAGCTCTCGACCCTGCGGAACACCCATCCCGACGACCATGAGGCGGCCGCGCTGCGTGGCGACGTGCTGCTCCTGGCCGGCCGACCCAGGGACGCCGTCGTCGCCTTTCAGGAAAGCATCAAGGCCCAGCCCCGGCAGACGGTCGCGTACAATCGCCTGGCCCGTATCTATCTTCACGCTCAGAACCAGCCCGCCCTGGCCGAACATGTCCTGGACCAGATGGTCGCGGCACAACCGGACAGCCCGGAGGCTCATCTTCAGCGGGGCTACTTCTACCAGGCCAGCGGCCGACTGGAGGAAGCCGGGCGGGAGTTTTCACGCGGTCGAGAACTGGCCCTGTCGAGTGCCACGCCTGGCAGCGCCGCAGGGGCTGGCCCTCTGTTCGCCCTGGCCGAACTGGCCCTGGCTCGCGGCCAGCAGGACACCGCCCTGCCTCTGCTCGAACAGGGCCGCAAGGAGTATCCCGATGTCCTGGCCTGGTATCGACCCGGAGCCGAGCAGGCCCTGCTCCGAGGCCAGGCCAAAGAAGCCCTCGACTGGCTGAATGCCGGCCTGAAGGTGGCTCCGGAAGATCGCGATCTGTGGCACCTGCGCATCGAGACCTGCAACCAGTTGAAGGACTTCGGCACGGCCCGGGCCGACATCGCCCGGTTGCGTACCTTGCCGACCACGCCGCCTGGTCTGGCCGACTACCTGGAAGCGCGCGTCTTGCTGGGCGAAGGAGCGGTAGACCAGGCGGCCGGCCAGCTGGAACGGGTGCTGGCCGATCGCCACCTGGCGTCGTGGCTGCGAGCGCGGGCGGCCCTGAGCCTGGCCGATGTGGCCGCCCGACGTGGACAGGCCGATCAGCAACTGACGGAGCTGATCCGGGCCGTCCGGCTCGATTCGTCTCTGGGCCGGACGATCGTCCAGGTCGGTCAGCTGCTGCTCACGCAGGGGCGGATCGCGGAGGCGTACGAACTACTTCAGCATGCGACGCAGCAACCCGAGCCGCTCGCCGAGGCGTTCATGGCCTTCGCCCGGGCCTCGCTCCTGCATCAACTCGCCCGGCCCGAGAACCAGCGGAACTGGCACGAACCCGTGCAGGCACTCCGCAGCGTGGAGCGGCTCACCGACTGGCAGGTGGAAGCGGCCCTGATCCATGCCGAGACGCTGCTCGCTCAGAACAAGACGGACGCGGCGGCGCAGATCCTGACCCGGGCGACCAGCCAGCATCCGGAGGACCCGCGCGGCTGGGCGGGCCGGGCGGCGCTGGCTCGACGCCAGGGCCGACCCGACCTGGCACGCAAACTCGAAACGGAGGGGCTGGCAAAGGCGAAGGATCCGACTCCGATCCTGATCGGCACGGTTCAGGCGGGCGATCGCGCGACGGCGGCCGAGATCAAGGCCGCTCAGAAGCAGCTGGA
>CAYYJM010000013.1:41685-44988 GCA_964471755.1 uncultured Alcaligenaceae bacterium
CAGCTGGAAGCGCGGCTGGAGAAACTGCCACGCTCCATGCAGATCCTCGCGCTCCAGGCCCTGGCTCGCACCGAGTCGGCGGACGCGGCCGCACGCCGACTGGCGGACCTGAAGCCGGCCGATGGCCGATCGCTCTTGGCGGCCCTGGATCTGGCCCTGACCGGCCGCGATGCCGCCCTGGTCGGTCGGATCGTTCAGGCGCTGCGCGACCTTGAAGGGAAGGACAGCCCGACGGCCCAGTTTGGCGAAGCCGCCTGGAAAGTCCGCACGGCCGGCCGTCTGCGCCGGGCCCAACTCACGGAGGCCCGGCCCGTTCTCGAAAAGCTCATTCAGGAGCGGCCCGCCTGGTCGGCACCGATCGCCTGGCTGGGTCGGCTGGAGGATCAGCTCGGAGCGAACGCGGAGGCGATCACGGCCTATCAGAAGGCGTTTGATCTGGGAGATCGAGATCCGCCCTTGTGTCAGCGATTGCTCGAACTCCTGGTCGTGCAAGAGGACATCGAGGGAGCCGATCGGGTCTATCGGCAGGTGGAACGCGAGATCGTGCCGACGGGTCAACTGGCCCGTCTCGGAGCCGAGATCGCTCGCCGGAAGGTCGATTATCCGCGGGCACGACGCCTGGCCGAGCTGGCGAGTCCGGCCGGGCCGGCCAACCCGGAATACCTGCTCTGGCACGCCGGTTTTCTCACGCGAATCGCGGACCTACACCGGGCTCTGACCGTCGTCCGCGAGGCTGTCCGCCTCGACGCGGTCAATCCGGACGGCTGGGTGCTGTGGGTGGACATTCTGCTCCGGAGTCACCGGCCGGACGAGGTGGAACCGGTCCTGGCCGAACTGGAGCGTCGTCAGCCGGAGGACCTGCACGCGGTCACGCTGGCCCAGTGCGAGGCGCTGCGGGGTCAGGGCGATCTTGCGGCCTCCTACTTCGAGGAGGCTCTGAAGGGGAGTCCCGAGAACGTGTACACGCTGTTGTGTGCGGCGAAGTTTTTCGTGGAGCGTGACGACATCGAAGCCGCTCGACCCTTGCTGGAACGCCTGCGTCAGCTCGCGCCGGGCTTGCCCGAGGATCGCGTCCGCTGGGTCGAGGAGCAGTTGGAGCGGCCTGAAAAGGCCGAAGTCAGCGATCCGAAGTGAAACACCTTCGGATCGCTGACTTCGTTTTCGTCGCAGCCGAGCGGCCGTCGAATCGCGGGCTCGTTGTGTGTCTCAGTTCCCATCCGACGGTGTCAGATCGACGACCGAGATCCGGGCCGGCATGTCCTGACGCGGAAGGGTCGGCTGGCTCGCCGGACGCTGGGCTCCTTCGGTCGGCATACTCGGCAGTTCCACACGAACCGGCTGGGACGTGCCCTGGTTGCCGGCCGCGTCCGTGCCTTCCACGCGGACGAGCATCTTGCGCGGCAGACCGTGCGGCAGCGGAGCCTCATGGCGACCGTTGTTGGGCACGGCACTGGCCAGCGGAATCCAGGGCCCCTCGGTCGATTCGGCATAGCTCAGGGTCATGGGCCGTGGGCCGAAGTTGCGGTCGCTGGCCTTCCAGCGAACGATCAGGCTCGGGGCTCGACTCGTCAGGCTCAGATCGACGCCGAGCAGATCGACGGCCGGCTTGGTGGAATCCACCGTGAGCCAGATGTGCGGAGCCTCACCCGATCGCGGCGTGCGGGCCGGAGCGGTCCCATTCTTGACCAGCAGCAGCAGACCATAGGTTCCCTCAGCTGGCACCTCGACGGACAGGGCACTGGGCGGCTGCAAGGTGCTGCGGACGCGAATCCAGTTCTTCTGATCCTGCGTCGCCCATGCCTCCACGGTCGAACCGGGGGCGGCGTCCTTCATCTCGAAGGCGAGCGTGAAATTCTTGGTGCCGACGCTGCGCATCACCGGAGTCAACCCTGGTGCCGAGTCCCCACCAGCGGACGGCGCACCCGGCGCGGACGGGGTGCTGGTGGCGCTCGTGGTGGCTGTCGTGTTTTGACTTTCCGGCACAACCGGCTCCCGCGGAGTCGGCGGTTGCGGGACCAGGGACGAGGTCGTGGCATACAGCAGATCGGAGCGTTCCGCCTGCTTCTGCGCCGTGGCGACCATTGGCATGATCGGAGGCTTTCCGCTCCGCGAGCCGGTCTCGACATAGGTGGCCGAGATCAGGTTGGAATCCAGCATCCCGGGCGAGCGGCCGAAAGCCTGACCCGTCAACGCGGGATTGGGCATCCGGCCAGCAGTGGGTGGGCTTCCGGGCATCGGATTCCCATTGAATCGCGAGGGATTACCCGGCAACTGTGACTGGGGCATTCCCGGTGTGAACCCCGGTAGATTCATGTTCGGCGAGCCGGCCATCGGATGGGGTGGACCAACCGGGGGCGGATTGCCGGTCATTCCTGGTGTGGCCTGAATCGGCCCATACTGAGGGGCATGCTGGGCGGAACTGCAACCCCCGAGCAGCACCAACAGGCTCAACCCGATCAACAGCTTCTCCCGCATCGTGGCCTCCTGCCCGATCCAGGGCGATCCCCCGACACCGTTCACTCATGTCCGGCCGAGACAGCTCCCCCCTGTCGGCCAGCACCGAGCTTGATCACGGCGTCAACTTGGAAATGGTCGGCGGGATGTACCGAAAGACAATCGATTCCACAAGAGGAGTTTTCAGCTCATCCCTGTGCTAATCGCGTGTGTTGGCTCACGTCATGAAGACAACAGATTTCGATGCGAAAGAAGGATTGACTTCCGAAATCGAGGACAGTATTAACCCGCCCACTCTGCGAATCAGGCAGTAAGGATCGGTGCCAGGAATCCGCGATGCTCGACCGGTGGGTCAGCGGCGGAATCGCGGTGCCGGGTGGGCAGGCACGGGGATCGCCCGAGGGGAGCCTGCCGCCGACCCAAATTCCATCAGCGGGGGCTGGTGGCGCTTGTGGAGATCCGAGTTCCACGAGGGGTTCAGGGGAGGGGCCCACGCATGAACCGTGATCGTTGGGGAACCAAATGGCCCGCCATGAGCCTGGGATGGCTCGTCCTTCTATGCGGGCCGGGCTGTTATTCGGGGCTACCCTATCCCGGCCAAACCGGCATGGGGTACGAGCGGGATCTGGCCGGGCAGCCCATGGGGATGCCGCGCCCCCAGGGAATGCCACCCGGTACGCCCTACGCCGGTCCACCACTTCCCCAGCAAGGGGGAGTGCATCAGGTGAGTTATCAGCCCGGCATGATGCCTCCGGGCCCGGGTCAACCACTGCCGATGACCAACTACGGCAGCCTGCCAGTTGGGCCGATCGCCGGGCCGATGCCGCTGTCTTCGCAGGTGGTGGGGAT
>CAYYJM010000014.1:0-44354 GCA_964471755.1 uncultured Alcaligenaceae bacterium
TCGTGGTGCGCTTACTCCGCTCGGCCTGCGGCCTCGCTGCGTGCGCGGCTCTGACACGCAGCGCAGCCTCTCAGCGAAGCTGCACGCACACGATTTCCTCGTTGGTGCGTGCGTAGACCCGACCGCCAGCGACGGCGTGATGCGCCCAGGGGCGAGTGTCCGGCAGGATCGTCGCCGTGCCACGCTGCTTGAAGCCGGTCGGTTCCAGGTCGCCGAGCATCAATTCGCCGCGATCGTTGAAAAGCAGCACGCGCGACCCGGACGCGATCAGGCTCGCCTGGGGATTACTATCCCGCTCGCGGGTCACGTTCGCGCCCTCCCAGAGAACCTTGCCGGTCGCCAGTTCCAGACACTTCAGACTGCGAAAGCGATCGATCGCGTAGACCTTGCCGTCGCGCACCAGTGGCGTAGACATGAGCAGGCTCAGGGCCTTGCCCGTCCAGACCACCTCCGGATTGTCGCCGTTGGCGTCCAGACGCAGGGCCTTGCTGCCGCTCCAGTAGTTCGACGCCAGAATGATCCGGCCGTCCCAGACGATGTCGCTGATCGAGACGCCGTAGGTGATCGGGAAGGCGACCTTCCAGCGCTCCTTGCCGGTGTCGGGATCGACGCCGACGATGTTCTCCGGCGTCCAGTAGAGAAGGCGGCGAAACGAGTCGGTCGTCAGGATCGTCGGCGAGGCGTAGCCGGGCGGATCGCCGACGCTGCGCCAGACCTCCTTGCCCGTCCTGCGATCGAAGGCCATCAGGCAGGCGTCGGGAGCGCCGATCTGGACGATGACCCGCTCGCCGTCGATCAGCGGCGAGCAGGCGTGCCCCCACTGCGGAACGCGAGCCTTGAACGCCTTGACGCCATCGTACGCCCAGAGAACCTTGCCGGTGACAGCGTCGAGACAGTGCAGATGACCAACGGCCCCGAAGGTGTAGACGCGACCGTCGTGGACGGTCGGCGTGCCGCGTGGGCCATTGCCGTACTCCATCTTGCCGTAAGTCACGGGGTAGGAATGCGTCCAGAGTGTCTTGCCGGTGTCAGCGTCGAGGCAGTGAATGCGTTCGACCTCGGCCGGGGTCTTCTGGCGGTCCATGACGAAGACCCGACCACTGCTCACCGCGATGCCACCGTAGCCGCCACCGAGCGGCTGCTTCCACCGGAGTGGCAGTTTCTCCGGCAGCGAGTCGGGCAGTTTCTCGCCGACGAGGGTGCCGTCGCGAGTCGGGCCGCGCCACTGGGGCCAATCACCGGCGAAGGCCGCGCAGACCGGCAGCAACACGGCCGGCAGGAGGTGACGTAGCAGTGTCATTCCTTCAGCTTCCTCTCAAGACTTCGAGCCCCGACTCGTCGGCAGATCCGCTACGCAAGGTTCATTCAGACCGCTCGGGCGGGGGAAAACCACTTCTCTCCAGGCCACGCAATCCGAACAGGAGGTACAGTTTCTCCAGGCGGGAGTCGCTGCGATTCCCCTGTCACCCCGAGAGTCGGAGCGATCCATGAACGAACTGAGCAACCTGGACCTGGAAGGCGTCGCCGCTGGTAAGGCCGGCCTGGGGGGTCTGCCTGGCGGCAGCACGCCGTCGAAGCCGAAGCCGCCGACCTACTGAGCCCGACCGGCCCCACCGCTCGCTTCGGGTGGGGCCTTCTCATCGCCAGCTCGCGAACGGCGGCATCGAGCCCATCGCTTCCTCGATCCGCAGTAACTGGTTGTACTTCGCCAGCCGCTCACTTCGTACGACCGAGCCAATCTTGATCTGCCCCGCTCCTGTCCCGACTGCCAGGTCGGCCAGGGTCGTATCCTCCGTCTCGCCACTCCGGGCCGACAGGATCGTTCGGAAGCCGGCCTCACGGGCCATGCGCAGAACCTGCAACGTCTCGCTCAACGTGCCGATCTGATTCGGCTTGACCAGCACGGCGTTGGCCGCCTGGAGCCGGATGCCTCGACTGAGTCGCTCCGGGTTGGTCACGAACAGATCGTCGCCGATCAGCTGCACGCGATCGCCCAGGGCCTGCGTCAGCTTGCGCCAGCCGACCCAGTCGTCCTCAGCCAGGCCGTCCTCGATACTCAGGATCGGGTACTTATCGCACCAGCCGACCAGTAGTTCGATCATTCCTTCGCTGTCGAGGGTGCGATGACCGCCGGTGCGGAGATGGTACTTTTCCTCGCTCCAGAAGTGCGTCGCGGCCACGTCGAGGGCGAGGCCTGCCTGGCTTCCGACGGCAAGGCCAGCCTGGAGGATGGCGTCCACGCACAGATCGAGGGCCTCCTCCAGCGAGCGGAGACGCGGCCCGAAGCCGCCCTCGTCCGCGACAAGTCGGCCCTCGTAGCCACGGCGTTCCAGCAGTTTGCTCAAAGTCCGATAGACGCGAACGCTCCACTCCAGGGCCTCGGAATAAGTCGTCGCCCCCATCGGCAGGAGCAGGAAATCCTGGAAGTCGAGATTGCCGCCGGCGTGCAGACCGCCGGAGATGAGGTTGACCATCGGCATCGGCAGCCGCGATCGGCCGTGATCGAGGTAGCGCCACAGCGGTTGACCGTGGCTCGCCGCCGCGGCGTGAGCGCAGGCCAGCGACACGCCCAGGGTGGCGTTCGCGCCGAGTTTCTTCTTCGTCGGCGTGCCGTCCAGGGTGATCATCGTCTGGTCGATCTCGTCCTGATTCTCGACCGGCTTGCCGACGAGTCGGGGTGCGATGAGGTCACGAACGTGACCGACGGCAGCGCGGACGCCGAGGCCGTCGTAGTGACTGGGATCGTCACGATCACGCAGTTCCCAGGCCTCGTACTTGCCCGTGCTGGCCCCGGCCGGCACGATGGTCCGGCCGACGTATCCGCCGGTGACACGGACCTCGGCCTCGACGGTCGGGGTGCCACGGCTGTCGAGGACTTCCCGGGCGTGAACACGTTCGATGATCGCGGACATGACGGCACCTTGACGAGGATCGGCAGGAGTCTGGTACGATTCTCGGGGTTCGCTGGAAGAATCGCAAGTCTGTTTGCCGGGAGGGGACGACCTCACGTCGCCTGGGCCGCCTCGCGCCGAATCTGGACGACCTCGGCTCCGAAGAAGATGAGCTGGGCCGAGTAGTAGACCCAGACCAGAAAGACGACCAGCGAGCTGGCCGCCCCGTACGCCGAGCGCAGCGTCGTACTCGCCAGGTAGAGCCCGAACAGATACTTGCCCAGCACGAAGAGCGCCGCCGTCACGAACGCCCCGGTCACCAGATGGCGATACGGAATCCGCCTCTCGCTCAGCAACCGGAACAGAAACAGGACCGTCAGCGTCAGCACCAGCAGCGATGCTGCCAGGTTGGCCAGGCGGAGGAAGAGCGGATTGCTGCCGAAGTACCGCTGGCCCCAGACTTCCAGGACCAGCGTCAAGGTCGTGCTGCCGCCGACGATCAGGGACGCGAAGACGACGACGATCAGCATCGACGTGAACGCCAGCAGGTAGCCGCGCACCGTGCCGGTGACGATGTCTTCCTTCCGTGGCGTGAGCTTCCAGATGATTTGCAAGGCGATGCGTAACTGAAGGAACAAGCCCATCGCCGTGAAAAGTAGAAGCAGCGAGCCGAACAGAGCCGCCCAGCCACTGCCGATCGCGGCGGAGCGAACGAGATCCTGCAAGTTCTGGGCACTCTCCGGGCCGATGTGTTCGGAGAGCGTGGCGACCAGTTTCCCCTCGGCCGCCTCCTTGCCGTAGAACTGACCGGCCACGGCGATCGAGACGATCAGCAGCGGCACCGTCGAGAAGAGGGCGTAGTAGGCGATGGCCGCCCCGAGGAACGAGGCCCGGTCAGCCTGCCAGCGAACAGCGGCCTGATAAAGGGTGCGGATCATGGCTGGTCCCAGGCGAGGTCAGCGGCATCGAAGATCGGACCATCGACGCAGACCCGACGATAGTCCCAGCCTTCAGGGGTCTTGACCCGGGTGACGCAACTGAAGCAGATGCCCAGGCCGCAGGCCATCGGCGTTTCCAGGGACAGATGACAGGGCACGGCCCCGATCGCGGCTTCCCTGGCCAGGGCTCGCAACATCGGCTCGGGGCCGCAGCCGACGAGGTGGTCCGGTCGCGGGTGCGTCCGCAGCAGATCGGTGACGTAGCCGTGGTGCCCTGCGGAACCATCGTCGGTCGCCAGATGAACCACGGCCCCGGCGGTCTGGAAGTCGTCCACGCCGGCGGCGAGGTCGGCGCTTCGTACCCCGTAATAGATCGAGACGCGCTGCACCTGTCGCCGGGCCGGTCGGCCGCCATAACCACGAGTGCCGAGCAGATCCCGCGTGTACGCCAGGAACGGCGTCTGGCCGATGCCGCCGGCCACGAGAGCGACGTGATCGCGGCCATCGAGAACCGGGAAGCCGTTGCCGAGCGGGCCCCAGATCTTGAGCCGGTCGCCGATGCGCAAGGGCTCCAGCCGATGGGTCATCTTGCCGAGCGTCAGGTAGACAATGTCCACGGCCACGGGGCTTCCCCCGGCATCGAGGACGGTGTCGTACAGCGCGAAGGGTCGGCCGAGAAGCGGATCGTCGCCGACGGGCAGACGGAGGAAGACGAACTGACCGGGCCGAATGACGGCCGCCAGGGGCGGACACTCCAGCCGAATACGGAAGGTCGCCCGGGCCAGCTGGACATGCTCGACGACCGGGGCGAGCAGATCGAACACAGGGCCGGGCCCGTTCATCCCTGGACCTTTGGTTTCTGGTGCCGTGCCTTGGACAACGGCTTGAGACGCTTGCCACCCCGGAGCGGCGTCCGCGCCTCCACCGGCTTGCCGCCGATGCGCTCGGCCAGGCCGAGAATCGTCTCGCGCTCGTCGTGGGTCAGCGGTCGCGACTTGCCCGGCTTGAGGTTGCCCAGCCGGAGCGGCCCGATCGACAGCCGTTTCAGCTCGATGACCTTGTGCCCCAGACGGGCGAGCATCCGGCGGATCTCGCGGTTCTTGCCCTCGGCCAGGACAATCTCCAGCCAGGTACTTTCGCCCTGCTGCCGGAGCCTGATCACGCGCTTGGCGTGGACGTGCCCCTCGGCCAGCCAGACGCCCTTGACGAGTTGGCGGATGTCCTCCGGCGACGGCCGACCGACGACCTGGACGTGGTACGTCTTCTCGATGCCGAAGCGCGGATGCGTCAGGCGATAGGCGAGGTCGCCGTCATTGGTCATGAGCAGCAGGCCCTCGCTCTGCTCGTCGAGTCGGCCGACGGTGTAGACACGCTGGCCGACGTGATCGACGAGGTCGACGGCGAGCGGCCGACCTTCCGGGTCGAAGTTGGTGCAGAGGACGCCGACCGGCTTGTTGACCAGCCAGTAGACGAGCCGCTCCTGCTTGACGGGCTTGTTATCGACCTCGACCTTCTGGTCGGGACCGACACGGGTGCCGAGTTCGCGCACGACGACGCCGTCGATTTTGACGCGTCCTTCGGCGATGAGAGTATCGCACTGACGACGCGAGCCGACGCCGGCGTGAGCCAGGTATTTGTTGAGGCGTTCCATAACGGTCATTGTAGGGTGTCCATCGCTGAAGCCCAGTGGAGGCTTCCTCGGATTCTCGCAGAAGTCGTCCGGCGTGTCAAACACTGCGCGCCGGGCGATGTGGGTGAAGCAGGTCAAGTGTAGCACAGGAACCCGGCGACCGGCGAGCCCCCCACGCAAGTGGGGGGAGTTCACGCCCTGCAAACTCCCCCCACTTTCGTGGGGGGCTCGCCTTTCACGGAGCGGGCACGTCCACCCCGCGCTTCCGGAGGGCGGCCTCCAGGGCCGCGCGGTCGATCCGCTTCGGATCGATGTGCGCGGTCACCCTGCCCTCGCGAAAGCTGGCCGTCGCTCGCTCGACGCCGTCGAGTTTGTAGATCGCCTCGTAGGCGGCCAGGCTGCACGCCTTGCAGTCCAGGCCGACGACCTTGATCTCGACGAACTGCAACTTCGCCAGCGGCATCGTCCGTACCGGCTTGACGCTGAAGCTGCCGCGCGAGGCGTGGCGAATCCGGTCGTCCAGACGCTGGAGAACCTCGCCTGGCTTCGCACCGGGAAAGACCTTCGCGGCGTCGAAGTCAAACGTCGCCTCGGCATTGGCGTAATCGACGCTCACCAGCCGAATCTCGGGGATTCCGCCGACCACGTCGCGAAGATCCCGGTCACGGCCCGGCATGAACAGGCCGAGCACCTGATACTTGACCGACTCCGCTCCGACGAGCGGACCGACGGTCAGAAGGACAAGCACGGCAAGAGCCTGGCGGAGCATCGCTTTCGTCTCCCGGTCGGTCATCGCGTCTGGAACAGACGACTGTGCATCAGTTCATGCAGCAGGTTGCGGATGCCGCCCCCCTGCTTCTCCGTGGCGGCGACCAGCGCCGCGATCGCGTCACGATCGGCGAACGAGATCGGCCGACCCGTGCCGTAGACCGCGAACTGTTGAGCCAGATTCGTCAGCAGCCGGCCCTTGTCGGCGACGAGCCGATCCTGGAACTCGACGATGCCCTTGAACTCCCGGCCATCGGGCAGCACGCCGCTGGCGTCCACCGCCGGGCCGAGCTTGAAGCCGATGCTGATGAACGGATCGATCGCACCACGCGGAGCCGGGTCGCCCATGCCGATCGATCGGTAGCGTGTGCGGAAGCCGCCGATCACGTCGAAGCTCTCCAGGGCGAATCCCGGCGGATCGATCTTGGCATGACAGGCCGCACAGCTGCTGTCAGCCCGGTGTCGGTCGAGTTGTTCGCGAATCGTCTTCGCGCCGCGGACGTCCGGTTCGATGGCGGGAATGTTCGGCGGCGGCGGCTCCGGCGGTCGGCCGAGCAAGCGATCCAGGACGAACGCTCCACGCGGCACCGGCGAGGTCGTCGTGCCGTTCGAGGTGATCTTGAGAATCGATGCCTGCGTCAGGAACGGCCCGCGCGGCGAGCCCGGCGGCAAGGCCACCCGGCGGATCTGCGATCCCGACACGCCCGGGATGCCGTAGTGGACGGCGAGCTTCTCGTTCAACATGGCGAAGTCGGACTTGACCAGGTAGCCCGCGTCGAGGTTCCGATCGAGCAGTTCACGAAAGTACGCCCGCGTCTCGGCGACCATCGAGTCCTGCAAGTAGGCGCTGAACTCGGGGTAGAGCTTGCGATCCGGGTCGTTCATGGCGATCTGCCGCAGCTTGAGCCACTGGCCGAGGAAGTCCTCGATGAAGCGCCGCGACTTCGGATCGGCGAGCAGGCGTTCCGTCTCGGCCCGGAGCGTCTGCGGCTCGCGCAGCCGGCCGGCGTCGGCCAGGCGGGTCAGCCGCTCATCGGGCATCGAACGCCAGAAGAAGTACGACAGTCGGCAGGCCAGGGCGTGATCGTCGAGCGGGCCGGCCGGTTCGACGTGGTAGAGGAAATCGGGCGCGACGAGTGCCGCCCGGTAGGCCCAGCGCATCGCCGACTCGAAGCAGTCGCCGGCCTTGAGGCGTTCCTCGACACGGGCGACGTACTGTCGGCGTGTCACGGCATCGACCGGCCGACGGAACGCTCGCGGCAGGAACTTCGCGAGCAGCCGATCGGCGTCTGCCAGTGGGTTGTCACTGTGAACGGTCCACAGCCCGGCGGCCGGGTCGGCCCGGTTCCTCCCGGCACCCATCTCCTGGCGGACGAGCTTTCGCTTCGGCCGACGTACGCCGGGATGCTCGGTCGGCTTGAACTCGACCAGCGGCAGTTCGTCGAACAGGGCCTGATGACTGCGTGGCGGCCAGACATCGTGGAGTGGCCCCTCGATGTCGAGGTAGTCGCAGGCGATGCCGGGACCGGTGAAGCCCATCGCCCGGTCCTTGCCGCGCGTGTTGGCCCCGGGCGCGAGCGACGCGGCATTGAAGCCGATGATGTCGTGCGGATTCATCCACGTCGTGAACTCATGGACCTTCTCCCTCAGCGACGGCGCATCGTAGTAGCCCTGCACGACGCTCGGATGGCCGCCGCCCCGACCGTCGCCGGTCAGCGTGACGATCGACAGGCGGGCCGCCTCGGTTCCGCGTGCGGGCAGCACCTTGCCTCGGTCCCACTGGAAGCTCCACAGCGACGTCTGCACCCGGTAGCGGCCGGGGTAGATGGTGACGAACTCGATGAAGTACGGACTGAACGACTCGTCCTCGTGGCGAAACAGGCCGACGCTGGCCCCGGTGTGGAACGAGCCCATCCGCTCGTGGGCCCCCTGGTCGAGGTGCATGTGGGCCCCGGCCGGCGGGAAGTCCGGATCGGGCTTCCTGTCCCGGAGCAGGACGGCGTCGCCGTGCAGGAGGACGTGGGCAACGAAGCCGTGGGGATTGGCGAGCGAGATGCGTTGCTTGACGACCGTCGGTGGCTTCGGCTGCGTGGCGATGGCCCTGTCGAGGATCTGGTCGGCCGATTCGAGGTACTTCGCCAGGTTGACGTGCGAGATGTCGAGGGCGTCGCCGTTGTTGTCGAAGCCGTGGGCCGAGCCGTCGGCGGGCAGTTCGCCCTGCAATGCGATGCCGTCGAGGCCGAACAGATCGCGGACGGTGTTCTCGTACTCGACGCGGGTCAACCGGCGGAGGGCGGTGCGGCCCTCGTCATCTCGCTTCGCCTGTTCGGCCTGGACGAGCTGGTCATGCAGAGTCTTCACTGTCGTGGCGCCGTCAGCAGCAGGTGGTCGAGGCCGACTGCGTGGCGGCATCTCGCCCGAGGCGATCCGGTCGTGGATCTTGATCCAGCGGGCGAACGTTTCCGGGTCGGCGAGGTCGTCCTTGAGGGCGGTCAGGTCGAGACCGCCGCGTTTCTTCTCGGCGTCGTGGCAGGAGACGCAATGCTTGCTGAAGAACGCGGCCGACTGAGCGTGGACCAGTTCCGGCGACAGCAGGACCAGCAGCAGGAGGGATCGTCGGAGCATACAAGCACCACAGAAGGTGGGAGGAAGTCGTCGCGTCGGCGTCCCGCCAGGCGGGGCGCGACGGCCGAGACTCGGTTGGTCGGCGAACGCTCAGGGAAATATCCGACACTGGGGCAACGCCTCACGCAGTTCCTTCAGGCTCGCGTCCGTCACCGGCGTGCCTGCGAGGTACAACTGCTTGAGGTTCTTGAGGTTCTTCAGTTCCCTCAGGCCCGCGTTCGTCACCGCCCCGGGGAGGCTCAGCCAGGTGAGGTTCTTGAGATCCTTCAGTTCCTTCAGACCCGCGTCCGTCACCGGCGTGCCGGAGAGGTTCAGCGAGAGCCCCGCAGGGAAGGTTGGACTAATCCCTTCCTTGATTCTGGTCGGTATCAGTGTGTGTAGTAACCCGATCTCACGCAAGGTTGCCAACACGCCGTCCGTCACCTTCGTGTTGTCGAGGTACAGTTCCTTGAGGTTCTTGAGGCCCTTCAGCTCCTTCAGGCCCGCGTTCGTCACCGGCGTGCCGCTGAGGTTCAGCGTGGTGAGATTCTTGAGGTCCTTCAGCTCCTTCAGGCCCGCGTCCGTCACCTGGGTGACGCCAAGGTCCAGCGCGGTGATATTTTTGAGGTCCTTCAGGTTCTTCAAGCCCACGTTCGTCACATTGGTGATGCTGAGGTTCAGCGCGGTGAGGTTCTTGAGTTCCTTCAGGCCCGCGTCCGTCACCTGGGTGTTGCCGAGGTCCAGTGCGGTGAGAAGCTTGAGATCCTTCAGTTCCTTCAGGCCCGCGTCCGTCACCTGCGTGCTGCGGAGACTCAGATCGGTGAGGTTCTTGAGGTCCTTCAGTTCCTTCAGACCCGCGTCCGTCACCCGGGCGTAGTTGAGGTTCAGCGAGAACACCTCCGCAGGCGAGGCCGGACGGGTATCGACCTTGCCTCGAGCCAGAGACAGCGCGTGCAGCAAACCCATCTCACGCAAGGTTGCCAACGCGCCGTCCGACAACTGCGAGCCACGGAGGTGCAGTTCCTTGAGGTGCTTCAGTTCCTTCATTCCCGCGCCCGTCACCTTGGTGTTCTCGAGGTGCAGCGTGGTGAGGTTCGTGAGTTCCTTCAGTTCTTTCAGGCCCGCGTCCGTCACCGGCGTGCCGGAGAGGTTCAGAGCGGAAAGGTTCTTGAGTTCCTTCAGTTCTTTCAGGCCCGCGTCCGTCACCTTGGTGTTGCGGAGATTCATCGCGGTGAGGTTCTTGAGTTCCTTCAACTCCTTCAGGCCCGCGTCTGTCACCTTCGTGCCGCCGAGGTCCAGCGAGAGTATCTCCGCCGGGCTGGCTGGACGAGCACCGGCCTTGCCGCTGGCCAGAGACAGCACACGCAGCAACCCCATCTCACGCAAGGTTGCCAACGCGCCGTCCGTCACCTGCGTGAAGTCGAGGCTCAGCGAGGTGAGGTTCTTGAGATCCTTCAGTTCCTTCAGCCCCGCGTCTGTCACCTTGGTGGTACTGAGGTTCAGCGTGGTGAGGTTCGTGAGGTTCTTCAGTTCCTTCAGCCCCGCATCCGTCACCAGCGTCTCGCTGAGGTCCAGCTCGAGTACCTCCGCAGGGGAGGCCGGACGAATACCGATCTTGCCGCGGGCCGCGGCTAGCGTGTGTAGCAAACCCATCTCACGCAAGGTTAAAAGCGCGGCGTCCGTCAACTGCGCGCCACGAAGGTAGAGCGTGGTGAGGTTCTTGAGTTCCTTCAGGTCCTTCAAGCCCGCGTCCGTCACCTGGGTGTCGTAGAGGTACAAGTCCTTGAGATTCGTGAGGCCCTTCAGTTCCTTCAGGCCCGCGTCCGTCACCGAGGTGTACCCGAGGTCCAGCGTGGTGAGGTTCGTGAGGCCCTTCAGTTCCTTCAGGCCCGCGTCCGTCACCGGCGTGGCACTGAGGTCCAGCGCGGTGAGGATCTTGAGTTCCTTCAGAAGCTTCAGTCCCTCGTCCGTCACCTTGGTGTACGGGAGGTCCAGCAAGGTGAGGTTCTTGAGGCCCTTCAGTTCCTTCAGGCCCGCGTCTGTTACCGACGTGAAGCCCAGATACAGGGAGAAAGGAAACGGTGGGTTCGGCAACTCTTTCAGCTTCGCGTCGGAGGTGGCTCGGGGGAAGAAGAAGGAATGTACGACGGCATTCGTCCGGGGATCGGTGGTCGCCTTGTACCGGGCTCCGACCCTGGCGAAAGCGTCCCTGGCGGCCTGCAGTTGTTCCGAGGTGGGCTCCGCCGCCACGAACCTTGTCGCGACGGACACGACGAGCAGTACCAGCACGACACGCAGAATTCTTGCGGCCATGGCGACCTCCGAAGACAGAGTTTCACGACCGATAGTCTCGCCGCATCAGAGCCGCGAGACAAGCGCCAAGTCGCGCAGGACGATTGCAAAGTCGGTTGGGCACGCCGTAAGTCCTGAAATGGCGGTCGATGCTCAACTTCGCTCAATGACTTACGGCGACGCCGGGTGGCTTTGCAATCGTCCTGGCGATTCTCCTTGAGTTGCCCCGATTCGTGGAGTAGGGTGAGGACGATCCGGGTTGCCCTCTGCGGCCCCGGCTCATCACCCCTCCAAGGAATCAGGCCGTGAGTCATCCCTGCTCGACCGCTGTGATGGCGTCTCTGATCCGATCACGCCCGATGCTGCTCGGGACGTTGATCGCCCTGACCACGATCGCCGCTGGCAACCCTGGCAGCAAGACCGACAGCCCACGTCTGCCGCGCGACAATCTGCTGGTCTACTCGGACTCGACCGGCAAGCCAGTCCCGGTGAAGACGGTCGCGGACTGGGCGAAACGCCGGACCGAGATCATCCGCGGCATGGAATCCGTGATGGGCCAACTCCCCGGCGAAGCCAAACGCTGTCCGCTCGACATGAAAGTCGACGAGGAGGTCGAGGACGGCACCTACGTTCGCCGCCTCATCACCTACGCCTCGGAACCCGGCTGCCGGGTGCCGGCCTACCTGCTGATCCCCAAGGACGTTCTCGCCGGAAAGAAGAAGGCCCTGGCGGTTCTCTGTCTTCATGGCACTGATAAGGTCTACGGCCATGGAAGTGTGGTCGGCCTGGGCAAGCGAGTCAATCGCAATACCGCGCAGGAGTTGGCCCGCCGCGGCTACGTCACGTTGGCTCCGAGCTATCCCCTGCTCGCCATGTATCAACCCGACGTGAACAAACTCGGCTGGCAGAGTGGCACCTTGAAGGCCGTCTGGGACAACATGCGCGGCCTGGATCTGCTGACGTCGCTGCCATACGTGGATCATTCTCGGGGGTTCGGGGTGATCGGGCATTCGCTCGGTGGACACAACTCGGTATTTACTGCGGCGTTTGACGATCGCATCACGGCGGTGGTTTCGAGTTGCGGCCTCGATTCGTTCCTCGACTACATGAAGGCCGATCCAAAATGGTGGGGTCCGGAGCGTGGCTGGTGTCAGACTCGTTACATGCGCAAGATGGCCGACTACGCGGGGCGACTCACCGACATTCCGTTTGATTTTCACGAAATGATCGGTGCCCTGGCCCCGCGCCATGTCCTCATCATCGCGCCGACGAAGGACTCGAATTTCCGGATGGATAGCGTGGATCGGATCGTCGCGGCCGCCCGGCCGGTCTTCAAGCTACACAATCAGGAGAAGCGACTGCGGGTCGAGCATCCCGACTGCCCCCATGACTTCCCGCCGGAGATGCGTGAGACGGCATACAAACTCATCGATACGGTCCTCGCCGGGAAATAAATCGGTGGTTGATCGCCCTCTACTGCGTGTTGACTTCCGAGTTCAGGAGTGGAGTGAGGAAAGCCTCGATGCGAAACAAGATCACAACCCGGGTCGTCGGCCCGGGCGTCGTCGTGCTGGCTTTGCTCGTCGGGCCGTTGCTGTGGATTCCGGCCGGAGACACACCCACGGCACCGGCCAAAAAGCCGCCGCCGGAGAACCGTGATGAGAACAAGGTACAGCCCTATCAGTTGCCCGATCCGCTGCTCCTGAAGGACGGCCAACGCGTGGCCGATGCGGCGACCTGGACCAAGAAACGCCGTCCGGAAGTGCTGGAACTGTTTCGCTCCGAGATGTTCGGTCGGCGGCCCTCTGCGCCAGCGAAGTTGAAGTACAAGGTCTTCGACGAAACCCGTGGTGCGCTGGGAGGCAAGGCGATTCGCAAGCAAGTCACCCTCTTCTTCTCGGATAACGAGAAGGGGCCGCGCATGGACCTGCTGTTGTATATTCCGGCCAACGCGAAGGGACCGGTCCCGGCATTTCTCGGCCTGAATTTCGGAGGCAACCAGGCGATCAACGCGGACCCTGGCATCAAGATGTCTCAGAGCTGGCAACGAGGCAAGGAACCGGGCTACGTCAAGGGCCGCGCCACCGAGGCGTCGCGTGGTGCTTCCAGCAGACGGTGGGACGTCAACGCCATCCTGGACCGTGGCTACGCCCTGGCGACGGCCTACTATGGCGACATCGATCCCGATTACAACGACGGCTTCAAGAATGGGGTTCATCCGCTGTTCTATCGGGAAGGTCAGACGAAGCCGGCCGCCGATGAATGGGGATCGATCGCAGCCTGGGCCTGGGGGCTCAGTCGTGCCCTCGATTATCTCGAAAAGGATGCCGCCATCGACGCCAAACGTGTCGCCGTGATGGGACATTCGCGTCTGGGCAAGACTGCGCTGTGGGCCGGTGCCGAGGACGAACGCTTCGCGATTGTGATCTCGAACGATTCCGGCTGCGGCGGAGCGAAAATCAGCCGACGAAACTATGGCGAATCGGTGCATCAGATCAATTACAACTTCCCGCACTGGTTCTGCGACAATTTCAAGAAATACAACGAGCGAGTCAACGATCTTCCGTTCGACCAGCACATGTTGATTGCCCTGATGGCACCGCGACCGGTGTACGTCGCCAGTGCCGACCAGGATCGTCACGCCGACCCGCGCGGCGAGTTTCTTGCCGCGCTGCACGCCGAGTCGGTGTATCGCCTGTTCGGTGCCTCCGGCCTGGGGGTGAAAGACATGCCGTCGGTCAATCAGCCGAAGATGGGAACGATCGGCTACCACCTCCGCGCCGGCGTCCACGATGTGACTCCCTACGACTGGAAGTGCTATCTCGATTTCGCCGACCGTCATTTCGTCCACAAGAGCGAGACCCCGCCTGCGCCGGCCCCCGCGAACAAGGCTCCGGTATCGGCGGCAGAGTTTGAGATCATCGATACGGTCGAGAAACAGCCCCTGGTGTCGGCGACGGAGCGTCTGATCGATGCGCTACAGTACGTTGGATCTCCGCTGCCGGCCGCAGATCTTACCAAACTCAAAGCGGCGATGGCACTCGCTGGCGATCGTGAATCGGTCAAGGCCATCCAGAACGTACTCGATCCGCTCTGCCTCGCGCAGGTCACCATCAATGCCGAGAGTCGCGTCTCCGCCGTGGAGGGGAAAGCTCCCCGGAAATTGACTCAGCAGGGCTGGTCAACCTTCCTGGTGAAAGTGAACAACAAGGCCCGGATCACGCCGCGCCTCATCGTCAGCAGTCCGCAGGCGGAGCGAACGTATGAGCAGGGAAAGGGCAATCGACAGAAACCGCAGACGGTGGACAAACTCGTCACCCCGGCCGAATCCGCTCAGCGATTCCTCGATGTGGCGGTCTTCGACAAACAACCCCTCAAGGCGAATCTGTCCGGACTGGAAGTCGAGTATCGCATCGTGCAACTCTACAGTCGCGATGCCGGCCGGCGGGAGGCGACGCTCTCGTTCCACGTCGGCCAGGGAACGCAGGACCTGGGGTTCCGCAGCGAGGTGCCGATCCTGTTTGAATGCGCGCCGGCGGTGAAAGTCGTCCTCGGCATTCTCGATCACGATGGAAAGCCAACGACGGCCGCGATCGTGGTGCGCGATCGGTTGAACCGAGTGTATCCCAATCCTGCGCGACGGTTGTCGCCGGACTTCTTCTTCCACAACCAGGTTTATCGGGCTGATGGGGAATCCATCTCTCTTCCGCCCGGCGAATATACTGCGGTCGTCTCACGGGGCCCGGAGTACCTCGTTGAGACGCATCGGTTTAGCGTCCCCGGGGATCGTGATACTTCTCGGCAAACGTTTCAACTGAAACGCTGGATCGAACCCAAGAAACGCGGCTGGTACTCCGGTGATCATCACGTTCATGCGGCTGGCTGCGCCCACTACGACAGCCCGACCGAAGGGGTCGGGCCTGCCGACATGATGCGGCATATCCTGGGAGAAGACCTCAATGTCGGCTGCGTGTTGAGCTGGGGACCCTGCTGGTATACGCAGAAGAAACACTTTGAAGGCAAGACATCCGATCTGTCGCAACCGAATTATCTCATGCGGTATGACGTCGAGGTGAGCGGATTCCCCTCGTCCCATGCCGGACATCTGTGCCTGCTGCGACTCAAGGAAGATGATTATCCCGGTACGAGGCTGATTGAAGAATGGCCCAGCTGGACTCTGCCGGTGCTGAAGTGGGGCCAGCAGCAAGGCGGCGTCGTGGGTTACAGTCATTCGGGCTGGGGCCTGGCGGTGCCTGATTATGGCCCGCGTGGCGAACGGCTGGCGCCGATCTCGTACCGAAATCGAACCACACTCGGCAAGGCGGCCGATAAACTCCCCGACTACGCTCTTCCGCCGTTCGACGGTATTGGTGCCAATGAGTACATCGTCGCCACGACACATGGCGTGTGCGACTTTATTTCCGCAGTCGATACGCCCGCTATCTGGGAATTGAACATCTGGTATCACACGCTCAACTGCGGGATGACCTCGCGCATCTCGGGCGAAACCGATTTCCCCTGCATCTACGGCGACAAGGTTGGCCTGGGACGGATCTACGTCAAGATGCCGGCCGACAAGCCGTTGGATTTCGACGCCTGGGCCAGGGGACTCAAGGACGGCCGCAGCTACTGCGGCGATGGCCTGAGCCATGTGTTGGATTTCAAGGTCAACAACGTGGCCGTCGGCGAACCGGGGAGCGGGGGCAAGATCAGCACTCTCGACCTGGCTCAACCCGGCGATGTCAACGTCACCTTCGATGTCGCCGCTCTGCTGGAAAAGGACCAGACAGATGCCACACGACGAATTCGCAAGGCCCGGCTGGATGCCAAGCCCTACTGGCACCTGGAACGTTGTCGCGTTGGCGACACCCGTAAGGTTCCGGTCGAGGTCATTGTGAATGGTGAGGTCGCCTCCCGGAAAGAAATCGAAGCGGATGGCTCGCTCCGTTCCCTGACCGTTCCGCTGAAGATCAAGGAATCCTCCTGGGTGGCGGTACGAATTCTCCCCAGCGTGCATACCAATCCGGTGTGGGTGACCGTTGGCGGGAAGCCGGTTCGAGCCAGCAAGCGCAGCGCCGAATGGTGCATCAAGGCGGTCGATCAATGCTGGAAGCAAAAGGTCAACCAGATCCGCAAGACCGAGCGGGCCGCGGCGAAACAGGCGTACGATGAGGCCAGGACGATCTACCAACGTGTCCTGGCCGAAGCGACCAGGGATTGACCCGGACCAACTGGACAGGAACGAGGGTTTCACATGACTCTGATCACGCGACGGGACTTCTTCAAGGCGTCCGCTGCGACGGGCGCGATGATGGCTCTGGCACCCCACGCACGACCGCACGGTGCGAACGACGATCTGCGGGTCGCCGTGGTCGGCTTTCGCGGCCAGGGCAACGTCCACATCCGCTACCTGCGCGAGTTGCCTGGCGTGCGGGTGGTGGCCCTGTGCGATGTCGATCGCGACGTCCTCGCTCGCGGGGTGAAGACCGCCAACGATCTCAAGCAGACGGCTGCCGGCTTCGCGGACGTCCGCAAGCTGCTGGAGAGCAAGGAGATCGATGCCATCACCACCGCCACCCCTGACCACTGGCACGCGCTGGTCACGATTCTGGGCTGCCAGGCGGGCAAGGACGTGTATGTCGAGAAGCCGCTCTCCCACAACATGTGGGAAGGCCGAAAGATGGTCGAGGCCGCCCGGAAGTACAACCGGATCGTGCAGTTCGGCAATCATACCCACGGATCATCGACGGGCGAACCGCGGCTCGAAATGGACGGACTGGGCAAGATCCGGGCGGTCGTCACGAACCTGAGTCGGCTTCGCAAGTCCATCGGCAAGACGGCCGGGCCGCAGCCGATTCCGGCGGCTGTGGACTACGACCTGTGGTGCGGTCCCGCCGCGAAAGATCCGCTCCGGCGCAAGACCTTTCACTACGACTGGCACTGGGTCTGGTCCACCGGGACCGGAGAGCTGGGCAACAACGGCATCTATCCGCTCGACGCCGTCCGCCTGACGCTCGGCCTGAAGACCCTTCCGAAGCGGGTGATGAGCCTGGGCGGACGGTTCCTGTTCGACGACGATGGAGAGACGCCCAACACCCAGATCGCCCTCTTCCAGTACGATCCGGGTCCGCTGGTCGTGTTCGAGCTGCGGAACCTGCCGTCCGACAAGGGGCCGAAACTGGTCGGGCCGAAGGTCCTCTGCGCGAAGGGCGAGGCCAAACTGCCGGCCCCGCTCGTCAAGCCCCGGGAGACCGGCGGCTTCCCGGCGCACAAGGGACATCTGCACAACTTCCTGGGCGCGGTTCGCAGCCGCAAGCTGGCGGACCTGCGGGCCGACGTGCTGGAAGGCCACCTGTCCACGGCCCTGGTTCACCTGGCGAACGCCTCCTACCGGGTCGGAACCGGCCACTCGGTGGCGGCCGCCCGCGATGCGGTCAAGGACCGTGGCCCGGATGCGGTCGAAGCGTTCGACCGACTTCGCGGCCATCTGGAGGCGAACGGGGTCGATTTTTCCCGGACCGAGGTCGTGGTCGGGCCGTGGCTGGAGGTCAACCCGGTGACGGAACAGTTCACGGGCGCTGGAGACACCGTCGCGAGGGCGAACTCCCTGCTCCGGGGCCACTCCCGCGCGCCGTTCCTCATCCCCGATTCGGTGTGATTCTCGGCCCGGTGGCTTCGTTCAGCTTCGGAGATTTCGCCAATGGTCAGGGTGCCGTTCCTTGTTGTCGCGCTGCTTCTGAGCCTCGCCGCTCCGGGCAGCGCACATGCCGACGATCCGTACAACGCGCGGCAGACCTACACCTACAAAACCGTTGGCGACCTGCCGATCCGGGCGGATGTCTATCGCCTGCTCGGCGACGAGGTTCGGCCCGTGATCGTCTGGATTCACGGTGGCGGCCTGATCACCGGAGGACGCGGCGGGCCGGCGCTCGCGCAGCGGAAGCGTTACCTCGACGCGGGGTATGTGATCGTCTCCATCGATTACCGCCTTGCGCCGGAGACGAAGCTGCCGGGCATCGTCGAGGACGTTCGCGATGCCATCCAGTGGGTCCGCCTCAAGGGCCCCGAACTGTTCAAGATCGACCCGAAACGCCTGGCCGTCGTCGGTCATTCCGCCGGCGGCTACCTCACGCTCATGGCCGGCTTCAGCGTCGAACCGCGACCGCAGGCGCTGATCGCGTTCTACGGCTACGGCGATGTCGATGGAGCCTGGTACGCCCGGCCGAGTGAGTTCCACCTGAAGACGCGGCCCCTGATCAGCCGCGAGGAGGCGTTCAAAACCATCGGCAAGAAGCCGACCACCAGCAGCGGGAAGGGACGCGGCAACTTCTACACCTACTGTCGGCAGAACGGCCTGTGGCCCCGGGAGGTCGTCGGCCTCGATCCCCAGACCCAACCGCGCGCGTTCGATCGCTTCTGTCCGGTTCGGAACGTGACCCGCGACTACCCGCCGACGCTGCTCCTGCACGGCGACCGCGATACCGACGTACCGCACGAGCAATCGGTCGCCATGACGGCGGAACTGAAACGTCTCGGTGTCCCGCACGAGTTCATCACGATCAAGGGCGGCGGACACGGCTTCGATGCCAGGGGACTGGATGATCCCGATGTGTCAGCCGCGTTCGAGCGGATCGAGAGGTTCCTCAAGCAGCACAATGGCCCGAGCGGGAAACTGGATCCGCCGCCAACCGCCGACCCGAAGACGCCCACGAAGCCGGAAGAGGCCGTGGAGAGCAAGCGTCTGAAGACCGCCATCGATCGAGGGCTGGTCCTGCTCCTCAAGGCGGGCCGCAACTGGCAGAAGAACAAGGACTGCTTCTCGTGTCACCATCAAACCCTGCCCACGCTCGCGGTGGTGGAAGCAGCCGGGCCAGGATTTCCGCCCGATGCGGCCTGGCTCCGGTCGCAGACCGACTTCACCCACGAATACTTTCAGGGCCACCTCGATCGCATGCGAGCCGCCAAGCATGTTCCCGGCGGCTCCTCGACTCTCGGGTTCGGGCTCTGGTCCCTGAAGCTCGCCAATCATCCCGCCGACGAAATCACGACGGCCATGGTCGCCTACCTGCTGCAAACGCAGGGCCGGCCTTACATCCATCTCAGTGCTGCCGCGCCGAAGGGGAAACAACCCGCTCCGGCCGAAGGACTATGGCTGCCGTCCTGTTCTCGGCCGCCGCTCACGCAGTCGCGCATCGGCACCTCGATCCTGGCCCTGATCGGGATGAAGCACTACGCCACGAAGGAGCAGCAGCCCGCCGTGGCGAAGGCGGCCGAGGCGTCGGAAAAGTGGATGGCGAAGGCACCGCTCCGCAGTTCCGAGGACCACTTCTGGCGACTGTGGGGCCTCCACCTCTTCGGTGGCGATGCGGCAACGAAAAATCGGATCCGCACGGCCATCCTCGCCGCCCAGCGGCCGGACGGCGGATGGGCCCAGGAGCCCGGGATGGAAAGCGATGCCTACGCGACGGGCCAGGTGCTGTTCATCCTCTGCGAAACCGGAACGAAGCGAGACGACCCGGTCGCGCAACGAGCGGCCGCCTTCCTGCTGCGAACCCAGCTCGCGGACGGTTCGTGGCTGGTCAAATCGCGTCTGAAGTCGAAGGCCCAGCCGTACTTCGACAACGGCGATCCGCACGGCGAGCATCAGTTCCTGTCCGTGGCCGCCACCTCCTGGGCGACCGTGGCATGCGTGCGGATGATGCCGACGACGCCCGTTGACAGAAGATGAGTGTCGAGATTCGCGCTCGCAATCACGTTCGGGACGTGGTATGGATGGTGTTACCCCGCGAAGCGAGATCCTGCCATGCACCCGCCGATTCTCCGTCAACCGACACGTCGTCAACTCCTGGCCCGCTGTGGAGCCGGCTTCGGCTCCATCGCTCTGACCGGGTTCCTGCAACAGCAAGGCCTGCTTGCCGCCGAGGCGTCGCTCAATCCGCTCGCGCCGCGGAAACCGCACTTCGCGGCCCGGGCCAAGGCCGTCATCTGGATCTTCGTCAACGGCGGTCACAGCCAGGTCGATACCTGGGACTACAAGCCCGAACTCGCCAAACGCAGCGGTCAGGAACTGCCCGGCTTCGACCGCACGACCGGCTTCTTCATCAACGACATCGGCCCGCTGCTCAAGTCGCCGTTCGAGTTTCGTCAGCATGGCCAGTGCGGCAAGTGGGTTTCGAGTCTCTTCCCGAACCTGGCGAAGCACGTCGATCGGATGGCGTTCATTCACTCGCTCTGGAGCGAGTCGAACAACCACAGCCCGGCCCTGTTCATGATGAACGCCGGCATGCCGCGGATGGGTCTTCCCAGCGTCGGTTCCTGGGTGACCTACGGCCTCGGTTCCGAGAACGAGAACCTGCCCGGCTTCGTCGTCATGTCCGATCCGAAGGGCCGCGGCCTGCCGAAGGGCAACGCCAGCAACTGGTCCAACGGTTTCCTGCCCGGAGCGTTCCAGGGCACCTGGCTCAAGCCGAGCGGCGAGCCAATCGACAACCTTCGGCCTGCCGCCGGAGTGACAGCGAAGGATCAGCAGACACAGCTCGATCTCATGGCCCGGCTCAATCGCCTGCAGATCGAGCAGGCCGGGACCGACCGCGAACTCGAAGCCCGGATCAAGAGCTTCGAGCTGGCCTACCGCATGCAGTCGGCCGCACCGGACGCCCTCGATATCGGCAAGGAGTCGAAGGCGACGCAGGATCTCTACGGCATCGGTCGCAAGGAGTGCGATCACGTCGCGAAACAGTGCCTGATCGCTCGTCGGCTCGTCGAGCGTGGCGTCCGCTTCGTGCAAATCTACTCCGGCGGCATGGAGAATGAGCGCAGCTGGGACGGCCATCGTGACATCCAGGGCAACCACACGCAGTTCGCCGGCGAGACGGATCAGCCCGTCGCCGCCCTTCTGACCGATCTGCAAGCGCGCGGCCTGCTCGACTCGACACTGGTGATCTGGGCGGGCGAGTTCGGTCGGCTGCCTATTTCGCAGAAGGGAGCGAAGCCGGGCCGCGATCACAATCCGCACGCCAACACGGCCTGGCTGGCCGGTGGCGGCGTCAAGGGCGGCGTCAGCCACGGTGCCACGGACGATGTCGGCTTCAAGGCCGTCGTGGACCGGGTGGACACGCACGACTTCCACGCGACGATCCTGCACCTGCTCGGCATGGATCACGAGAAGCTGACGTACCTGCACAACGGCCGACACTACCGGCTGACCGATGTACATGGCCGGGTGATCCGGCCGATCCTGGCGTGAGGCTCCCCGACGGTCATCGCCCCGGTGGGCCGCCGCGCAGCCGGCGCAGGGCTGCTCGCTGTTCCACCGTCAGCAGCCGGTCCAGCTGGTCGTCCGCCTCCTTCTGAAGATCGGCCACCTTCCGGCGCTGCTCCTCCGTCAAACGCAAGCGATCCTGCAACGGCCGGGACAACACCTCGCCGGGACGCGGCATCGCGAAGCCGCCGTCCGGGCCGCCGAAGCCGAACGCGGCAGCCACGTAGCCGTCCCGCTGACCGGCAAGCTGGGCCTTCACCGACTCGACCCGTTGATCGATGAACGCTCGCGGCGGCAGCGACGCCCCGAAGACGGCCCTGCCCATGCCGCCGAAGCCGAAGCCGCCTCCTCCCTCACGCCGAGCCGCGATGGCTGCCTTCTCCCGGACGATCGGCTCCTTCACCGCTCGATCGAGCGGTTCCAGCTGCGCGATCAGCTTCTCCTTCGTGAACGGCCCGGCCACCAGTTCCTCCAGGATCTTCCGATAGCGAGCCTTCACGTCGTCGATCGCCAGCAGACGTTCGAGCAGCCGGTTCGAGCCGGTCCAGGGATGCATCACGCTCAGATCGACCTGACGCTCCGGCGGCCCCGCCGCCGGCCAGGCCGCCAGGGACAGGTCGCAGTCCCACGGGATGAAGACGAACCGATTCGACTCCGGCACGAGGTAGAGGTAGTAGTTGTGGCCCAGGCCGAGGTAGCTGTCCATGTTCGCCAGCAGAGCGTTGGCCGCGACGAATCGCAGGAAGGCGTCCACGTCGAGGAACGAGCCGATCTCCTGGCGGAAGGTCGCGTCGTCGGCCCGATCGATCAGCCGGGCGAAATCGATCAGCCGCTTCTTTTCCGGCGCGCTCGGCTCGTCCTTCGGGACGTAGCGCGTCGCGTAGGCGGCCCAGTCGTCGCCGAGGTAGCGGATGCCACCCTGGAGGCCCTCCGGCTTCAGGAGCATGCCCTTGCCCTTCTGGAAGTGCCGGGCCAGGAACCCCCTGTCCACCTGCTCGACGACGGTGAAGAAGCCGACCAGTTCCTTCTCGTACTTGCCCGGCACGGTGAGCGTCAGCTCGGCGTAGGCGGTGCGTGGTGCCGGTACGCCGGCCGCCCGGAAGAAGGCGTACGACAGGGCCTCGCGCGTCTGTGACGGGTCGGTGACACCACAGTTGAGATTGACCTTCTTCAGGCCATCGAGGGTCTGGTCGGCGACGTGGCGATCCAGATCGATCTTGATCGACTTCTTGAGGCCGCGCGACGCCGTCAGGGTGAAGTTCCCCTTGTAGCGGACGCCGACGTTCCGGAACTCCCGGTCGAGAAGGCGGAGATCGCCCTGGACGTAGGGCGGGTCGGCCTGGACGCCCGGAGCGCCCGGGTTGAAACCGCCCCGCACCGGCTGCATCGCCTGGAGCGCCTTCGGGTCGAGGGTCAGGTGGATGGCATGAACCTTGCCCGGCTCGAAGACGCCGGCCCCGGCCGGCGTCGCCTTCGGGTCGGCGGCCAGGAGCAGCAGACAGGACCAAACGACGTTCATGGCGTCCTCTCGTGCGGATGGGATCAGCGGCCGAGATGTGAACACCGACGAACCGACAGGGTAGCAAGCGCGGATCGGGGGAGCCATCCCGGCACATCATGAAGGGGATCTTATCCCCGCTTCACGGCGGTTTTACCCCGCGCGGGTAGGATTCATCATGGCTCGATCGGGGCGGACCGACGAGTCACGACCCCCGACCTGTCGGCCCGGAGTCGAATCACCCTGACCATCCGGAGGAACCATGAGCGCACTCAATCCGAGTCGAACCGAACCCGCCGAGGGCCGGCCGGCCGCGCTCCGGTTCGTCCTCCTGCTCGGCGTCGTCGGTCTGTTCGCCAACGCGGCCTACGAGGGAGCGCACAGTTCCATCGGGCCGTTCCTGGCCGGTCTCGGCGCGACCGGCTTCGCCGTCGGCCTGGTCGCCGGCCTCGGCGAGCTAACCAGCTATGGCCTGCGTCTGCTGTCGGGCTACGCTGCCGACCGAACCGGGCGATACTGGACCATCCTCCTGGTCGGCTACGCGGTGAACATGGCGGCGGTGCCGCTGCTCGCCCTGGCTGGTCACTGGCACGTCGCGGCGGCGGTCCTGCTTGCCGAGCGACTCGGCAAGGGCATCCGCACGCCGGCCCGGGATGCGCTCCTCGCTCATGCCTGCCGTCGGGTCGGAGCCGGCGTCGGGTTCGGCATCCATGAGGTTCTCGACCAGGCCGGGGCGGTCGCGGGACCGCTCGTGTTCGCTCTCATCCTGCTCTGGGGTGGCGGCTACCGGATCGGGTTCCTCGCCCTGGCGGTGCCGGCCGTTCTGACCCTGCTCGCTCTGGCCCTGCTCCACCGCCTCTACCCGCACCCGGAAACCCTCGACAACGCGCCGACGACATCAAGCGATGCGACGGGCCTGCCGCGGACGTTCTGGCTCGTACTGGCCGCGACCAGCCTGATCGCTGCCGGCTTCGTCGATTTCCCGTTGATCGCCTACCACCTGGCCCGGACGGGGGCGGTCGCGCCGCACTGGGTTCCGGTCGCCTACGCCGTGGCGATGGCGACGGCCGCTGCTGGTGGTCTGCTGGCCGGCCGGTTCTACGATCGTTTCGGGGTGGGAGTGCTGGCCATCGTCGCGGTCGTCGCGGCGGGAGCCGCCCCGGTCGCGTTCATTGGTGGGCCGATCGGAGCCGTCTGTGGCATGGCCCTGTGGGGCGCTGCTCTTGGGGCGACGAAGATCATCGTGAAGGCCGCCGTGGCGACGGCCGTCCCGGCTGGCCGACGAGGCACGGCGTATGGCCTGACGAGTGCCGCGTTCGGCGTGGCGTGGTTTCTCGGGAGTGTTGGCAAGGGGGGCCTGTACGACATCTCTCCGGCCGGCCTCGTCGCCGCCTCGGTCGTGCTGCAGCTGGCCGCGGTGCCGGTCCTGTTCCTGGCCGGAGCGTACGGCGTGCCCCAGACCGAGCGACGGTCCTCGTCGGCGCTGGCCCGGACGGTCAACCCATCCTGGTCGATGAGCGTGGCCGGCAGCGTTTCCAGCGACGTCGGCCGCTCCTTCGCGTACGCCGGCTGCGCGTCGGACACCCGGTAGACCAGGCTGCTTCTCAGGCCCAAAATGTAGGGTGGGCCAGAGCGCTGTCATGGCTTGGTACCCTGTGAAGGAGATGACAGCGCCGGCCCACCACTCGCCCGGGAGCGCAGCGACACCGCAGAGGAAACGTCACCGATTCTCTGCGGTGTCGCTGCGCTCCCGGTGCGTCGGTGGGCTCTCGCTAGCGCTCGGCCCACCCTACATTTTGGACCGCAACTACGGGGATGCACCCCGCGTCCGACGCCCGGTAGACCACGCTGCTTCTCAGCCCTCGCCCACCAGGCTGCCGAAGCCGAGCTTCTTCAGTGTCCACGGCGACAGCGAGCCGAGCGTCAGGGACAGGACGATCGCCACGACGCCGTTCTGGAACAGGATCAGCAGCCCCGCGGACAGTACCAGACAGACGATCTCGTCCACCCACGACCGCGACACGTCCACGCCCAGGCGCAGGAACAGCAGGGCGACGAGGTTCTTGATCGTCTCGGTCAGCAGGCCGCCGAGCAGCACGCTCGCCGTCGTCGTCCACAGGATCGCCGACGACGAGCGGATCCAGAAGACGTACAGCGGCTCCAGCGTCGCCAGCGTCAGGATGCAGGCCACCACCACGACGACGACCGCGACGATGATGTGCGGCAGTGACTTGCCCGTCAGTGTCTCCTCGAACGCCCGGTATCGTTCCGTCCCGCCGAGGCCGAGCAGTCGGCCGAGCCCGACCATGAGCCAGCGCATGCTGACGAACAGCAGCCAGCCGAGCAGTACGGTCGCGGCCAGGACGACGGGCAGGAAGTACCCGAAGGTTCCCTGCACGTGCCGACCAGGCACGGCCAGGTGGTCGCTGCCGAGACCGGACGCCGGGTTGAACGCCTCCAGTTCCTTGACCTGGTAGTACCCGTCGATGTCCAGGCCGAGCGAACCGCCAGCGAACAGCAACGCCTCGTCGGAGAAGGCCATCGCCGTGATGATCTCGAAGTAGCGGTTGTGGTCGTAGACGCCGACGTGGTCGCGCAGGACGACCTCCTTCAGCGCCCCGGCCCGAACGAGTTCCTCGGCCGTCTCAGCCAGGCGCGGCGTGTACAGCGGATCGAGCCCGGCCAATCGCTCGACGGCGGCCAGTACGGCGACGCGATCGTCCAGCGGTGGCAGGTCCCCCCGCGCGACGCGCTCGCCGGCCACCCCGCGTCCGTACGCCTTCAGTGCAGTCCAGGCGTCGCCAGCCAGATGGTTACGGCCGTTGAACAGGTCCATCAGGTAGTTTCGTCGGTTCTCAAACAACTCGTCCGTGATGGCCAGTCGGTCGTACAGAATCCAGTAGTCGAACCACTCCAGGTCCGGCGGGGTTGGACGGACGGTCAAGCTCCCCAGGCCGTCGAAGTGACGGGTCGTCTCGTGCTGACCGCGAACGGCATGAGCCCACTTCAGCAGATCGGCGAGGCGGGCGTCGTCGCCGACGGCCGCGCTCACGGTCTGGCGCAGGTCGAGAAGATGCTGCGGGTACATACCCGGAGTAGAACTCAGACGTTGCCAGGCGGCGTGGGCCGCGAGTCGGTCGTCCGCCTCGGTCTTCGCAATGCGCTCCAGGGTCTGCCGTTTTTCCGCTGTCCAGCCCTTGACCTCCGTACTATCCTTGCTCGCACCAAGGAACCCCTTCTCGGCCAGGGCGAGGTATAGTCGGGTCTTATCCCGGCACGATGCGAACAGCCGCCGACCCCAGTCGAGGACGAGCGCGTACTCGGCTGGCTCGGGGAATGCCTGCTTCAGGAATGCCTCGTCGAGCTTCTGCTTTGCCACGTCGTCCAGACTGACAGTGAGGAGGCCATCCGGCAGGAGTGAGTGGCTGAATTTGGTCCCGTTGAGGTGGATGACATCCACCACGGGCAGGCCGCGTGTACGAGCGGTCACGGCCAACTGAAGCAGTTGCGGCACGGCGGTCAGGAAGTACAGGAAGAAGGCCACACCGAACAGCTTGACCACAAAGCTGAGTGTCTTCATGTGAGGGGAACCTCAGCCTGGAGGGGGCAGCAAGTGGATGGAATTATCCCTCGCAACGAACTGCCCGTCTAGAGGCAGTTCGCCTTTTTCCTACCTGTCGTGGTCCCTATTCCTGATCACTCGGGCTTCTCCCCGGCCGCTTCGAGGATCTCCTTGGCCTCGTCGGGGCTCAAGGTACCATCCTGCAAGGCGATGTTGTAGGCCGCCTTGAGCTTGGCGTCCTTCTCGGCCAACCTCTGAATCCGGGCCTGCACCTCGGCCTGGACGGATTTGGCGGTGAGCCACGCCCAGACGGGCCAGAGCGAGAAGGAAATCATCGCCACCAGGGCGAGACAGCCGATGAACGTGGTTGTTTGACGACTCATGGACGCTCACTCCTCGAATCCTGGATGGCCGGAACGTCGTGAAGGCCACCGCCCCACGTCTCCCGGTATGGCAACGTCAACCCGGTTGCGACATCCGTGTTGTATGCCCGGAAGCGGGTCAGGACAAGCGAAGGACGTTCTCCCGTGCAGGACCGACACAAGGGCCCGCGCCGAACATCGGCCTGATGCAGAGCCAGCCAGCGGAGGCCGCGTTCGACGGCCTGCTCGGATTCGGCAGTGCCGCCGCCTTCCTGGACCTTCTTCGCACGGACCGCGCCGATCCGGCCAGCGAACGGGGCGAGGTTCGCGGGCGGATCCTCCAGCACGGCACTCCCGACGCTCCCCACGACCAGAGGCAGAAGAATCAGGCCGATCACCCCACGCATCGACATGGCAAGCACCTCCGTGGACCGTCTGGATAACCCGGATACGTGTGTCCTCAAGTTAGGTCTACTTCCGGTCTTCTGCGAGCCAGACGCGTCAGCGACTGGAGTTTGCTCTTCTATCGCCGAGACAGGAACTCCGGTCGCTCACGCTCCCGGCTCGCCAGGGAAATCGACGGGCCGCGCCAGTAGAATATGCCGTCGCTGGAATCTTGCCAGGCGTGAGCTAGACTTACCCTGTTCCACCGCTTCGCTGTCACGTTGGAGCCGAGTTCATGAAACTGGCCATCATTGGTACGGGATACGTCGGCCTGGTCACGGGCACCTGCTTTGCCGATTGTGGCAACGATGTCGTCTGCATCGACAAGGACGCCGGCAAGATCGACGGCCTCAAGCAGGGCAAGATCCCGATCTACGAGCCGGGTCTGGAGGAACTCGTCCTGCGCAACAGCGAAGACGGCCGACTGCACTTCACGACCGACCTGCGTGAAGGTATCGCCCAGGCGGAGATCATCTTCATTGCCGTTGGTACGCCGCAATCGCACGACGGGTCCGCGGACCTGACCACGCTCTGGACCGTCACCGACATCCTGGCCGAGGCGATCAACGGCCCGAAGATTGTCGTCGTCAAGAGTACCGTCCCGGTCGGCACCAACCGTGGCGTGCTGACCCGTCTGCGAGCGAAGTGCAAGCATCCGGTCGAGGTGGCCAGTAATCCGGAGTTTCTCAAGGAAGGAGCCGCCATCGACGATTGCACCCGACCGGACCGTGTCGTCGTCGGCGTCGAGAGTGCCGAGACGGCCGAGAAACTACGCCAACTCTACGCGCCGTTCCTGCGAACGGACAAGCCGTTCCTGGTCATGTCGCTGGAGAGCGCCGAGATGACCAAGTATGTCGCCAACGCCATGCTGGCGACGAAGATCAGCTTCATCAACGAGATGGCCAACCTGTGCGAGCGGATGGGAGCCGACATCAACGACGTTCGCCGGGGCATCGGCCACGACCAGCGGATCGGCTTTCAGTTCCTGCATCCGGGGGCCGGATACGGGGGAAGTTGCTTTCCCAAAGACGTTCGAGCAATTATCAGTATGGGGAATATCGTTGGAACATCTCTTAAGCTGATGGAGTCGGTCGATGAGGTGAACGAGGCCCAGAAGACAGTTTTGATTCGCAAGGTGAAGGATCATTACGGCGACCGACTCAAGGGCCGGACGGTGGCCATCTGGGGCCTGGCGTTCAAGCCGAAGACGGACGACGTTCGCGAGGCTCCGGCGCTGGCGGTGATCGACGCCCTGCTCGCCGCCGGGGTCAAGGTGCGGGTGCATGATCCGGAGGCGATGCCCAACGTCAAGGCGGCCTACGGCGACAAGCTCGTTTACTGTGATCGGCCCTATGGTGCCCTGGAAGGGGCGGACGGCCTGGCGATCGTCACCGAGTGGACCGAGTTCCGCAATCCCGATTTCGAGGTCATGAAGCGACTCATGACCGAGAAGGTCGTCTTCGATGGTCGCAATCTGTACGAGCCGCGCGTGATGGCCGGGCACGGCTTCACCTACTATTCGATCGGCCGCAAGGATGTGACGACCTGAGCGAGTGGTCCGATCAACCGGGGTCCTGGCCGGATCGCATCATGGCCTCCAGGCGGACGCCGCGTGATTTGACCTGGCGAAACCATTTGCTCGCCTTCATCTCGTCGGCGGCCCTGGCGAAGTCGCCGGCCTCGATGGCCTGTTTCAACTTCTTGAACTGGCCCAGGCCGGCCTTGCCGAGGTTGAACGTCATGTCCACGAGGACGCGTTGGCGAACGTCGTTGAGTTTGGCGAGGTTGGGATAGAGGGCCTGGCAACTGGCGATGGCCGTCTGGATGTCGCCGTCCAGGAGTGTGAGGATTTGCAACTCGGTCAGGGAGTCCTTGCCGTCGAGTAGGCGTTGGTAGTCGGCCCCGACGGCGGCGATTGTCGTTTTGGCACCGGCTCGTTTCAGATTGAAGCCAACGCCGATGGTCGGGATGCCGACGGAGTCGAGATAAACCTTGTTGCGTTTGCCTTCGTGTCGGATGAGTTGGGTACGGAGTTTGCCGTGATCGAGGTTCTCGGCGAAGGCGGCGCGGGCCGTTCCGAGGACGAACATGGCGATGATCAATCGCCACCAGAATGAGGGTCGCATGGTAGAACTCCAGAGTGAATCCCGGCGAGCGGCGCGGCGTCAGCCCGCCGGTTGTCTTCGCGAGAAGAACCGGCGGGCTGACGCCCAATGTCTGTAAGCTAGGGGAAACAAATATCGAGAAATTCCCTGGAAACCCAGCGTTTCCTTGCTTTCGCGGGGTGTGCGTGATGCACACCTGGCACCTTTGGCACAACCGCTTGTTCAGCTAGAGTTTACGTCCGTACTTGTTTCCCCTAACTTACAAGCATTGGACTGACGCCGCGCCGCTCGCCGGGGTGTTGCGGTCAGCTCGCGTTACTTCCGAATCAGCAAGTATTGAACGTCCTCCATGGCCAAGAGAGGGCCGGTACCATCTGGGAGGATTGTGGTTTTGCCTTTGTGCACATCGGCTCCCGGATTCGTATTCCACTTGTATCGGTACTGGGCAACGATTTTGAAGGATTTTCCATTCGGATCCGCTTCAGCCTTCACTTCATACCAAAGAAGGGCATCATCCTGAACGAAGATTTCACTGCCAAATGGACCGTAAGGATGAAGGGCCGCATTTGGATGTTCGTACTTCGCAGGGTTCCCCCCGACACACGTTGGGATCAAGACGATGTACCAGTCGTCCGCCTTGGTCCCGTTCGGAAGGTTGATTGTATCACCGTGATTCCCCTTGCCGAAGAAAGATAGGCCTCCGGAGACGACGAGTTTACCGTCGACGGTCAGATTGCCCCCGACCTTCACGTTGCCGTCCTGGTCGAGAATGGTGACCGGTTGGCCGGCTTTGTCCAGGACGGTGAACTTGTCAGCGGTCAGGAAGATCGGGTTCATCATTTGCGCGGCCCCGGCGATCAGGATGACCAGGTTGAGGCCGATCACCGCGAAGAGTACGCGGCGAAGTTGGATCACCTGCGAATTCTGGTTCTCCGACGAAGATGCACTGTTCATTTGCTTACTCCTTGAAACGTTCGAACACTGATGGATTCTTGGGCCGTGCCCGATCACACGCAGGGCGGATGTCGGTCACGGTTTCCCCTGTTACATGGGTGAAGCCCATAACGTAATGATCTTCTCTCCGAGTTTCGTGCTGTTCTGGCGGATGCGATCCTGAAGCCCTTGCCAGTCAATCGCCTTCAACGTCCCGGAATATGGCTCGCCGTACAGTTTGCCTTTCATGTTTGGATTGGGATCGTCTCCCAGCGCGAGACCGTACCAATAAAGTGGGCCGCTGCTCTTCAGAAACCGGTCTCGCCTTTCAATCACTTGTGCCTGTTGGCCTTTGAAAGAAGCCTCCTGGATAATCTGAGCATCCATTCGTTTGTGATGAGTGATGTACACCTCTCGCGCGGCATCGTAGTTTTTCTTCTCCGTTGGGTCGAGTTTCATCCTCTCCTGCAAGACGGCCAAGCGCAAGCCGGCCGTCACCATATAAGCGCGATATCCCAGGAAACCGAGCGACTCGAACTGCGCAGCTAGTTTTTGCGAGTCCGTGGTCGCGCTTTCCAGGCGGTCTCGACCCTTTGGCGAGTTCGCAAACTCGCTCATGTTTCGCTGGGTCGCCAGCAGAAGTGCCTGGTAGTTCCGCAAATCGTTCTCTTGTAACTTCACCTCGATCACATCCGCAGCAGCAGTCAGGAATTCGCGGAGAAGTTGATCCGCCGACTTCCCTCCGAACGACTGGCCCAGAAAGCGAGTAAACAGCGATCCCCCCAGCGACTGAAGCACGCCGATACCGATGTTCGCGGCAAACCACCCCCAACTGAATGCCGGCAACTTGAGGCCGTCGATCGCGAGGTTGAAGTTCATCTCCCCCTGGTTAACGAGCGAGATGTCCATGTTTTTCGGCAGCGTCTGTTTGAGGAAATCGGCCCAGCCATTTCCCCCCCTGGCCTGGCAAGGTACGACCAGACCTCCCAGCAGGACACCAGCGCCGTACTTGAACACTTCTCGCCGATTCATGGTGAACTTTCCAGCAATGTGATCCCGGTTGTTCGCCGGGATGTGAAGTTATCGTTTCGCCTCGACCGTGATGGCAAATCGCCCTGGTTTGTTCGGGTCCTCCTGCACGCTGACACCGAGAGCGGCTTTCACGCCAGTATGGTGCAGGGTGGCCTTCTCACCCGTGAACCAGGTCACCTCTAACGAGTGGAACGTGGCCCCTTCAGGGAGATCGATCTCGCTGGTTCCGAACGGCAGTCGAGACATAATCTTCGTCATGCACATTCCACTTCGCTGCGCAGCAAATACGGTCGGATCGAGGCCGAGCGATTTTGCCTGTTCCTTCGCACGAACTGTTTCTTCATCAATGAATGCCCGGCCAGGTGTTGTCGCGGTCGCGCATTCACGCCGTTTGCCCTTTTCGTACCAGAATCGATAGCTGACTGGAAACCGCGGCAGGATCACAAGTGTCGTATCGATCTCGGTCCTCTCCTTCCGATCAGGGTTGGCAATACTTACGGTGATGGGAACGTATGTGATCGCCTCGTCCATGCTCACGAAGCTATTCGCTATGTCTACCGGAATCGTGATCTCTCGAACGAACTCTCTGTTTGGGCGTTGAACCTGCTTCAAAACCAGATTCTTGCCAGGAATCCTGACCTCCACGGGAGACACTCCCCCAGCAATCTGATCATTTTCCTTCCCCAAACACTGACCGATCAGGACCAGGCTGTATTCCCCTTTTCCCTGGTAGGTTCGATGAGAACCGAACACCCGTGTCAGTGAAGGCCGCCGTTTGCTTGCCAGCCACCCAGCCTTGACCTCCTTGACCAGTTCTTCCATCTTGATTTTGGTCGCCTCTGCATCCAACGCTACGCCATTCCACAACTTCTCGGCGTTGTTGAAGAATTGATTCTGGACATTGATCGCACCGACCTCTAACCGCAGGATAGCCGCGTCCACTTGCTTGAACAATTCGACACGCTCATTTGCGAGGTTCTTGAATATCTCTGCCTGGACTTCTTTAGCCTGGCCTGCTGCCCGGTCGATGGCACCGAGGAGAGCCTTTTCCGTCTCACTGAGCAACGCTTTGGCCTCCTTAGCAGCCAACTTGACCGTGGCGTCTGCGCGGTCTCCAGCCTGGTTGATCCGATCTTCAATCCGCTTGTTCGCTTCGGCGATGCTCGATCGAACTACATCCCGAGCCTCATTGGCCAGGCCCTTTCCCACGAGGAAAGTGACTCCCCCGATTAATAATAGCGGTCCAATAAACGCCGAAGCGTATGTCGTGAAACATAGAAACACCGCCACCGTCATGATAAACTTGCGCATCTGATTCCCTCTTCCACGTCTTTGCTGTTCGGTCTCTGCCGATTGTTTTCACGGTTTCCGTTCATCTTCCACGATTCTTTCTCGATTCCGCCTCCTTTTCCGCGGGTTAGTCCACAATACCGCTCGTCGAATCAGTCGCTGACTCCCGGTTCGACCGACCGAGAGACCAACTTCACCTGCGAAAGGGCGTGAATCCGGCCCACGTAAACCTACACGAAGCCGTGCCTTTCCGTCACAGGACCGAGATTCTCCCAGCGATCTCGGCCCGACTCCAGCCTCGGCCGACGACACCGGAACCGTCCCTTATAACTGTTGTGCGAACGGTCGTCACGCACGCACATTTCGACTGATACATTACAGGTCCGCCATTCGCCGCAGGTCGCCACCGC
This sequence comes from uncultured Alcaligenaceae bacterium, assembly GCA_964471755.1. GTDB lineage: Bacteria > Planctomycetota > Planctomycetia > Gemmatales > Gemmataceae > CAYYJM01. The sequence goes on from CAYYJM010000014.1 coordinate 33,021, forward strand.
TTCCACACTACAGAAACGCATTGAGTGAATCCGTCCTGTCGCGAATTCGCAGATTTTTTGAAACTGTCGCATGGTTGGTGCAAAGGCTGGTATTCCCGATTCCCTCCAACCCAGAAACGCGGCGTTTCGCGAACCCGGTACGCCGGCCTGCACCAACTTTGCGACAATGTCGTTTACTCTTCTGGAATCCGTTTTGCTGCCAGCCTGGCTCAAGGGCGACCGTCACTCCACGCGCACGACTGCAAGCGCCCACCAGGGATGGTCCTGCCGTCGTTCGCCCTTTCCACAGATTAAGGAGACAGGAAAGACCTCTGGAGAATCACGAAAATAGTAAAATTGGGAAAAATAGGAAAACTTTACGCCAGAGAGGTCCGTCCGAGCTGCGTGCGCAACTTGGACTGACCTCTCTGGCGTAAAGTCCCGGCCGAAATACGGCCAAGCTGGCCCCGCCCTCACGGCACCGCCACCACTTCGCCCTCGACCCGCCACTCGCCACCAGGCTCGGCGGGGCGCGACAGCAGCCGCACCGACTCCTTGCCGTCCAGCGAATACAATCGCCCGTTGAACACCTCGATCAGCCGACCATTCGGCCCAAGCTCGCCCAGCGGCTCTCGCAGGCCGGCCTTCTCTGGCAGAGACCACCGCCACAACTTCCGATCCGCACTCGCTCCATACAACTTCCCGCCGGACACGAACGCCTCCAGCGTGCCCAGGCCCTCGACCGTCTGCCATCCCATCACCGGATCCTTCCAGCGCCGCACGCCGTAACGGTTCGGCGTCGGCATCACCAGCACCCATTCCGAGTCGCAGCGCGTCTCGAGCGTGTACCAGGTGTTCTCCTGAACCATGTCCCAGCGTTCCAGCCGTCCCGAGGCCGGACGCGAGATGAACCGCCAGCAGTTTTCACCCACCAACCGATCGCCCACCAGGCTGACACTCGCCTCGGCCGGGCTCATCCCAATGCAAACCCAGTCGGGAACCGGCTGACGACGATCGTACCACCACATCCAGGAGTCGGCCGTCTGCACGAACGCAGCCTCCTCCGACAGGGCCAGGCAGCGAACCGGACCAGGAATCGCCCAGAGCCCCTCGGGCCGGTGGGCCCGCTGCCAGGCCAGAGTGCGTTCGTGGGCCCACTCGAACGGCATGGGCAGACGATCGAACGCCGTCTCGCATTCCTGGACCGGCTTGAGCGGAAAACGGAACTCGATCCACGGAAGGTCTCCCAGCACCGGCAACTCTCGCGCGCCGACCATGACGCTCCGATGGGGAACAATCCGCCGGTATTCCCCTCGCCCGAAATAGTCCTGCTCGATCTCGACCCACCGTGAGGCCATGTCATACCGGAAGCGCATTCGGCCCAGCTGGGCAAAGGGCGAATCCCGGTGTTGCAGGTCAAACGTGGCGATCAGATGGCGATCCGTCATGATCCTGGATCGCAGCACCACATTCCCGCCGCCGATCACCACCTTCTTCAGGGCCCGCTCCAGGTCCGGCTCGACCTGTTCGTCGAATTCGGCCAGCACGCGCTCGCCGAGAGTCGCCTGCTCCTCGGGGGCCTTCAACCCCGCCGGCTCCCTGGGCGTCGGAGCCGGCGGAGTGCCGAAGGCCCCCACCGCCAAAGTGGTCGCGACCGCCAGCAGGACCACCCCGATGGCTCCCCCACACACCAGCACCGCGACCATCGTGCCGCGGAGCAGCCAGCGGGCCAGTTCCAGCGCCCCCTGCCGAAGGCCCAGTTCTCCCAGCGGGACCGCCGCGCTGCGCAGGACCGCTTCCAGCGTTCCCACCCAGAGTTCCGGCGGAATGGGCGGAACCGCCGCAGGCGGTTGCCCCTCGACCTCGAAACGCTGGCGCAAACACTCCAGGGCAACGGTCAGACGCCGACGCACCGTCGCCACGGAGATCCCCAGCGTCTGGGCAGTCTCCTCAATGCTCTGACCTTCGAGGTAGACCAGAGAAATGACGTCCCGCTGTCGTTCCGGCAGGCTCGCGATCTCGTCCCGAATCTCCGCTCTCCGAGCGGGATCGATCGCTGTTTCCGGGACGTTCCGTGGAGCAGACATTGGGGATTCCGTTCTCTGGGCCCGGTTCGCCCGCCGCCAGGACGCTCGACGACAGACCACCAGCAGCCACGCGAGCAGAGCCTGACCATCCTGGATGTCCCCGGCCTTCCGGCTGAAGATCACCCAGACCGTCTGGAACACGTCGGCGACCGCATCGTCGTCCGGGCCAAGGATTTGCTGACAGCAACGCCAGATCGCCGCGGAATGGCGCGCGTACAGGATCTCGAAGGCCAACGGATCGCCACCCTGGCGGTGGAGATCCAGCAGCTCCGAATCGGAACGTGAGTCGTTGGCCATCCTGGCCAGTAATTGGCGCATCTTCGACCACAGCGGGGACAGCGAACTCATGTTCTCTCGTTCTCCGACGCTTCCGCTCCGCCCAGTAAGGAGTCCTTGACCGGGCCGAGTTCGATCACGAATCTGGGAAAAATGGAGAAAATCTACGGAGAGACCACTGCGGGCGAAATCGCGGCCATCGGAGATGTTCACCCGACGGCGGCGCGGTAGGATGACCCCGTTCCCTGTTGCGTTCTATTCCTCCGAGCCGGAGCGACCATGCAGCGGATACCGCGTGACCTGGCCCGCAAGTACGCCTTCGACTGGCGCGACGAACCGCTGCTGCGTGTCGCGGCCGGCGAGAGCTTCGAGATCGAGACCTGGGACGCCTCAACCGGCTACTTCAAGAGCGCGGCGAACCTGGCCGATCCGAAGCTCCGCGCCGGCTTCGATCGGACGCCACCGACGGCGAATCCGATTGCCGGCCCGGTCTTTGTCGCCGGGGCCGAACGCGGCGATACGCTCGTGGTCACGATCGAGGAGATCGTCGTGGCCGACTATTCGTGGATCGCGGTCGGCCCCCGGCGCGGCCCACTGGGCGACTCGGCACGGTACCCCGAACTCTCGACGAAGTACACGACGAAGATCCTCCGCCATACGCCCGGCCCGAGCGGCACGATGCGCGACGGCACGATTCACTTCAGCGACCGGATCACCTGGCCGATCACGCCGTTCATCGGCACGCTGGGAACGTGTCCCGACCGCGAGGTGACGACGAGCATCGACGGCCAGGGCGACTGGGGCGGCAATCTCGACATTCGGGATGTGGCTCCGGGCAATCGTATCTTGCTGCCCGTGTACCATCCGGGAGCGCTGTTCTACCTGGGCGACGTTCACGCCAGCCAGGGTGACACGGAGTTCACCGGCACGGCGGCCGAGACGTGCGCGACGGTGCGCCTGAAGTTCGATCTGATCAAGGGCCGACGTGTGCCGGGCCTGCGGATCGAGAAGCCGGACAGCCTGGTCACCGTGCATGCGAACAAACCGCTGGAAGTGGCCGTCGAGACGGCGACGGTGATGCTGATCGACTGGCTGGTGCAGGATTATGGCCTCAGTGCGACAGACGCGTATTGTCTGGTCAGCACGTGCCCGGACTTTCGGATCAACGTCTACCAGATGTGCAAGATAGCGAAGTTGTCGTTCGTAGCTGGAGCCGAAATCCCTCGCCGGTACTTGGTTTAGGTCAACAAGTTGGTCGTCCATCCGGCTGTCCTGGACTGAATCGCTGGACTGAATGATGATGAGGGCGTACAGACACCCCCTTCAGTCCGAAGCAGTCATGGCATGAAAACCGACCGTCGGATACTGGCCCGGTCGCAAGGGAGGCTGCTACGCCTTCGGCGGGCACTACCGCTACGCCAACGTCCAGGTGGCTCTGGAGCGGCGTTACAGTCTGCTGGCCGACCTGCCCGCCTGGACGGAGGGCATGGCGTCCTGCCTGGTTGCGCGGGCGGCGCGGTTCGTGCCGAGCCCGTCCGACCCCTGGCCCGCGTTCCGCTGGCACGACAGCGGCGACATCCAGGGAGTCGAGTACCTCCTGGCCATCTTCGCCATCGCCGAGCGGACGCAGGGCGTGGCGCTGGCGGACGGGGCGGTCGAGGACATCCGCCACTGGCTGCCGCCCCGCGAGTACGGCTTTGTCGCGGAGGCGTCGCGGTCGCGCGGCGTGCCGAGGAACCTGTGCGTCAGGCTCTCCGCCCACAGGATCGACGGGCCTGTCCCCGACGGCTACGGCCTGCCGGTGTCCAGCGTCCACACCGGCCCAGGGGTCTACCCCGACGCCAACGAGTGCCCCGCTTAGCGGCAGACGTTCGTCTCCGACTACCACGGGGTGGCCGGGCCGAGGGGGACCAACCCGACCAACGGCGCGGCCTACCAGGTCGCTCCCCACCCGAGCGGGAGTGACGGGTTCGCCCTCCAGGGCATCCTCGGCAAGGACTCGAAGGCCAGGTTCGCCAACCTCACTGACGGGACCTCGAACACGCCGATGGTCGGAGAGGTGTCGGTGCGGATGGACGTGTCCAAAGGCCAACCGCCGCTCCAACTCGACGTGCCCGGTCGGAAGCCCGGGCAGAAGCCGTCGGTCGCTCCCTTGCGACCCATGAACAACACCAGACCCACATTCCGAGAGGACACCCCATGTCGCAGACTCGACTCGCCCTGATGCTCCTGCTGTTTGTCCCGTTGCCGTCGTTTGGTGCCGACCCGGAGACGGTGGACGTGTTCGTGCCGAAGGCGGACGGGTTCGCGTCGATCCGCATCCCGTCGGTCGTCGTCAGCAAGAAGGGGACCGTCCTGGCCTTCGCCGAGGGGCGCGCCGCCGACGCGGACCAGGCCAAGAACAAGATCCTCCTGAAACGCAGCACGGACGGCGGCAAGACCTGGGGCAAGGTCGCCGTCATCGCCGAGGACGGGGACAAGGCGCTGAACAACCCGTGTGCCGTGGTCGAGCGCGAGGGCGGCTTGGTGTTGCTCGTGTACCAGTCGTACCCGGCCGGCGTCAGCGAGCGGAGCGGGACCATCCAGCCCGGCTACGAGGACGAAAAGGTCGTGCGCAACTGGCTCATCACCAGTGACGACGACGGCTTGACGTGGTCGAAGCCTCGGGACATCACGAAGGAAACGAAGCGAGAGAAAGTGGTGACGACCGTCGCCGGCGGGCCAGGCATCGGCATCCAGGTTCGGCACCGCAAGCACGCCGGCCGCATCCTGATGCCGTTCAACGAGGGGCCGTTCGGCGTGTGGAACATCTACGCTGTCTACAGCGACGACAAGGGCAAGACGTGGAAGATGGGCGACGTGGCCCCCGGTGGTTTGATCGACGCCGGCAAGGACAAGAAGACCAGCACCGTGAACGAGGCGCAGTTCGTGGAGTTGAAGGACGGGTCGGTCCGCTTCAACGTCTGCCGCTGGTCGGGCAAGGCGGTGCGGAAGACGTGCGTGAGCGAGGACGGCGGCGTGACGTGGTCGAAGGTCGCGGACGTGCCTGAACAGGTCGATCCGGGCTGCATGGGTTCGGTCCTGCGCTACACCGACCCGGCGGACGGGGCCAAGAGCCGCATCCTGTTCTCGGGGCCGCAGAGTACGAAGCGGGAGAATGGCACGGTGTTCGTCAGCTACGACGAGGGCAAGACCTGGCCGACGAAACGGGTGCTGTTCAAGGACAGCTTCGCCTACTCCTGCCTCACGGCGTTGAAGGACGGGACCATCGGGTGCCTGTACGAGACGGGGACGAAGATCGTCTTCGCCCGGTTCACGCTCGACTGGCTGACCGAAGGGAAGGACAAACTCGCTTCGCTGGAATTGATCCGCCCCGGCAAGGACGGGTCACATTTCGTCGGCGAGACGAGCGGCCAGCGGTTCGTCGTCTGGGGGGTGAACTACGACCGCGACGACTCCGGCCGGTTGCTGGAGGACTACTGGGAGAAGGAGTGGGACACGATCGCCGAGGACTTCAAGGAGATCAAGGCGTTGGGGGCCAACGTCGTCCGCGTCCATCTCCAGTTTGGGAAGTTCATGGACGCCCCGGATCGCGCCAAGAAGGAGAACCTCACCCGCCTCGGCAAACTGGTCCGGCTGGCGGAAGAGACCGGGCTGTACCTCGATGTGACCGGGCTGGGCTGTTACCACAAGAAGGACGTGCCGGCGTGGTACGACAAACTGGGGGAGGCCGCACGTTGGGACGCCCAGGAACACTTCTGGAAGGCCGTCGCCGGTGTGTGCAAGGGTAGCCCCGCCATCTTCTGCTACGACCTGATGAACGAGCCAGTCTTCGCCGGGGACAAGAAAGACAACGACTGGCTGGCCTCGCCACTCGGGGACAAGCACTTCGTCCAACGGATCACGCGGGACATGGCTGGCCGCACCCGCGAGGAGGTGGCCAAGCAGTGGGTGAAGAAGCTAACCACGGCGATCCGCAAGGTCGATGACGGCCACATGATCACCGTCGGCGTCATCCCGTGGGCGCAGGTGTTCAAGGGGGCCAAGCCGATCTTCTACGCGCCGGGCGTGGGCGACCCGCTCGACTTCGTCAGCGTTCACCTGTACCCGAAGGCGAAGAACCTCGACGCCGACCTCGCCGCCCTCAAGGTGTACGAGGTCGGCAAGCCGCTGGTGATCGAGGAGATTTTCCCTCTGGGGTGCAGCATCGAGGAGGCCGAGACGTTCATCGACAAGTCGGCGGCGCACTGCGACGGTTGGGTGAGCTTCTATTGGGGCAGGACGATCGAGGAGTACGAGAAAGAGACCGACATCAAGAGTGCGATCATTGCGAAATGGCTGCGGGCCTTCCGCGCGAAGGGGCCGGACTTGTTGAAAGCGAAGTAGGTGACACCCCCGGTGGCGGGGGCCGACCCTACCGCCGCCTACACGATCCCGGTCATCGACCTGAACGACCAGAAGGAGCGGCAAGTTCTGGTGGATCGGGAGAAGGGCCAGTACCTCGGCCATCCCACCACGCTCCTGCTCGAAGACGGCAAGACGGTCCTGTGCGTCTACCCGAAGGGGCACGGGCGCCAGGGTCTACGCATCACTTTTCTGCTGAAAACCGCCTGGAATCTGGAGGCGGAACTCCGTATCCCAGCCGGCACGCAAGCGTTTGCACTTGAGTGAATCCTTGCTCGGCTCTTGCTTTCACAACGATAACGCCAGCCGCCGAAACAACCCCAGCGTTTCCGCTCCTGGTCCCGCGCGGTTCCGATCCGCGTCTCCTCCGAACGTCATATCCAACACCCAATGCAAGTTGTTTTCGATGCTCCAATGGCTCCGAATGATCCGCCCGAACTCCGCCGCGCTGGCCGTGCGACGGCTCAGATAGTAGCTGAACTCCTCACTCGTCTTCTCCCCCACCGTGCGCACGCGGTAAATCATCACCAGCGTCTTCAGGTCGAGCCACTCTTCCTGCCCGGCCAGTTCCTCCGGCACCGCCAGCGCGTACACGCTCCGATATTCCTGCCGCCCGTGGCCGACCTCCACAGCGCCCGGATACACGTCCAACCGCGCCGCCAGCGTCGCGTCCTCCAGATGGTCTGCAAACGCCTCCTGGACGAAAGGATGCGCCAGGGAGGAGAATAGGATAGAACCTGCGCTTCACAATGACCGCCAGGGCGGTCGCCGACAACATACCCCAGGTCACCCAAGGCTCCTGGAATGATGCGTCAACCCTGCAGGTTCCAGGGCTGCTGGGCGTGGACGTTCGCCCCCCTGCACAACACCGTCGAGAAGAACCCCGAGTGGCTCGACGCGGCCCGGAGCGGGATCGAGTTCCTGCGTCGTCATGGAGCGAGTCCAGGCGGCAAGCTGTACTTCACCGTCACCAGCGACGGCCGACCGCTGCGAATGCGGCGGTACGTCTACAGCGAGTCGTTCGCGGCGATCGCGAACGCGGTTGCCTGGGCGAGGGCTGGCTCGTCCTGGCGATGCCGGCCGGCTAGGCTTCGGCCCTGAGCGCGGCGACACCCCGGCGGGGTGAAGAGCCGAACATCCGGCGGTACTCCCGGCCGAACTGGGACGGGCTCTCGTACCCGACCCGGAACGCCGCGTCGGCAGCGTCGAACTCCTCGCTTCGCATCAGCCGACGGGCCTCTTGGAGGCGCAGGCGCTTCTGGTACTGGAGCGGGCTTAGCGCCGTCACTCCCTTGAAGTGGAGGTGGAACGCCGACGGGCTCATTCCGACGTGTTTCGCGAGCGCCTCGATGCTCAACGCCTCGGCGAAATGGTCCTTGAGCCAACGGATGGCCCGTGCGATCCGGTACGCGGGTGCCCCGGCGGTCGCGATCTGCCGGAGCCTTGCTCCTTGCGGGCCGGTGAGCAAGCGGTACGTGATTTCGCGGAGCATCAGCGGCGCGAGTGCCCCGACATCTTGTGGGGTGGAGAGGAGCGCCACGAGTCGGGTAACGGATTCGAGGAGCACTGGCTCGACCGGCGTCACCGTGATCGCTCGCGACGGTGGCGCGGCCGGTGGAACGGGCGCGCCATCGGCCATGAAGTCGCCAACAACGGCCGGATCGAGTGCGAGGCGAAGTCCGAGGTACGGACACTCCGGATCGGCCTGGACCACGCGGGCCTCGACCGGGAGGTCCACCGACACCAGGAGCGACTGGGCCTGGTCCAGTCGATACGTCTCGCCAGCGAGAACGACCTCCTTCGCCCCCTGGGCGACGAGACAGAAGCACGGCTCGTAGACGAGGGCGACGAGGTCCGAGGGAGCGGAGAACCGGGACAGCGTGAGCGCGGGCACGGCCGTCTCGTACACGCGATCCGCCCCGGTCAGTCGCCCGATCAAGGCCACAAGTTTTGCCTGCTCATCTGTCTTCACGTCTGCATTCCCCCAGTGGTCGGCAAAAGTCTGCCTGACATGAGTGTACCCGCGAGGGCTCGAACGGGTGCGAGGATTCTCGGAACCCGTGGAGGATTAGGCTATCGGGCAGGACAATCAGGATAACAGCCCGGCGCGAACGGGGCTATCATACCTTTGGCACGCAGAGGTGCCGGTCGTCTTTCCGCGAACGTTCGAGGTACGACAATGCCAGTCCCACCATCAGACGCAGGGAATGTGATCCGTCGCACGTTCCTCAAGGCAGCGGGTGTCGGCGTCGTCGCCCTACCGACGGGAATCCTCGCCCGAGCGGACACCCCGCCCGCCAAGAAGCAGGAGTCCGTCATGCAGATCAAACGAGTCGGTTCGGAGCCGTCCGCCAAGGGGCCGGCCGAGTACTTCACCGGGGCGGTCCGGGTCGATCCGCTGTTCGACGCAGCCGCCCCGGCGCGTGTCTCTGGTGCCAGCGTGACGTTTGAACCGGGTGCCCGGACGGCGTGGCACACGCACCCGCTGGGCCAGACACTCATCGTCACCGCCGGCCTGGGTTGGGTTCAGGTCGAGGGCGGGCCGGTCGAGGAGATCCGCCCCGGCGATGTCGTCTGGTTCCCGCCGAAGGTGAAGCACTGGCACGGGGCCTCGGCGACCACCGGCATGACGCACATCGCCATCGCCGAGAAACTCGATGGGAAGGCCGTGGACTGGCTGGAGAAGGTCACCGACGAGCAGTACAAGGCTCCGACCACCAAGTAACGACCCAGGGAGTAGGTCAAGCCGGAGGAATTCGCCGACGCCGTCTTCTGGCTCTGCTCGAACTCGGCTGCCTTCATCGTTGGCCACGCCCTGGTGATCGACGCCGGTCAGACCGGTTCGACTGCTCATCATCAAGGGTGCCAACCACGTCGATCTCTACGACCAGGTGGACAAGATCCCCTTCGACAAGCTGGCGTCCTTTTTTACTGACCACTTGAAGTGACACCGTGAACGGGAGGGCGAACTGTGGAACGATCACGACGTGTCTGCCTCCTGGCGGCGAGCCTGCTGGTCGGGCTGTCCTCGTGCGACACGGGGGCGTCCGTCCGGCAGGTCGCCCCGGCCGGGGCAGCAAACACTCAAGAAGGGCAACGAAACCAACCGGTGGGCAAGAAAATGAAAGTGACAATCGGCTCGAAGACGTTCACGGCCACGCTCGACGACAACCCGGCGACGGGCAAGTTCAAGGCAATGCTCCCGCTGACCGTGGACATGAGCGAGCTGAACGGCAACGAGAAGTTCTACCGCTTGTCCACTCCGCTTCCCACTGATGAGGCCAACCCGGGGACGATCCAGAACGGCGACCTCCTGCTCTGGCAATCCGACACCCTGGTGGTCTTCTACAAGACGTTCCAGACCAGTTACAGCTACACCCGGCTCGGGCGGATTGACGACCCGACGGGTCTGGCCGCCGCAGTCGGATCGGTAAACGTTTCTGTTACGTTTGAACTGGAATGACTGTTCGAGTCTGGCCTAGCAGCACGGCGGTCGTTCGGCGGGGCGAGTCGTGGCGGCGCTGGACACGGCAGTACGAACTCGGGGAAAACCGAACATGAACAACACACTCGACTTTAGCGGCAAGGTGGCGCTCGTCACCGGGGCGGCCGCGGGGATGGGCCTCGCGACGGCCAGGGCGTTCGCGGAGGCGGGCGCGGCGGTCGTACTCGCGGACTACAAGGAGGAGGTCGTGGCGGCGGAAGCCGAGAAACTTCGGGCCGCGGGACACCAGGCGCTCGCCGTCCGGTGTGACGTGAGCAACGACGACGAGGTCGCGGCGATGGTGGCCCGTGCCGTTGCCGAGTTCGGCCGGCTTGACTGCGCGTTCAACAATGCGGGTGTCATGGCCCACATCGCCCCGACCGCCGACAGCACCCGCGACGAATGGGACCGCGTCATCGGCGTGAATCTGCGGGGTGTCTGGGCCTGCATGAAGCACGAACTCCGACAAATGGAACGCCAGGGCTCGGGCGCCATCGTCAACAACGCCTCGGTCGGCGCGCTGACCGGGAACCCTGGGATCGGAGCCTACATCGCCTCGAAGCACGGGGTGGTCGGCCTCACGCGGACGGCCGCGCTCGAGTATGTGAGGAAAGGCATCCGCGTCAATGCGGTCAACCCAGGGCTCATCGACACCCAGGTCGCCCGCGATGTGGTGGCTGGCGACGAGCGGGCATACGGGGAGATCGCGAAGAACGTGCCGATCGGCCGCGCGGGCCGGCCGGAGGAAATCGCGTCCGCGGTACTCTGGTTGTGCAGTCCCGGGGCGAGCTACGTCGTGGGCCACGCCCTGACCGTGGATGGTGGAATGACGGTCGTGTAATGTGCGACGACACCCGTCGCACACAGTAAACCATGCCCGTGGCGGGCAACCGCAATCCCAAGACCAGATGCAATGAGTCGGTCTTCGATCATACAAGAAGGGACATCAGTATGCAAACGCGCCAACTCAGAAAAAGTGGTTTGGAAGTCTCGGCCCTCGGTCTCGGCTGTATGGGCCTCTCCTTCGGCTACGGACCGGCCGTGGACAACGCCGACGGGATCAAGGTCATCCGCAAGGCCGTCGATCTGGGCGTCACGTTCTTC
>CAYYJM010000015.1:0-26560 GCA_964471755.1 uncultured Alcaligenaceae bacterium
GATGCTTTCCCGCAGGCGGCGCGAACGCAGGTCCGCTTCGTCAGCCCCAGCGGCATGCGGATCTCCTGGTACGCTCCCGGTCCCGACGGCCGGAACTTCACCGCCGAGTTCCTGGAAGCGCCAGGCCGGTACAACTTCGTCCAGGCGGCCATCTACCGGCTCAAGCTGACGAACCTGCCCAACCGGACGAACCTGACGGCCCTCTATCCGACGCTCGAAGTCGTGCCGGCCAACGCCAAGACGGCGACGTTCCTGGCCCATTCCTCGGTGCCGATCAACTTCACCGAGGAAGACATCGAGCAGGTGGCGGCCGGTAACTTTCTGGTCAAGGTGATCTACCTGCCCGATCCGCAGTTCCAGGACCTGGCGGCCACCGGGCCTGATGAGGTCGTTTCGACCCGTCTGGAACCGGGCGTCGATCCGATCAACGAGGCGCTGCGGCGCGGCAGCATCCTGGCCATCATCCGGCTGGGCAACTCGGATCTGGAAGCGCCGAACACGCCGGCCATGGACGCGCCGCCGGCCGGTCATCGGCGACCGCCCGTTCCGCAGGGACCGGCGCTTCCGGGCGCTCCCGCAGTCCCCGGCGTTCCCGCCGTTCCGGGCGGTCCCGCTGGCCCGATGGGGCCGGGTGGACCATCCGTCTTGGGAGGCCCGGGTGCCGCCTCGATGCTCGGCTTCCCGGCGGCCGCGCTGCCGGCTCAGCCGCATCAGCACCTGTCCCTCGGGGCTCCGGGGCCGAGCATGGTGCCGAACATGATGCCGGCCCAGGGACCGAACGGTCGGCCGTACCTGGCTCCGTCGCCGATCCCCGGTCTGCCGGCCGCCATCCAGGGGGCCGGCCCGCCGCCGGTCGGCGATCCGAACGCCACGCCGGTGCCGGTGAGCCCGAGCAAGACGACGGCCCGGCCGACGCCACCAACCGCCGGCCCGAAGCCGACCGAGAGCCGTTCCTTCTTCCCCGCCAGCATCCGCCAGGCCGGCGGCACCCGCTGATGTCGGAAACGATGAACGATGAACGATGAACGATGAACCAACGACTGGCGTCCTGTCTGGTTCTTCGGCCTGATTCATCGTTCATCGTTCATCGTTCATCGTTTTATTTCTCCCCCCCGGGTTGTGGTCATGAAACGTTCTGCGCTGCTGCTGATGTTGCTGCTGCCGGCACTGGCTCCGGCGCAGGTCTATTCGCCGAGCAATCCGCCGATGGTGGGGCCGCCACCGGGAGTGGGGCCCGCTGCGTTGCTCTACGTCCGTCTCGATGGACCACCGGGAGCCCGGGCGGTCTGGTATCAGGGCCAGGCGAAGCGTGACCTGGCGATGCCCTCCGTTCTCGGTCTGCGGCCCGGCTACGTCTTTCGCTTTGAGATCAACAACCTGCCCGAGCTGCCCGGCGTGAGTCTCTATCCGACGCTCGAAGTTCGCGGCAGTCTGTCGATGACGAGCAAGGCTCGACCGCGCGACTTTCCCGCGCCGGTCATCCTGACGCGCGACGATCTCCAGGCCGTGCTTCGCGGCACCCTGGTGACCAAGGTGATCTTCCTGGAACATCCCGAGCGGGCCATCCCCACGGCGACCACCATCGAGAGCCCGCTGGAGACGACGCTGCCGCCCAATCGCGATCTGCTCGAGGAGGCTCGCGAACAGGGCCGAACCGTGCTGGTCTTCCGCATCGGCCAGCGTCAGAGTACGGCCGAGGAACTCGCTCAGGGGCACATCCCCGGTACGGTCCTCTTCCCCGGCCAGGCGTCGCTGTCCCGGCCGACGATCGCGCCGATTCTGCCGTTCGCCTGCTGGCCGTGGTATGACCCGGTCGCCGGCCCAGCTCGGCCGGATGACGAGTGCATCCACAACGGCGGAATCACGCCGGCCGGGCCGCAGATGCCGCTCGCTCGGCGGATGGGATCGAGCCACGCCTGGATGCGTGCCGGCCTCGACGCCAACGGCCGACTCGCGGGCCTGCAACCGATGGACGCCGTCGCCGAATATCGCGATGCCCGCGGCGTGAAGCGCATCGTCCCCTCGAACCGGGTCTGCATTTGCATTCCACGCTATCAGGTGCTGCGCAGCGAGACGCCGCTGTCGAAGAACGTCAACACCCTGGTCGTCGGCGAGAAGGTCGGCGTCAAGGGCCGTGATCAGTTCCGACTCTCGCTGCCGCCGACGCCGGTCGAGAGTCAGCATCAGATGCGGGCCTTCCAAAGCAATTCTCGACCGACCGAGGCGGAGAGCCAGCAGGCGGCCCACGCGATCCAGCGGATCGAGATGATCAACGCCCAGGCCCTGATGCAGGGGCCGATCATCTATCTCGGCAGCAAGTCGGCCGATCTGCTCAGCGAGGTGCAGAAGGCCGTTCTCCGGCAGCAGATTCAGTGGGCCTGTGAGTGGAGCGGCCGTCAGCGCATCGGCGTGAACGTCGGCTCGCAGGCGACCCACGCCATCGGCCGAATCGAGGGCGGTCCCCAGATCATCAAGGCGACCGCCGAGACGCGCAGCCTGACGGCGTGCTGTCACGAGATCGCCGAGGTGCCCGGTTCGCCGTTGCTGCTGTTCAAGTGTGCCGACACGGGAGCGGCCCGGGTCGGAGCGGTGATCACCTTCACGCTCAAGTACGCCAACCAGGGCGGCAAGCCGATCCAGGACGTGGCCCTGACCGACAGTCTGTCGCCACGCCTGGAGTACGTCCCCGGCAGTGCCGAGGCCGACCGCGACGCCGTGTTCACCACCCAGGAGAACGAGGCCGGCTCGCAGATCCTCCGCTGGGAGATCACCGGCGTGCTGCGACCCGGTGCCAGCGGCGTGGTCAAGTTCAAGGCCCGCGTGCGCTGAACCGCCGACCGATCCGAGCCCGTCGCGACGGCAGGGGTTTTCTTCTCTCCCTTGCTGGCGCGGCGGGCTTCTGGCTATATACAAAGAGCAACGCAACCCCTCGTCTCGCACCCAGGAGCGGCACCATGAAAGTGGAAGGACGCGAAGAATCCAGCAACGTCGAGGACGAACGCGGCAAGGGCATCAGCGGCGGCGTCATCGGTGGCGGCATCGTCGGCGTGATCGTCCTGCTCATCGCCTCGCTGCTCGGCGTCGATCCGAAGATGCTCCAGTCCATCGGCTTCAGTGCCGGCGGCAAGGATCAACAGCAAACGTCAGCGGGAGGGGGGGACGGCGAGAAGGATCCCGTTGCCGAGAAGCGCAAGCACTTCGTCGGTGTCGTCCTGAAGGACACGGAGACGGTCTGGGACAAGCAGTTCCGCGCCCAGCTCGGTCGGTCGTACGCACCGCCTCGGCTCAAACTCTACACCGGGGCGGTACAGTCGGCGTGTGGCTTCGCTCAGGCGGCCGTCGGGCCGTTCTACTGTCCCGGTGACGAGCGGGTCTACCTCGACCTCAGCTTCTTCGACGAGCTGGACAAGAAGCTCGGCGCGAAGGGCGATTTCGGCATGGCCTACGCCATCGCTCACGAGGTGGGCCATCACATCCAGTCGCTGATCGCCGCACCGGGAACGAACACGCCGTACATCGTCCTGGTGAACAACGCGCAGGTCCGTAAGAACCCCGACGCGAACAAGTTGCAGGTCCGCCTGGAGCTTCAGGCCGACTACCTGGCCGGCGTCTGGGCGCACTTCGCCGACCAGGACCTCGGCGCACTCGACGCTGGCGATGTCGAGGAGGGCATCGTCGCCGCCCGGGCCGTCGCGGACGACACGCTCCAGAAGAAGTTCCAGGGCTACGTCGTGCCGGAGAAGTTCACCCACGGCTCGGCCAAGCAGCGAGCCGGCTGGTTCATGAAGGGCTACAAGACCGGCGACATCAAGGGCATGCACGAACTGTTCGAGCGGCCCTACGAATCGCTCGACAATCCCTGAGTCTGCGGCAAGAAGACCTCGAAGCGTGTTCCGCGACCCGGCTCCGAGGTGACGACGATTCGGCCGTGGTAGCTCTCCACGATCTGCTGGACCACGGCCAGACCCAGGCCGTGGCCCTCGTCTTTCGTGGTGAAGAACGGCCGAAACAGATTCTGGCGGACCTCCTCGGACATGCCCTCGCCATCGTCCTCGACGACCAGGCTTCCGCAGGGGGTGGCCTTGTCGGGGCAGGGGGCGTGTCGAACGGAGACTCGCAGTCGGCCGCCCTGCGGCATCGCATCGCGGGCGTTCAGGCAGAGGTTGAGCAACACCTGCTGGACCTGTGTCTCGTCTGCCCAGACCGGCACCGTCTCGGGGCTGATTTCCAGACTCGGCGTGATCGATCCGGGCAGCAGGGCTCGCACGAGATCGAGCGTCCGGATGGCGATCTGATTCAGGTCGATGGTTCGCAGCTGGACCCGTTGCCGACTGAAGTTGAGCAACTGTCCGGCCAGGCCGGCCGCCCGCTCGCACGCCTCGGTGATCAGGTCCAGATACTTTCGCGTCGGATGGTCGTGGGCCAACTCGACCTGTGACACCGCGCAGAGGTTCAGGATCACCGTCAGCAGGTTGTTGAAGTCGTGAGCCACGCCGCTGGCGACCCGGCCGATCAGTTCCAGACGCTGCTCGTGCTGGAGTTCGCGTTCCAGTTGCCGTTCGCGGGTCAGGTCGAGAACCACGCAGGTCACGCCGACAATCCGGCCGCCCTGACGCAGCGGCTGGGCCATGCCGAAGCCGATCTTCTCGCTGCCGTCACGGCCCTGGTAGCGGAGTTCGTAGCGAACCGTCTCCCCGGCCAGGGCCCGGGCCAGGCTGGCCTGCACACGCGGCAGGTCGGCCGGATGGATCGCCCGCATCCAGGCGGCCGGGTCGCGGATCTCCTCGGGCCGGTAGCCGGTGATCGCGGTCATCGCCGGATTGGCGTACTCCAGCCGAAGCTGGGTGTCGCACTGCACCAGCATCAGGGGCAGATGATCGACCAACTCGCGATACCGTGCCTCGGCCTGGTGCAGGGCGGTCAGATCCTCCAGGACCCAGACGGCACCGTCCTCCTTGCCCGGCCCGGTCAACCGAACGGGAGCCGCCCAGGAAATCAACGGCACCCACTGACCGTCAGGTCGATGAACGATGATGTCGTCCCGCATGGTGGTTCGGCCATATTTCAGGGCCTGGTAGACGGGCAACTCCTCGACCGGATAAGGGGTCTGATCGGCACGGTAGAGTCGATACATCGTGGAGAGGTGTTCCAGGCCGGGGAAGCCGTTCTCCCGTTGGCCCAGGAGCTGGCGAGCCCGGGCGTTGACGAGGAGAGGCCGGCCCGTGCTACCCTGGATGAAGAAGACCCCGGCCGGCAGGTTGGTGACCAGAACCTGGAACATGCTCGATGTCCGCCGCAGGTCGTCCGCCAGGCGACGCTGTTCCGTGATGTCCGTGACGACTCCATCCCATCCGATCAACCTGCCGCTGCGGTCGAAACGCGGCGACATCGAATCGCGCACCCAGCGAGGTGTGGACGGTCCCGATTGCTCCAGCGGTTCCACGTCGGGAGCGACCCGGTACTCGCAGATGACCGCCGGGTCCCGGGCGTTTGACGGCGAGGGCCGCTGTCGGGTCAGTTGCATCCGTGCGGCCTGGACCAGCTCGCGATCCTCGGGATGGACCCGATCCAGCCAGCGTTGATGATCGCCCCGGAGTTGGTCCGGGGCGCAGCCGAACAGCGCAGCCGTGGCCGGACTGAGCAGGGTCACCTCGGCCAGGAGAGCCGGGGCGGAAGTCGTGCGTCCGCCGGCCAGAGGACCGGTCGCTGGCGTCAGCAGGCGGGCACTGTAAAGCAGAGCGGGCACCCGGTCCACAACCTGGCGGTAGCGTTCTTCCGTGGTTCGGATCCAAGTGAAGGAAGCGCCGATGAGCAGCACGACGCCGCACTGGGCGAGCAGGCCGCCCTGGAGCTGCCGCAGATTGGCATCGGAGGGCTCGCCGGCCAGCACGAGCAGCGGAAGCAAGGCGGCGGCCCCGGCGGCGATCATTCCGCCACGAAGGCCCTGCCGAAGACACGCCCAGGTGGCCGGCAGCAAGGTCACGGCCCACTGCGGCAGACCCTCCGCGTGGTTCGGGGTCGCCACGATCAGGAGCAGACTGAGCAGTCCCGCAGCCAGGGCGAGGCCGGCCATTTCCAGCCAGTCACCCAGGCCAGTGACGGGAGCCGACTCCAGCGGTTCGACCCGATCGCCCTGGCCGCTCAGGACGGACAGCGGCACCCCCGGCGTCGGCTCCGCCGCGTTGAGGACCAGCAAGGGAACTCCCAGGACGAAGAAGCCCAGTGCGTCGGCGAGCCACCAGTCCAGCCAGAGAAACAGAAAGGACTCAGCGGGCTCCAGCGGAACCTGCACGGCGGCCTGCGCGGCCGCGAACACGCCGGCGACCGGTCCCGCGAAGAGCAGGAAAAACAGGATGGCCGAGTGCGGATCGGTCAGCCAGCGTGAGCCGCCGAGGCGGTCGCGATACAGATACCAGCCGAGGGCTGCCTGGGCGGTCGTCAGCAGGGAGCCGGCCAGAGCCGCGATCGCCTCCGTCGCGGACAGCGACCGCAGAGCCACCGCCAGGAGCAGGGCCGGTGCGCTGGCCACGAGCAGAAACAATCCCGTGCGGCCAAACCAGACAAACACGGCCAGGCTCAACCCGACGGGCAGATGGATGAGCGGTGGCTGGAGACCACCCCAGACGCGGCTGTCGAGAACGAGCAGAAACAGCACCGTCACGAGCAGCACCAGGGTGCGGCTCGCGCAGTTGGATGGCGTCTCCTCGCGCGCATCACTCCGGTCGGTGGGGCTCATGGTTTACCTGTCTCAGGTCTCGTCCTCGACCGAGGATTCGCTCTCGGGAGTCGGCTTGTTGTACTGGCCCACTTTCTTGTACAGCGTGTTCCGGTTGATGCCGAGCTTCGCGGCGGCCTTCACCTGGACCTGATCGCACTGCGCCAGCACGTACTCGATCAACTCCCGCTCCACGCCGCCGACCAGGTGATCGTGAATCGTTCCGTCGGGAATCGTCTGGACGCCGAGACGAACCAGCTGGCGGATGAGCCCCTGTAGTTCGTCGGTCCTCCGGCCCGGCAGCGGTTTCCACGGCCGATCGTGCTTGCCAGGCGGTGGCAGGCTCTGATCGGTCAGCGTGTTTTCGTCACACAGAACCACGACCCGGGCGATGTAGTTCTCCAGTTCCCGGACATTGCCCGGCCAGGGATGGGCGAGGAGCATGCGGTTGAAACCGGGACCGATCGTCGGCGGCGGTGTCCGTCGGTTGATCTCGCAGTATCGCTCCAGAAAGTAGCTCGCCAGCAAGGGGATGTCGTCGTGCCGTTCCCGGAGCGGGGGGATGTAGATCGGCACGACGTTCAGCCGGTAATAGAGATCGTCGCGGAATCGTCCGGCCTCGATCTCGTCTTCGAGCAACTGATTGGACGCAGCCACCACGCGGGTATCGACGTGGATCGTCCGGCTCTCGCCGACCCGTTCAAACTCTCCCTCTTGCAGCACGCGCAGCAGCTTCACCTGGAGCTTGGGGCTCATGCTGGTGATCTCATCGAGGAAGATCGTGCCGCCGTGGGCCGCCTCGAATCGGCCGATCTTATTGTCGATCGCTCCGGTGAACGCCCCCTTGACGTGGCCGAACAATTCGCTCTCCAGGAGGCTCTCGTTCAGGGCTCCGCAGTTGACCCGGACATAAGGACCCTTCACGCGCGGACTGAGACGATGGACCGCTCGCGCGATCAGTTCCTTGCCGGTGCCCGTCTCGCCGACGATCAGCACGCTCGCCTGAGTGGGAGCCACGCGCCGGAGCAACTGGAAAACCTGGCGCAAGGCCGGACTCTGACCGACGACCCCGCTCAGGGGGTCGTCTGTTGCCGACCGCGCGAAGGCATCCTCCGACCGCATGGGCTGCTCCCTCAGACGTCCGTGGAACGCTCGTCAGTAAGCCGTGAGGCGGCGTCGAGCCCAGGCGGCACGGGCCGGCCGCGCGCGGCCAGCAGGGCGGCCAACTGATCGCCCGCCAGACGAGGTTCCTCCAGCAGCAGACTTTCCATCTCCGTCAGGATCAGACCATCCAGATCGTCCCCTGTCCAGCCCTGGAGGTGCATTTGCTCACGAATCCAGCGGACAAACTCCGTGCGCAATCGGTCTGTTCGGCGCGACACGTTCCCCTCGTGGATGCCGAGCAGACGACCCACCTCGCGCTGATTGAGACGATATCGGCCGCGCAGGCCGAGCAGGAGCAGATCCTCCGGCGGACAGAGGGCCAGCCAGTCGCGAACGGCCGCACAGAACGCCTCGTGCCAGTGGACGCCGGGGTGTTCCGGCGGAGCCGGGAGATCCAGGTCGCCCGCATCGTCGGTCGCGGCCAGCGTTCGCAGGCCGTTGGTCCTGCGCAACTCGGACAGGTGGCGATTCTGAAAGACCCGGATCAGCCAGGGAACCAGGGGCCGCAGACCGTCATAGCGAGCCAGCACCGGAATCGCCTCGGCGTGTTCGCCGGCCAGGAGGAAGCCCCAGAATTCCTGGACCGCCTGTTCCTGCCGTTCCGGATCGCGCGGATAGAGCCGGGCGGCCCGCGCACGCAGGGCATCGACAAGCAGGGTATCGGGCCGATTCGCCCGGGCGGCGAACAGATCCTGCCAGGCGGTGCCGTCGCCATCGAGGCAGGCGCTGGCCAGGAACAGATCGGGAGCGTCCAGGCGTTGAAGGAACTCCAACCAGGGCAGGAGGTCCGGGGTCGGCTCGGTTCCGAGCTGGGTCAGGGCGCGGCGATGAGCCCGTTGCAGGTGTTCCTGAAACCGGCTCGGGCTCATCTGGACGCGCGGCGAGCGCAGCCGGCAGAAATGGTACAGCAGGCGGATACGGACGACGATCTCGGAGCCGGCTGGTTCGTTCATACGTCAGGTCTGCGGCACGAAGACGATCACCTCCACCCGGGCCGGCGGCAGCGGATCGCGTTCGGCGATCGGCGACGGTTGCGTACCCAGTCCGATGGGCAGCACCTTCCGCGTACTCCACCAGCCCATCTTCTGGACGCCGTGCTGGGCCACGAGGTAATCACAGACAGACTCGCTCTGCTTCCGGGTCAGCACGCCGGCCGAGCCGTTGAGCGCTTCCGGATCGCTGGGATCGGCAAAGCCGACCACGACCACCTCGGAGCCCTTGTGCTTCATTCCCTCCAGCCAGGGGGCGATCTCGTCCAGTTTCGCCTTGCCCCGGGCCGTGAGGACGGCTCGCCCCGGCTCGAAGAGATCGGTCGCCTTGAAGACCCGGCGATCCCGGTTGAAGTTCGGTCGATCCAGGATCTTGGCCGGATTCTCGATGTAGCCACCGACGAGCGGCAACTTCTCCAGCGAGTCGGAGACACGCTGGAGACTGGCGAACGTCTGCTTGCCCTGCTGGAGCATCTCGACGAGAGCCTCGTGCGCCTCGTTTCCGGTGAGGAGTTTGCCGGCGGTGCCGTTGCCCTCGCGGATCGACTTGAGCATGGCCGTGGTTTCGCCCAGGAGCCCCTCGGCATCGTTGGATGGTCCGGTCGCCAGGAGGCCGTTCTCCTCGACTGGTGGAGCATCGTTGGCCCCGAGTCGGATCTCCAGAACCTTGCCACCGAGCATGCCCTCGGCGACGATCGACACGGTCGCGTCGGAGCGGATCAGGTTCCGATGTTGTGGCTTGATCCGCAGACGCAGGACGACGGGGTCGCGCGGTTTGGTCGGAGCGTTCCGTTCGACGACCTCGCCCGCGTCGATGCCCTGGATGCGCACGCGCGTGCCGACCTCGACGCCGCGGATCTCCGGGAAGGCCACCCGGACGTGCAGGGTGTCCTTGCTCAGCCAGCTCCAGTCGCCGATGGCGAAGACTCCGAGTCCGCCGAGGAGCAGGGCCCCCAGGAAGACCGCTCCCAGCAACACCGCCTGCCAGCGCGTCAAGCCGCGTGCCATGATCCGCCTCCTTCTGGTTCGACGTGTTATTCTATGTTGTCCGGGCCACGGGCAAGGTGTCCAGCCCGAACTTTTGATTTGGGCGCAAACGTTGCCCGACCGGTAGGCTTTTTCATTGCAAAGGGTTCGCCGTTCGGGCTACGATGACCGTATCACGATCGGATCGCACCTGTTGACGAATGTGGCGACAATCAATTCGCTTCTTTCGCGGAGAGTGGGCGCATGGCCTCCACGGTGAGTTTCAAGCAAGCCTGTCCCAGCTGCGAGGCGCTGGTTCCAATCCGCGACCCCAAGCTGGTTGGCAAGAAAACCGAATGCCCCAAGTGTAAGTATCGCTTCGTCGTCGAGGCCCCCGAGGACGACGAGCCCCGTAAGAAGGGCGACAAGAAGGGGGACAAGAAGGACGACAAGGGCGGCGAGAAAGCCGGCGGCAAGAAGACCGCCAAGAAGGACAAGGGTGAGGGGGGCGAAAAGAAGAAGAAAAAGGCCGGCGGCTCCTCCAATACGGTCCAGGTCGGCGCGGTCGTCGGCGTGGTGGCCATCCTCGCGCTCGTCGCGGGCGGCTACTTCCTCTTTTTCTCCGGTTCGCCCAGTTCTAGCTCGAACAACAATCAAGCGAACAACTTCCCATCCAATCCGCCGGGTCCGGGCGGACCCGGCGATCCGATGGATCCCGGGACGATGCCGCCGGGATCGGGTGGCGTAAATCCGAACCCGAACCCAAATCCGAACCCCTCGACGCCGGGCCGCTTCGTCCACGCCATCCGGCGGGATCAGATTCCAGACATCTCGAACCTGCTGCCGGGAGAGACCCAGGCGGTCTGGAACCTGAACGTGGATAAAGGCCACAACAGCATCTTCCGGGTTGCGGCCTTGCAGACACCGGGCGCTTTCCGCGAGCAGGACTTTCAGAAGATCTTCGGCTTCGGCCTGGCGGAAGTCCAGCGCGTGGTCGTTGGTCTGCACGACAAGTGGGTCTACGCGGTGGTCCGCGTGGCCAAACCGCTCAACTTCGACGACCTGAGCAACCGCCTCAAGTTGAACAAGGAGGCGCCCGAGAACGGGCACAGCTGGTTCACGGTGCATCGCGAACTCGACAGCCTGAGCAACCTGCTGCTCAAGGCGAACCGCCCCGCGCCGAATCTGGCCGTCTGCTTCGCGGACAGTCAGACGATGGTGTTCAGCAATCAGGAGATGGTGCTGGCCTTCCTCAACGCCAATGGTTCGTTCCCGCTCCGCTCGCAGGACACCGGTTCGGTGCCATCGCCGGGCACCGGGCCATCGACCGGCACAGGGCCGATGACGTATCCCGGTCCAGGGTCGGGGCCAATGCCTGGACCAGGACCAATGCCCGGACCAGGACCAGGGTCGGTGCCAATGCCAGGGCCAGGCTCAGGGACGGTGCCGATGCCCGGACCCGGGCCGATGCCGGGTCCAGGACCAGGGTCGGTCCCCATGCCTGGACCCGGCCAGCCTGGTCCGGGCCAGCCTGGTCCGGGTGTTCCACCGCCTCCCGGAAGTGGCGGGCCAGGGGAACCGATGCCCATTCCTGGACCAGGCCAGCCCGGACCGGGACAGCCTGGACCAGGCCAACCCGGACCAGGCCAGCCTGGATCGGAAGAAACACCTGGTTCGACCCCTTCGGGACCGCGTGGGGCGTACCTCACCATCAATCCGCTGCTCAAGGGCGTTCTCGACAAGGCGGAAGGTGACCGGCCCGTCATTTTCAGCCGGTCCTTCGACGCCAAGGAGATCTTCGAGTCGAAGGAGATGGAGCAGGTGATGAAGCAGCCGTTGCCCGAGTTGCCGGGAGGGCTGGTTCTGACCAAGGACCTGCTCAAGACGGCCACGGACTGGGTACGGCCCAACATCAAGCGGGTGGGACTGGCCGTCCATGAGCTGACCGAGGACAAGGTTGGCGCGACCCTGGCGATCGATCTGGCGAGCGATAAACAGGCGACTCTGTCCGAAACCACGCTCCGGACGCTTGTGGGCGGCGGCAACGTGGACCCCAACGGCGGCATGTTTCCGGGCGGCCCCGGTGAACCGGGGGGGCCTGGTTTCCCCGGGCCACAACCCGGCTTCCCCGGGCCACAACCAGGCGGCTTTCCGGGGCCACAACCCGGCGGTTTCCCCGGGCCACAACCCGGCGGCTTCCCAGGCCCTGGTCAGCCGGGCGTACCGGGGCAGGGCGGAGCGCAGACGCCGCTCGGGCAGTGGTTCTTCTTCCGCGCCAACGAAAATACGCTGGTCGTCAACGCGAACGTGCCGCTGCCAGAGGCGAGATACCGGGCGGTGCGGCAACTCCTCGAACGGTATGCGCTGGCCCTGAAGAGTGACGCGGAAATGACCAACACCCGTTCGCGGGCTCACGAACTGGCCCGCGCAACGCAGAAGTACCTGGCCGCCAAGGGGGCCTTCCCGCAGGGGACGATGCCGCGTGCGGTTCCGGCCGCCGCCCTGACCGACTGGGCCCCGGATCAGTGCCTCAGTTGGGTGGTCGATCTGCTGCCGTTCCTGGGAGCGGAATACTCTCGTCTGGAGATCGATCCGAATCAGGACTGGACCGATCCGGCGAACCTGAAGATTGCCCAGGTGACGCTGCCGCAACTGGTGGCTCGCGGCAAGCCGGGCGACGCCTACCGGGTGCATTATCCTGGTCGGCCGGAAGCGCTCGGGCCGACGGCCTGGGTGGGCATCGCCGGC
Source organism: uncultured Alcaligenaceae bacterium (assembly GCA_964471755.1). Lineage (GTDB taxonomy): Bacteria > Planctomycetota > Planctomycetia > Gemmatales > Gemmataceae > CAYYJM01. Next base: position 12,583 of record CAYYJM010000015.1, read on the forward strand.
GTCGGTTTCGACGCGGCTACCTACCGTGCGGACGACGCCCAGGTCGCCAACCGTCTCGGCATCTTCGGCTACCACCGCGCCACGAAGAAGGACGACATCAAGGACGGTCTCGGCCAGACGATTCTCCTGATCCAGGTGCCGCCCGGTCAGCGGTCGCCGTGGATCCTGGGTGGTGGCGGCACCGTCCGGGGCGTCTCCGAAGACACCGAGAGTTTCATCCCGTTCATCTCGACGCAGCATCCCGAGACGAAGGAACCGGGTACCTACGCCATCATGGCCGACGGCAAGGTGCGCTTCTTGAAGGCGTCGATTACCCCGGCCCAGTTCCGGGCCCTGTGTACGATCGCCGGCGGCGAGAAGGTCGAGAACCTTGACACCTTCGCGCCGATCGTTCCGCCGCCGCCGGGCGAGGAGACCGAGTCGGTGTCCACGCCGACGGCCCCGCCGATCGTTCCGCCGATGCCGAAGTAACCCCCGGCGACTCCAGGCGAGCCCCCCACGAAAGTGGGGGGAGTTCCCGCGTCGGAAACTCCCCCCACTTTCGTGGGGGGCTCGCCTTCTCTCTGTATGCTGTCGGAAACTCCCCCCACTTTTCGTGGGGGCTCGCCATTCCCCCCCTCCGATTTGGTATCGATTCTGACATGCTCCCACCGCTATTTCTTGGCCTCGATGTCGGCACCCAGAGCGTGCGTGCGGTTCTGATCGACCTGGACGGCCGCTGTCATGGTCATGGCACCGCGACGCTGGACACGGCCCATCCCGCTCCGGCCTGGGCCGAGCAGTCTCCCGAGCAATGGTGGACCGCCGTCGGGACGGCCGTCCGGCAGGCCATCGCCAGCGTGCCCGGCTCGGCCGAGGCGGTCCAGGCTCTCGGCCTGGACTGCACTGCCTGTACAGTGATCGCCTCGCGGGTCGATGGCACCGCCCTGGCCCCGGCCCTGCTCTGGATGGATCAGCGCTCCCATCTCGAGGCCACGGCGATCAACGCGACCGGCGACGCCAGCCTCCGCTGGGTGTCCGGTGTCGTCTCACCGGAATGGATGCTGCCCAAGGCCCTGTGGCTGAAGCGCCATCGGCCCGAGGTCTACGCTCGCGCCGAGCGGCTGGTCGAGTGTACCGACTGGCTCATGTTCCGCCTGACCGGCGAGTGGACGCTGTCGCTGAACCATGTCGCGGTCAAGTGGAACCACGTTCGGCCTGAGGGAGGCTGGAGTCGGTCCTTGCTCGCCGCCGTTGGCCTGGACGATCTGCCGGAACGATGGCCGCAGCGCATCGTCCCGCTCGGTGGCGGTGACGGCCGACTCTCGGCCCGAGCGGCCGAACACCTCGGCCTGCGCCCGGGCCTGCCGATCGCCCAGGGGGGGATCGACGCCTATCTCGGCATGCTCGGTCTCGGTGCGGTTCGGCCGGGCGACCTGGCGATGATCCTCGGGTCAAGTACCTGTCATCTGGCCATGTCTCCCGTGCCGCTCCTGGGCAGCGGCATGCTTGGCTGCTACCCCGATGCGGTTCTCGAGGGAACGTACACCCTGGAGGGTGGCCAGACGGCGACCGGTTCGATCCTGAACTGGTTCCGTCAGCACTTCGCCCCGACCGAGTCGTTCGAGCAGCTCGACGCCCGGGCGGAAGCCGTGCCGCCGGGCTGCGAGGGACTCACCTGCCTGGATCACTTCCAGGGCAATCGCTGTCCGCACAAGGATCCACGATCACGCGGCGTCTTCTGGGGCCTGACTCTGGCCCACGGCCCGGCCCATCTCTACCGGGCGATCTGCGAGGGAACGGCCTGTGGCACACGGGCCATCCTCGACGACGTGGCCGCGCATGGTCTGCGGATCGAGCGTCTGTTCGCGGGCGGTGGCGGCGTGCGCAGTCGGCTCTGGATGCAGATCCACGCGGACGTGCTGGATCGGCCGATCCACCTGCCGGTCGAGAGCGAGGCCTGCGCGCTGGGTTCGGCCCTCATCGCGGCGGTCCACGTCGGAGCCTTTCCCGACCTCGACGCGGCGGCAGCCCGGATGGTACGAATCGGCACGGTCGTCGAACCCCGACCTGACGCCGTGCGGGCCTGCCAGGACGTGTACGACCGCTACCGTCGGACCTACCCGACCCTGCGGGAGTTACTGCACGCAACGTCGCGGTGACACTCCATTGACTCTGGGTAAATAGCGGACCTAGGATAGAGTGTCCCTTGCGACCTCCCAGAGATTTCTCGACGCGCGAACGACGCAGGGTCGCGCCAGTTGGCCTTGCCTCGTTTGAACGCATGCCGTATGTCTCCCGGCGGTTTGCGAAGGGTTGCGTTCTTCGGGGAGAATACCGTGTTTGAATGGCCCTGGTTACCGCTGCTGATCTTCGTTGCCGAAGTGATTGTCGTCACCCTGTCCACGCTGCGCGTCATTTCCATCTCGCGCGGCTGGAAAGTTCTCGCGAGCATGCTGGGGCTCGTCGAGATTTCGATCTGGCTGGTCGCCATCGGCCAGGTCATGCAGAATCTATCGAACCCGTTCTGCTTCATCGCCTTCGCGGCTGGCTTCACGATGGGCAATTATCTCGGCCTGTGGGTTGAGGAGCAACTCGCTCTGGGCTACCTGCTCATCCGGGTCATCACCCGGCGTGACGCCGAGCCGCTGCTCGCCGCGTTGCGGACCAGCAACCACGGCGTCACCCACTTCAACGGCGACGGTGCGACCGGCCCGGTCCACCTGGTCTTCACCGTCATCCCACGCCGACGGCTGGACGATGTGGTTCGGACCATCGAGGAGTTCGATTCCCGGGCCTTCTACTCGGTCGATACCGTCGAGAAGACCACGGCGGGAATCTACCCCATGCAACGACACACGGTCGGCACCACCCTGCGTCGGCCGGACCTGGTCAACCAGGGACAGCCGACCCTGCCGGTGTGACGAGGGCCGTCTCGCTCTTGCTCTGCCGCGCTCGGCGGTCGATAATCAAGCAACGGCTCCTCTCCGCCGTCATCGGAGGTGGTCATGAGTCCTTGCTGCCGACCCGTTGCGCGCGGCTTCCTGGTTCGGGTTCTGCTGACGCTTCTCTGCGTTGCCGTCCTGGGAGGGATCGCGTATCTCGCCCATGCTGCGGAGCCGAAGGCCGACATCCCGGCCCTGATCCAACAACTCGGTCACGACGACTTCGAGCAGCGCGAACTGGCCAGCCGCCGACTGGCCGATCTCGGCGAGGATGCCCTCGCACCTCTCAAGGCGGCCGTCGATTCCGGTGACGCCGAGGTCCGTCGGCGGGTGGACGAACTGATCACCACCATCGAACGCCGTCTGTTCGGTGAACAGGCCATCCTGGTCGGCCATACGTCGGGATTGTGGGCCGCGACCTTCTCGCCCGACGGCAAGCGGGCCGCCACGTCGAGCGACGACAAATCCCTGCGTCTGTGGGATCTGGAGAGCGGCCGAGAACTGGGCTGCATCACGGCCAACTCGGCCGTCAACTGCGCCCGCTTCTTTCGCGATGGCCGTCGCCTGCTCGTCGGTCTGGGCGACGGTTCGCTCGGTATCCACGACACCTCCGGACGGCTGCTCGCTGCCATCGGCAAGCACACCGACGAGATCGTCGATCTGGAGATCCTCCCCGGTGAGAATGAAGCCGTCACCGTCGGCCGGGATCGGACGCTCAGGTGCTGGGATCTGCGGTCGGCAAAGCTGGTTCGGTCGTCGAAGGAACACACCGACATGATCCGCCGGGTGGCCGTGTCGCGCGACGGTTCGCAGGCTGCGACCGCCAGTTTCGACGGCAGCGTTCACCTCTGGGACCTTGCCAGCGGCGAGCTGCTCCAGACCCTGCGACCGCAAGGCGGCCTGGTCTTCGCGGTGGGCTTCTCGCCCGATGGCAAGCAGCTGGTCACGGGGACGGCCGATCGGTTGGCCCGCGTCTGGGACATCGCCAGCGGCGAGGAGGTCGGTCGCTTCGAGGGGCATACCGGCTTCGTCTACAGCGCCCTGTTTCTGCTGGACGGCCGGCGACTTCTGACGGGGAGTGAGGACCACACCGTCCGCCTGTGGGATCTGGCGACCGGACGGGAACTTCGCGTCTTTCGTGGACACACGGATTACGTCCGTCAGGTCGAACTGGCTCCGGATGGCCGACGCTTCCTGTCGGCCAGCAAGGATCGCACCGCTCGTCTCTGGAATGTGCCGCGGGAGTGACTCCATGATCCGCCTCTTCCCGTTGCTTCTCCCGCTGCTCCTCGCGCTTCCGGACGTACCGCCATCGCCACCGGTCGTGGCCGGACTGATCCGCCAGCTCGGCGATGACGATTTCGATCGACGCGAGCAGGCCCAGAAGCGGCTCGCCGAGCTGGGCGAGACGATTCTGGAGCCGCTCCGGGCGGCCCTGGCCGATGGCGATGCCGAGGTTCGCCGACGTGTCGGCGAATTGATCCGCGAGATCGAACTGGATCGAACCGGCGTCGTCCGGGTTCTGGCCGGGCACACCAACGAGGTCTGGTGCGTCGGCTTCACGCCGGACAGCAAGCAGATCGTCTCGGGCGGCTACGACGCGACGGTGCGTCTGTGGGACCTGGCCTCGGGCCGGGAACTGCGCCGCTTCGAGGGACATCGAGAGAATGTCAGCGCCCTGGCGGTGTCAGTGGACGGGAAGTACGTCCTCACCGGCAGCGGCACGATGGGCGGCAGTGATCATCTGATGCGTCTGTTCGACCGGGCCAGTGGTGCCGAGGTGCGCCGGTTCAGCGGACACGGCCAGCGTCTGCTCGGGGTGGCGTTCGTCCCGGGCAGGAACCTGCTCGTCTCCGGCAGCGGCGACAACAGTCTGCGGATCTGGGAACGCGACTCGGGCAAGGAACTGCGCAAGCTCGATGGCCACTCCGAGCGGGTGCGGGCCATCGCCGTCGATCCCCAGGGACGACGGGTGGCGTCGGGCAGTTTCGATCAGAGCGTCCGGGTCTGGGATCTCGACACGGGCAAGGAGCTGCGCAAACTCGTCGGCCACAATCAGATGCTCATGACGGTGGGCTGGTCGCCGGACGGCAAGTATATCATCTCCGGGGGAGCGGACCACGCGGCCCGGCTGTTCGATCCGGAGAGCGGTGCGGTCGTCCGCGTCTTCCAGGGGCACACGGGCATGGTCTACGGCGTCGCCATCAGTCCCAACGGCAAGTACCTGATCACGGCCGGAGCGGATCGCACCGTCCGGGCCTGGGAGGTGGCGACGGGCAAGCAGCTCCGCTGCTACGAGGGGCACGAGGATTACGTCATGGCCGTGGCAATCTCGCCCGATGGCCGATTCCTCGTCTCGGCCAGCAAGGATCGCACGCTCCGGGTCTGGAAGATGCCGCGTTGAGAGGATTCCATCGATGTCCACACCGCTACCGCACATCGTTCTCGTTCGCCACGGTGAAACGGCCTGGTCGCTGTCCGGTCAGCACACCGGCCGAACCGACATCCCCTTGACCCCGAAGGGGGAAGTGAACGCCCGTCAACTCGGCCGTCGCCTGGTCGGCTCGGCGTTCACGCTGGTTCTGACCAGCCCGCTGAGCCGGGCCCGGCGGACCTGCGAACTGGCCGGCTTCGGCGATCGGGCCGAAGTCTGCGACGATCTGATGGAGTGGAACTACGGCGACTACGAGGGGCTCACCTCGACCCAGATCCGCGAGCGCCGCCCCGACTGGCTCCTCTTCCGCGATGGCTGCCCCAATGGCGAGAGTCCGCCGGAGGTCGAGAGCCGGCTGCAACGCCTGGTCGGCCGACTGCGCGCCCTGGAGGGCGACGCCCTGCTGTTCGCTCACGGCCACATCCTGCGCTGCCTGGCGAGCGTCTGGCTCGGTCAGGGCGTGATGCTGGGCAAATCCCTCGCCCTGTCGGCTGCATCGCTGTCCATTCTCGGTTACGATCACCACCGCGACGAGCCGGTGATCCGGTTGTGGAACGACACGTCGCACCTGGGATGAGGGTGAGCCCATCATCATTTAGCGGCGGGCTTGCCCGCCGTCCGACGAAGACCGCCGGCAAGCCGGCGGCTAAATGAGGTATCAATCGCAGAGGAGCGCAGCATGGCCAGGGTACTGCTGGTGATCGGTGACGCGGCCGAGGTTCTCGACACCTTCTATCCGCTGTTTCGGATCAAGGAGGCGGGCCACGAGTGCGTCGTCGCCGGGCCGGCGAAGCGGGTCTATCACCTCGTCCAGCACGAGCGGCCGGCCGACTGGGACATCACCGAGGAGAAGCCCGGCTACCATCTGGCGGCCGACATTGCCTTCAAGGACATCAAGCCGGCCGAGTATCGTGGCATCATCCTTTCCGGCGGGCGGGCTCCGGAGTACCTGCGTTACGATCAGGATCTCCTGCGGATCGTTCGCTGGTTCGACGAGCAGAAGCTGCCGATCGCCTCGGTCTGTCACGGCATCGAGATCATCACGGCGGCGGGCATCGGCCGGGGCAAGACGGCGACGACCGTGGCCAAGTGCAAGCTGGACGCCGAGCAGGGCGGCGCGACCTACGTCGATCGCGAGGTGGTCGTCGATGGCAACCTGGTCACGGCACGCACCTGGCACGATAACCCGGCCTGGATGCGCGAGTTTCTGAAGCTGCTCGACAGGGCCGGGTGAGGGCGCAGAAGCGGTCCCGTCCGCACGCGATTTTCCTGGTCCGCGTCGGAACCTTGCCTTACCATCGGGGTTACAGGGGTATGGTTCACGGTTCGCGATAAACTCGCTCTGGACGGCTCGTCCAGAGATCTCGACCAGGAGAATCGACGGATGTCCCTTCAGACTCGGTTGTTGCGTGGTCTGGGGCTGACGATCACGGCGGGTATGCTGGTCCTCGTGGCCGGCATCGGTCTGATCGAAGCCCAGCCTCAGGCGAAGCGAAAAGCGACTCGGGAGAGCGGTAAACTCGATGCCGCCGCCCTGGCCCGGGTGATCGACCAGGCCATCACGGCCAAGCTCAAGGCCGAGGGTGTCAAGCCCTCCGACCGGGCCGACGATGCCGAGTTCCTCCGTCGCGTCCATCTCGACCTGACCGGCAAGGTCCCCACGAAGGAAGCCGCCGCTGCCTTCCTCGCCGACACCAATCCGAACAAGCGGGCGAAGCTGATCGACCAACTCCTGGACAGCAAGGAATACGGCGTCCACCTGACCGACCTGTGGGCGTCCCTGATGCTGCCGCGGACCAGCGATAACCGTCGTCTGAACGCGGACGCGCTGGACAAGTGGCTGGAGAAGAACTTCAACGCGAACACGTCCTGGGACCGGATGGTGACCGATCTGCTGACCGCGACCGGCACCCAGGCCGAGAACGGCGCGACGACCTACTTCCTGGCTAACAACACCGTGGACAAGATGACCGACTCGGTCGGCAAGCTGTTCATGGGTCTGCAGTTACAGTGCGCTCAGTGTCATCCGCATCCGTTCACGGAGTGGACGCAGAAGCAATACTGGGAGACGGCCGCCTACTTCATGAAGGTGCAGCCGGGCAACGTCAACGCCGCCGCCAAGAACAAGACCTCGCCGGGCGTGCAGGAGTTGCCGCGAGCCAAGGGCAAGCGTCGTGGTCTGCCCGAGTCGGCCCAGTTCCTTCCGCCGAAGGCCCTCGATGGCACCACGCCGAAGATCGGTGCGAACGAAGCGCTCCGACCGTACCTGGCGAAGTGGCTCTGCACCCCGGAGAACAAGTTCTTCTCGCGGGCGATCGTCAATCGCGTCTGGGCACAACTGTTCGCACGCGGCTTCGTCAATCCGATCGACGACATCCGCCCGGAGAACGTGCCGTCGCACCCGGAATTGTTCGAGACAATGGCGCGACAATTCGCCCAGAGCGGCTTCGACCTCAAGGATCTCTACCGGGCCATCTGCCTGAGCGAAACCTATCAGCGGTCCAGCAAGCCGAACGACAGCAACCGTGGCGTCGAACCGACCCTGTTCGCACGCATGAACATCAAGGTGCTGTCTCCGGAGCAGCTGTACGACTCGATCCAGGTCGTTCTCGGTGGTGATCGTGCGCCGGCGCGACCGAACCGGCCGAAACAGCCGAACCGGCCGCAGGCCAACGCCAAGGTGGCATTCGTTAACTTCTTCAACCTCGATGAGAACTGGGATCCGATGGAGTTCCAGGCCGGCATTCCGCAGGTGCTTCGGCTGATGAACTCGGCCCAGATGAACAACCCGGCCCGGGCGCAGGCCCTCACCCGTGAGGCGAAGACGCCGGCCGAGGCGGTCGAGATTCTCTACCTGAACGTGCTGTCGCGCAAGCCCACCGCGAAGGAACTGGACCGGAGCCTGGCCCACCTCAAGACGGTCGGCGACAATCGCCAGGGCCTGGCCGATCTGCTCTGGGTGCTGGTCAACTCCAGCGAGTTTGCCGTGAACCGCTAACGAGAACGAACCGCGAGCGACGGATGTCCCGTCGCTCGCTGACTGAATACGACCTGAAATCTTCCGAACACGACCTCAACCTACGGTACATTCCCCATGCAGAATTCCCTCCCGGCTGGCCTGAATCGGCGTGATGTGCTGCGTCTGAGCGCAGCGGGTGTCGGCGGTGCGTGCCTGTCTGGCTGGATGGGCGTGCTGGCCAACGCCGCCGCCCAGTCGAAGGTCAAGGCGAAGTCGTGCATCCTGCTGTGGATGGACGGCGGGCCCAGCCACAAGGACACGTTCGACCTCAAGCCGGGCACCAAGAATGCCGGCGAGTTCAAGCCGATCCAGACCAGCGTGCCGGGTATCGAGATCAGCGAACACTTCGCCCGGGTGGCGAAGTTCATGCAGCACGGAGCCATTCTCCGCGGCATGAGTACGGCCGAGGGGGCTCACGCTCGCGCCAAGTTCAACATGCACACAGGCTACCGCGAAGGCGTCGGTGGCGTCGCGTATCCGAGCATCGGCTCGATCGTCTCGATGGAACTGGGTCGGCCGGACTTCCCGCTGCCGAACTTCGTGACCGTCGGCAGCCGCAGTTACGGAGCCGGCTTCCTCGGCGCGCATCATCAGCCACTGAACATCGTCAACCCCAGCGGTGGCGTCGAGAACCTGCGCCCGTTCGTCAGCCAGAGTGCGTTCAGCAATCGCGTCGGTCTGCTAGAAGAGATGGAGAAGGCATTTTACGGCACCTATGCGGCTGACGCAGGCCTGGACCATGCCACGACTTACGCTCGCGCCGTCACGCTGATGAAGTCGAAGGAAGGCAAGGCGTTCGATCTGGCCGAGGAGGCGTCCGCTCTGTCTGCCTACGGCGAGGGGAACTTCGGCAAGGGGGTGCTGCTGGCTCGCCGTCTGGTCGAGGTCGGCGTGCCGTTCGTCGAGGTGAGCCTCGGCGGCTGGGACACGCACCAGGACAACTGGACCCGCGTCAAGTCCAACTCGCTGCAGGTCGATAAGGCGCTGTCCTCGCTGCTGAGCGATCTGAAGGAACGCGGCCTGCTCGACACCACGCTGGTGATCTGGATGGGCGAGTTCGGTCGGACGCCGAAGATCAACACCCGCAGCGCCAAGCCGGGTCGGGACCATTACCCACGGGCCTGGTCGTCGGTCATGTTCGGCGGCGGCATCAAGGGCGGCCAGGTCGTCGGCAAGACGGACTCGGAAGGTGCCGAGGTCATCGAGCGGAAGACCAACGCGCTGGACTTCCTGGCCACGGTCTGCTCGGTCCTGGGCATCGACTACACCAAGCAGAACCAGACCCCGACGGGCCGGCCGGTGCGGGTCGTCGATAAGGGAGCTAACCCGATCAAGGAACTGCTGAGCTGAGGCAGGACCGCTGGCCGGTTCTCTGAATGCACGAGCCCGGAAAGCGCGGGAGCTTTCCGGGCTTCTTTCGTGTGCGGCGTGGGCGGAATACAATGCCTCCCACTCACGAAGGGGGGCGCATGAGTACGCAGCGTGTCTACACGGGTTACAGCGGTCAGCTCGCGGTCATGGCCGAGTTGATTTTCCGTCAGGTCAACGTGGCCCTTCCTCAGGTCGATCTCGGAACCGATTTGTTCGCATTCCAGGATGCGACGGAGGGGCTTTGCCGCTTGCAGGTCAAGACCGCTCAGGGCACGCGGTACGTCCGCGAGGAGGGATACTCGGCGCAGTTCGGCTTTCCGATGCGACAGCTGGAGCGAGCGAGTGGCCCGGCCTTGTCCTACGTCCTGGTCGTTCGGTTCGAGGGACGGTTCGTGGAGTTCGTGGTCCTGGCTCGAACGGCCGTGGTCAACTGGTGGAATGGGGATCGGCGTTTCGGTACGGAGAATCCGGCTTCGGGAGACCTGGTCGTCACCGTTCAGTTCCGACCGGATTCCGTCACCTGCGGCGAGATCGATCTCACTCCCTTTCGGAACACCTGGTCCCTGCCGGGTTTGGAACTACGATCAAGTTCGACACCGGGACCGCAACCCGATCAGGCGTGAGCCGGGGCGAGCGCTGGTGGTATCGCCAGGATCGTTTCACGCGTGTCGTCGTCCAGAAGAACGTAACCGAGATCATCGAGGTCGGCCAGCGAGACTCCGGTCAGGATCGGAGCCAGTTCCCAGATCAGTTCGGCCAGATCAGCCCGCGGCGCGTGATACGCTGCCCACGAGTCCGGCCCAATCTCGCCGCGAACCAGCACCGGGATGGCATCCGGAAAGGCGCTGCGAAGCAAGGCCCGGCTCAGCGGATTGGTCGCCACGAACCGGGCGTTGCCCTCTCGCGAGACGTGGATCAGGACCGGGCCGAGCGGACCGATCGAGACGCTGCCGTTGGTTTCAAGCACGGCCCAGTCATCGCGACCGGTACAGCTTGCGAGGGTCTCGGCGAACGCGACGGCATCGGTGCGATCCTCGAAGACGACCAGCCAGTGTCGGCCCGTCTCCGGTTCCAGAATTCGGGGCAATCGTCCCAGGTCCTTCCCTTGCTGACTCAGCCGTCGGCTATACCAGATGAAATCGGCAGCGGTCATGCCGGGGGAGCGCGTAACGGTAAAGGGCATGATCATTCCTCCTCTGGGTCCATTCTACCCCGACGGCCGCATCGCTCACGGATCGAACTGCACGGCCTCGATCGTCAGGTCTGGCCAGTTGAGGTAAAGCAGCCGCTTGAACGGATAGTCGCTACCGATGTTCACGCCCGGAATGCCGCCGAGATGGCCCTCGCAGGCCCGGTGCGTGTGACCGGAGAAGGCGTACGCGATCCGGTCGGCCCGCTGACGCAGCACCGCCTCGATGGCCGTGTTCCCACTCAGGGCCGCCCAGAGCAGCTGGTCCATGTCGAAGACCGCATTCGGCGGCACCGGAAAGGCGATGCCCCGGAAGGCCGGATGGTGCGTGAAGGCCAGAACACGCGGCACCTGTGCCAGCGCCTCGTCGAGCTGGCGTGCGAACTTGTCCACGACCAGTTGCGTGAAGCCCGGATCGTCGAGCGACCAGCGGACGAAGTTGGCGTCGTTGTGTCGGCCCCGACTGAACCGCTTGGTCTGAAGCCGTTCCATCTCGTCGGGAAAACGCTCGCGGAACTCGTCGATCGACCAGGAGTAATCGTACCAGTTGATGGTGCCGACCAGGGCGACCTCGGCCTCGGGCAGGATCAGCGGGCCGTCATCGAGATAGTGGAAGCCGGCCTCGCGGGCGATCTCCGGCAGGACCGATTCGTACAGGACCAGCGAATCGATCCGCTCCTCGTCGCGCGGAATCCAGATATCATGATTTCCAGGCAGGACGGCCTTGAAGCCGGGGAAGTCGGCGAAGGCACGCAGGCATTCGCCCCAGTAGTCGCCCGAGCCGACATCGCCGGCGATGACGAGGCCATCGGCGGGGTGCTGGCGAAGGTATTCGACCAGACGCTGATTGGGTTCCTGACCGCGTGGGTGGCCCCAGTGCAGGTCGGCCGTCAAGGCGAGACGCAGCTTCCGGCTCATGCGATCTCCCAATGATCCTGAAACACACCCCAGGGCGGTGGGGTATCCCGAGTACAAGTGACAACCCTGGACGAACCCAGCACCGTAAAGGAGCCCGGGCATGCGTCGGATGCGTCTTTCTCTGGTGGGCCTGCTCGGCTGGCTAACGCTGGCCGCTCCTGCCCTCGCTGCCGAGCCACGCTCACCCCTGACTCTCCTTCCCGATGTCGCCGACCTCGTCCTGGTCGTGCCCGCGCCGGCGAAGGTCCTCGATGCCATCACCACGCCGGCCCTGTTTCAGAAGGCCCGCGAACTGGCCCCCATCCGGGAGTTCCTCGAAGGGACCAGCTATCGCCGCTTTCAGCAACTGATCGCCTACCTCGAACGCGAGATGGGCATGCCCGCAGCGGAGATCCTCGATCGGGTGGCCGGCGGCGGCGTCGCCCTGGGCACCAAGTTCGGAGCGAACCCCGCTCCCGCCCTCGCTGTCGTCCAGGGCCGAGACGCCCGGGCCAGTGAACGCTTCTTCGGACTGCTCGTGCAGATCCTGGAACAGGAACTCGCTCGCCAGGAGAACGCTCCGAAGCTCGTTAAGGGATCATACCAGGGTATCACCGGCGCGACCATCGGGAACGACATCTTCCTGGGTCAGTCCGGGACGACGCTGCTCCTGACGAACAAGAAACAGGCGATGACCGCAGCGGTCGATCTGCTCACCGGCAAGAGCGAAGCCCACCTGGCGAAGAAGCCGGCGATCACTGAGGCTCGCCAACTCCTGGCCGGCGAACCGCTCGCCTGGCTGTGGCTGAACATGGAGACGGTTCGCAGCCAGAACCCGACGGCGGCCGAGCTGTACAAGACGCCGCGTGAGCCACTGGCGACCATGATCTTCGGCAGCTACTTCGACATCCTGGGCCGGACGCCCTACCTGGCGATGGGCCTGCACCGCGAGCGGGACGACTTCACCTTCAGCGTCCGCGCTCCGGTCGGCCGCGACGGCATGGGGCCGGATCGGCTCCTGCACGTCGGTCCCGATGGTCGGCCCGCGAGTCGGCCCTTGCTGGAACCACGAGGCGTCCTGTTTAGCACGACGCTGCACCTCGACCTGGCCGCCTTCTGGAACGATCGGGCGAAGATTTTCGGAGCCGACGTGGTCTCCGGCCTCGAACAGGCGGACAAGAATCTCGGCCAGTTTCCGTTCAATCGCATCCGGCTCAGCAAGCTCCTGACGGCCACGGCTCCGTATCATCGGTTCGTCGTCGTCAACCAGCCGAAGGGCGGTTACACGAAGCAGCCGCAGACGCCGATCCCGGCCTTCGCGGTGGTCACCGAGACGCTCAACGACGACTACGCCGGCGGCATCGAGACGCTGATCCGCGGAGCGGGCCTGGCTCTCTCGACGCAGATCAAGCTGAAGCTGAAGGAGGAGAAGATCGGCGACGTGACCTTGATCGGCTACCGGGTCGATGAAGCCCGGCCGTTACCGAACGATGTCCAGGACCTCCGCTTCGGCTTCAGTCCGTGTTTCGCTCGGGTGGGCAAGCAGGTGCTGCTCTGCTCGACGATCGAGGTGGCCCGCGAGTTGGTGCCGCTGTTGCAGGCCGAGAAGCCGGGCGAGCGCTCGGCGAGCGTCGAGACGCGCTTCTACGGTTCCGGCTTCGCCGAGTTGCTGGCCCTGCAAGAGGAGCAACTCGTGACACAGGCCATCCTCGACCAGGCCATTCCGGCGAAGGAGGCCCGTGAACAGATCCGGGAGTTCCTCGCGCTGCTGCGCTCGACCGGCGGCGTCTCGCTGCGGGCGACCTTCGCGCCGAAGCAGTTCGATTACCAGATCCGGTTCCGCCTGAGCGACGGCAAATAACGGTAGGGGCTCGGTGGGCTCTCGCTGGCGCTCGGCCCACCCTACGAGCCGTGCTTGTGTAGGGTGGGCCGAGCCGCAGGCGAGAGCCCACCACACGGAGATCGGTGGGCTCTCGCTGGCGCTCGGCCCACCCTACGAGCCGTGCTTGTGTAGGGTGGGCCGAGCCGCAGGCGAGAGCCCACCACACGGAGATCGGTGGGCTCTCGCTGGCGCTCGGCCCACCCTACAAGCCGTGCTTGTGTAGGGTGGGCCGAGCCGCAGGCGAGAGCCCACCACACGGAGA
>CAYYJM010000015.1:26660-44148 GCA_964471755.1 uncultured Alcaligenaceae bacterium
AGCCCACCACACGGAGATCGGTGGGCTCTCGCTGGCGCTCGGCCCACCCTACAAGACCACAAGACTCCGCCGGTCCGCCGGCGGCCAAATGAGGCGACCCATGCGAAACGACATCAAGCCGATCGATCCGCGCTGGGCGTGGCAGGCGTACCAGCCGAGTGAGGCCGCTCCCTGGACTCCGGAGCGCGTCGGTCATCTGTATCGCCGAGCCGGCTTTGGCGCGACCTTTGCCGAGTTGCAAGAGGGCCACAAGCTCGGCCCAGCCGCACTGATCGACCGCCTCCTCCAGGGCGGTCCCGGCCAGGACGAGTTCGACCACGATCTCGCTCCACTGGCGAAGAGCATCGCGGCGGCGAACAACGCCCAGCAGCTGCGGGCCTGGTGGCTGCACCGGATGCTCTACACGCCGCATCCGCTGCGCGAGAAGATGACACTCTTCTGGCACAACCACTTCGCGACGAGCAACGCCAAGGTGCAGAACGCCGGCTTCATGCTCGCTCAGTATGAGCTGATGCGGAAGTTCGCCCTGGGCAGCTTCCGTGATCTGCTCCTGGAGATGTCCACGAAGGACCGGGCGATGCTCCTCTGGCTCGATGGCCGGGGCAGCACGAAGGGGAACCCGAACGAGAACTACGCCCGGGAGCTGATGGAACTATTCAGCCTCGGTATCGGCCACTACACCGAGAAGGACATCCGCGAGGCGGCTCGGGCGTTCACCGGCTACAACCTCCGTGGGGCGGAGCTGGTCTTCAACCCGAACAATCATGACACCGGCACCAAGACCGTCCTCGGCAAGACAGGTGACCTCGCCGCGAAGGACATCGTCGCGATCTGTCTCGATCAGCCGGCCTGTCCGCGCTTCCTGGTGACGAAACTGTTCCGCTTCCTCGTCTCCGAGACGATCGAGCCGACGCCGGAACTGCTCGCTCCGCTGTGCGAACAACTCCGTACGAGCGGCTACGACTTCGGGGCCCTCGTCTCGACCCTGCTGCGCTCGAACCTGTTCTTTTCGGAGCAGGCCTACCGGGCGAAGATCAAGAGTCCGGTCGAGTTCGCACTCGGCATCGTGCGCGGCCTGGAAGGCCGGATCGGCACGACGGCCCTGGCGAACAGTCTGGAACTGCTCGGCCAGAACGTCTTCAATCCGCCTTCGGTCAAGGGTTGGGATGGCGGCCCGGCCTGGCTCAACGGCCAGACGCTGCTTTACCGGCAGAACCTGGCCCTGGCCCTGACCTCGACGGAAGATCCACGCTTCGGCCGACGGACGGACCCGGCCGCCCTGGCGAAGAAGCACGGCCGGACGACCCAGGAACAGGCCCTCAATCTGTTCGTGAGCGTGTTCTTCCAGGGCGATCTGCCGGCCGGTTCGCGAGAGCGGCTGGTGGAATACGCCCGGAAGGAGAAGAGCGACCGCCTGCCCGTCTACTGGACGGCGGAAGACGCCGCCAATCATCGAGTGCGAGCGCTGTGTCATCTCGTGCTGACGCAGCCGGAGTTTCAGTTGTGCTGATCGACCCCGGCGAGCGTGGGGCGTCAGCCCCATGATCTTCTCTCCGGATGAAGGCAGTCATGGGGCTGACGCCCCACGCTCGCCAGGAGGAAACGTCCATGACCCTGAATCGTCGTGCATTCCTGCGCCGTGGTGTGACGACCGGCAGTCTGGTCGCCCTGGGCGGCGGCCTGCCCGGGTTCGTGCAGCGCACCGCCCTCGCCGCTCCGACCAGCGAGAAGGCCGGGGCGAAGGACACCATCCTCGTCGTCATCGAGCTGACCGGCGGCAACGACGGCCTCAATACCGTCGTGCCGTTCAAGGATCCGACCTATGCGAACCTTCGGCCGACGCTCCGGCAGCCGACGGATCAGCTCCACAAGATCAGCGACGAGATCGGTCTGCACCCGCAACTCGGCGGACTGAGCGACCTGCTCGACAAGGAGCAGGCCCTGTGCGTCGTGCAGGGCGTCGGCTATCCCAATCCGAACCAGTCGCACTTCCGCTCGATGGACATCTGGCAGGCCGGCTCGACGGCCGAGACGCTCACCGAGGGCTGGCTCGGCCGAACGCTCAAGCACCTGCCCGGAACGCCATCGTTCCACCTGAAGACCGACAACGAGGGCTCACCGCTCGCCTACGAAGGCGCTCCGGTGCGCGTGCCGTCGATCAAGACGCTGGAGGAATTCCAGCTCCAGCTCGCGGCGTCGAGCGGAGCCGACAAGGCCGCTCAGCGCGACGTGATCGAGGGCGGCACCCGAACGCCAACGGCCGGGCCGAGCCTGCTCGACTTCGTTCAGCGGACGGCGGCCAACACCTACGCCAGCAGTCGGCGTCTGCAAGAGATCGCTCGCAACTACCAGCCGAAGGCGACGTATCCGCAGGGCAATCAGCTCGCCGCCCGGCTCCGGCTGGCGGCCCAGCTCATCGATGCCGGTCTGGGAGCGCGTCTGTTCTACGTCTCGATCGGCAACTTCGACACGCACTCGGCCCAGGCTCCGGCCCACGCCACGCTGCTGGGCCAACTCGGTGGAGCGATCAACGCCTTCTACAAGGATCTGGCCGCACGCGGTCAGAAGGATCGCATCCTGGTGATGACGTTCAGCGAGTTCGGCCGACGTGCGAAGGAGAACGGCAGCCGGGGCACGGATCACGGCTCCGGCGCGCCCGTGTTCCTGATCGGTGGTCAGGTGAAGGCCGGCATCGTCGGTGCGCACCCGAGCCTGACGCAGCTGGAGGACGGCAACCTGAAGCACCACACGGATTTTCGCCAGGTCTACGCGGCCATCCTCGACCACTGGCTCGGCGTCAGCAGCAAGGATGTCCTCGGCGGCGAATTCCAGCCGGTGTCGGTTTTCAAGGGCTGAAATAGTAGAGCTTTCGTTGGCCGGTGGACGCTATAATGAGTAGGTGGTTCCGAACGGAGTTGCTCGTTCGGACGTTATTGACCCGGGCCGAGGGCGGCGAACCTTTGGCCCCACTCAAGGAGAACAGGTATCCGACATTACGATCGTCAACCGCCGGCCGACCGCGGCCCCCGAACCAACGAACAGATCCGCATCAGCCCGGTTCGGCTGATCGGTGCCGATGGCGAGCAGTTCGGCGTCGTGCCGACGAGCCAGGCACTGGAGAAGGCCCGCGAAGCAGGTCTTGACCTGGTCGAGGTTGCCCCCGACGAGCGACCGCCGGTTTGCAAAATCCTCGACTACGGCAAGATGCGCTTCGAGGCCTCCCTGAAGGGGAACAAGGCCAAGGTCCGCCAGCAGAAGCTGAAGGAAATTCGCGTCCGCCCCAAGACGGGCGACCACGACGTGGCTACCAAGGTGGCCCAGGCGCGCAAGTTCCTCGAACACAACGACAAGGTACAGGTCACCGTCCTGTTCCGTGGCCGGGAGATGCAGCACCAGGATGAGGGCCGGCGCGTCCTGACCCAGGTTCTGGAACTCCTGGCCGACGTGGGCAAGGTCGAACGACCGCCGTCGATGGACGGCAAGAAGATGACGGTCCTGCTCATGCCGATCAAGGCAGCGAGCAAGCCCAAGCCGAAACCGAAGCCGACACCAGCACCTGCGCCGACCGCGACTCCCACCCCGACCAGTCCGACCACCTGACCGGGGCCAGACAGAGGGGCCCGCGGGCCGAGTCCGGGACTTACCATCCCGGCCTCGCCTCGCGGGCCCTGACATTTACTTCCGCACGCCGAAGCGGTGGATCGTCGAAGTTTTGAACGTCTCGCCCGGCTTGAGGATGACGCTCGGGAAACTCGGCTGGTTTACCGCGTCGGGGAGGTGCTGCGTCTCCAGGCAGAAGCCGGCGTGCTTGCGGTATTTCACGCCGCCCTTGCCGACCTGGGTGCCATCGAGGAAGTTCCCGCTGTAGAACTGGATACCGGGTTGATCCGTCTCGATCTCCAGGATTCGGCCGGACTTCGGATCGACGACACGGGCCGCCAGGGCGAGCTTCTTGCCGCCGCTGTTCAGGACGAAGTTCAGGTCGTAGCCGCCCGGATCGCCCTTGATCTCGCCAATGCGGGAACCGATCGTCTTCGGCGTCCGGAAGTCAAACGGCGTCCCCTCGACCGGGACGATCTTGCCGGTCGGGATGAGCGTGTCATCGGTCGGGGTGTAGCGATCCGCGACGATCTGGACCTCGTGGCCGAGAACGTCGCCGGCGGCGTGGCCGGCCAGGTTCCAGTAGCCGTGGTTCGTCAGGTTGACCGGCGTCGTCTGGTCGGTCGTCGCCTCGTAGTCGATGCGCAGCTCGTTCTTGTCGTTGAGGGTGTAGGTCACCTTCAGGGCCAGGTTGCCGGGGTAGCCGTTGAAGCCGTCCTTGCTCGTGTGGGTGAACGCGACGCCGACGGCGTCCTTCGCCTTGAACTCCTTCGCCTGCCAGACCTGCTTGTCGATCGAGTTCTTGCCGCCGTGCAGGTGGTTGGGCCCGTTGTTCTTCTCGAGGGTGTACTTCTTGCCTTCGAGGGTGAACTCGCCCCGGGCGATGCGATTGCAGACGCGACCGGTCGTGCAGCCGAAGTAGGGCGTGCCCTTGACGTAGTCCGCGAGCCTGTCGCAGCCGAGGGCGATGTCCTCGATCTTGCCGGCCTTGTCGGGTGCCTTCACGGAGATGAGCGTCGCGCCGAAGTCGAGGACGGTGGCCTGGACGCCGTGGCTGTTGATGAGCGTGTGCGCCTGGATCTTCGTGCCGTCGGCGAGAGTGCCGAAGTCGCTCGTCGAGAGACGCGGCATCGGATCGGTCGGTTGTGTCATGGCTGTCGATGCCGTCAGGAGGATAAGGGCCAGCAGGCCGAGGCTCGCGGTGCGGAGCATGGGAGAGTTCCTCTCGGGTTTCTTGGCGAGCGGCCCCCGTCAGGGGGCTGAGTTTTCGCGCCAGCAATACCTCATGGGGCTGACGCCCCACGCTCGCCGCGCCGCTCGCCGGGATTACACGCCAGCCGGCAGCATACCGACCTTGCGGGCGTAGGGGAACAACCCGCCTGCTTCGAGAATCGGTGCCACCTCGCCCAGTGACTGGAGTTTGAACTCCTCGCCGGTCGTCCGGTTGTAGAGGATGCCGGCGACGACGTCGATCTCCAGCTGGTCGCCGGTGCAGATCTTGTCGCAGAGCCGGTCGGTCGTCTCGAACGGGACGAGATAGCCGCCGTTGACGGTGTTGCGATAGAAGATGCGTGCGTAGAACTCGGCGACGACGGCCTGGAAGCCGGCCGCATCCAGGGCGATCGGTGCGTGTTCGCGCGACGAGCCGCAGCCGAAGTTTTTGCCGGCGATCAGGATGCGGTACGGCGACAGAATCGGATCGTCCGTGTGGAGCGGAACGTGTCCTTTCGGCAGGCCCGCCTGAGAAGGCGGCACGCTCGACAGGGCGTGTCGGCCGAATTCGCGGTACTCGGCCGGGATGGCCGGGTTCAGCGTCAGGTACTGCGGCGGGATGATCTGGTCGGTGTCGATGTTGTCGCCCAGGACGTAGGCCGGGCCGGTGATTCGCGTCGGCAGGGTCATACCAGGTACTCCCGCGGATCGGTGATGGTGCCAGTCAACGCACTTGCGGCCACGGTCAGCGGCGAGGCCAGGAACACCTCGGCCTGCTTGTGTCCCATCCGGCCGGGGAAGTTACGATTCGTCGCGCTGATGCAGCGAATGGCCTGGTTCAGTCGGCCGAACGTGTCCGACGGCCCACCCAGGCACGCCGCACACGAGGCGTCGCCGATCTGGGCTCCGGCGTCGAGGAAGATCTGGGCCAGCGTCCGGTCGCCGAGTTTCTCGGTCTTCAGCTGATTGGCGATCTCCGTCGTCGCCGGGACGATGAACGTGTCGATCTTGACCGTGCGGCCCTTGAGCAGCTTCGCCGCGGCGCGGAAGTCGGTCATCTTGCCGCCGGTGCAGGAGCCGATGTACGCCCGGTCGAGCTTCGTGCCGGCGACCTCATCGACGTAGGCCCGGTTGTCCGGGCTGTGTGGCTTCGCCACGACCGGCCGGAGTTTGCGCACGTCGTAGACGCGCTCGCTCTGGAACGTCGCCCCGGCGTCGGACTTCTGGACCGTGTAGGGCTTCTTGCTCCGGTTGCGGGCATCGACGTAGTCGAGCGTGACCCTGTCCGGAGCGATGATACCGCTCTTGCCGCCGGCCTCGATGGCCATGTTGCACAGCGTCATGCGCTCCTCGATGTTCAGCGAGTAGACGCCGTCGCCGTCGAACTCCATCGCGCGGTAGGTCGCGCCATCACAGCCGATGTCGCCGATCACGGCGAGGATGAGATCCTTCGCCATGAGGTAGGGCGGCAGTTCGCCGTGGAAGACGAAGCGCATCGTCTCGGGAACCTTGACCCAGAGCTTGCCGGCACCCATGATGAAGCCGGCGTCGGTGTTGCCGATGCCGGTCGCGAACTCACCGAACGCCCCGGCCGTGCAGGTGTGGCTGTCCGTGCCGAAGAGAACCTCGCCGGGCCGGGTGTGTCCTTCTTCGGGCAGGGCGATGTGGCAGACGCCCTTGTAGCGTTCGGTGCCGACATCGTAGAAGTAGGGCAGGTTCTGTTCCTTCGCGAAGTCGCGCAGGACATCGACGTTGCGATTGGCCATCGCGTCGGACGTGAAGATGTAGTGATCCGGGATGAGAACGACCTTCTCGCGGTCCCAGACCTTCGCGTCCTTGCCGAAGTGTTGTTTGAAGATGCCGATGGTGCCGGGTCCACAGACGTCGTGCGTCATGAGGATATCGACGTCGATCCAGACGTTATCCCCGGGTTGTACGTCATCCCGACCGGCGTGTCGGGCGAGGATCTTTTCGGTCAGCGTCAGCGCTGGCATGGAGGAACTCCTTGCGGTTCGGCGGAAGGGGTATTGTAGAATTCTACGGCCCATCGCCGAGAGGAGTTGCAAAGAGACGCGTATTCCCCCGGCCGATGGCCTGATCGGTGCGACGGTTGTACACTGGCGGCTGGGATCCGCACCGTCGCCCGGATGCCGCTGGCCTGTCGGAGATTCGTCGTGACGCCGTCGCTGCCGAACGAACCGTACGTCGCCATCCAGGTGGTGATGCTGCCGCGTGACACGAATCCGCACGGCACCATCTTCGGCGGCGTGCTGCTCTCGTATCTCGACCAGGCCGGGGCCATCGGCGCTCGTCGAGCCGTCCTCCAGGTTGGCGGAGCCGCTCCGGTGCTGGTCACGGTGGCCATCAACCGGGTCGAGTTCAAGAAACCGGTCCACGTCGGCGATGTCGTGCGGTTCGTGGCCCGGCCCGTCCGCCTTGGCCGAACGTCGATCACGATGCACGTCAACGTCGAGGTGGATCGCGGCGCGGAAGTCTTGCAGGTGACCGAGGCGGAACTGGTCTACGTCAACGTGGACTCGAGTACGCCCGATCGGAAGCCGATCCCGCTGTTCCCGACCACGGCCTGATCTTCGGCCCGGTTCGCCGTCCGTCAGAGATCGAGGAGTCTCATGTCCACCCGCCTGGTCGTCATGCTCGGCACCGCCAGCCAGGTGCCTACCCGGTATCGCAATCATGTCGCCGTCTTTCTCCAGTGGGACGATCTCGGCCTGCTGTTCGATCCCGGCGAGGGCACCCAGCGGCAGATGACGATGGCCGGCCTGAGCGCCACGCAGATCACGCACGTCGTCCTGACGCACTTCCACGGCGACCACTGTCTCGGTCTGCCGGGCGTCCTCCAGCGCCTGTCGCTGGATCGCGTGCCGGGACCGGTGCCGCTCATCTACCCGGTCAGCGGCCAGCGCTTCGTGCGCAACCTGCGCCGGGCGTCGATCTTCTTCGATGCCGGCAACGTCGTCGAGCAGCCGGTCGAGGTGCCCCGTAACGGCGTCGTCGAGGTCTTCCGGCGTGGCCCGCTGAGCCTGACAGCCCGGCCGCTCGATCACGGCGTCGAGTGCCTCGGCTACCGACTCGCAGAGGACGACGGCCGACGGATGCTGCCGGAAAAGCTGGAGGCGCTCGGCCTGCGCGGCCCGGAAATCGGCCGACTCCAGCGTCAGGGCACCCTGGAGAAGGACGGTCGGGTGATCCGCGTCGAGGAGGTGAGCGAGGAGCGGATCGGCCAGGTCTTTTCGCTGGTCCTGGACACCCGACTCTGTGACGGAGCCCGCGAGACGGCACGCGGCGCGGACCTGCTCGTCTGCGAGGCGACCTACCTGGAGAGCGAACGTGTCGAGGCGTACGAGCATCACCACCTGACGGCATCGCAGGCCGGAGCCCTGGCGGCCGAGGCGGGCGTGCGTC
Organism: uncultured Alcaligenaceae bacterium; assembly: GCA_964471755.1. Taxonomy (GTDB): domain Bacteria; phylum Planctomycetota; class Planctomycetia; order Gemmatales; family Gemmataceae; genus CAYYJM01. The sequence goes on from CAYYJM010000015.1 coordinate 34,896, forward strand.
GCCTGGTGCTGACGCACTTCTCGCAGCGCTACTTCGACCTGCGCGACCACTACACCGAGGCGGCGGCGCAGCACGGCGACGTCCACGTCGCGGACGATCTCGACCGGATACCCCTCCCGCCCCGACGATGAACGGCTGCGGTCCACTGTCACGCCGGCCGTCTGGCTCTCTCCTTGCATCAGGGGTCATCGTGCGTCATACTGCTGCCGGGACTCTCGTTCCGCCGTAGAATCATCAGGGGGCCGCGAGGGAGATTCCTGGATCGCATGGCCGAGACACCGTCCGCCTTTCTGGTCGTCCGCCTCGACGAGGGGTTCGGAGACGTCTTCCCCCTCGCCGTCAACCAGCAGTATACGCTGGGCCGGGCTCCCACGAACCGCATCGTCCTCAAGGACGATCTCTGTAGCCGGGAGCATGCCGAGATCGGCCTGCGGAACGGCCACTGGCGTCTGCGCGACCTCAACAGCCTCAACGGCGTTCGCCTCAACGGCGATCGCATCCAGGGCGAAATCGACCTCCAGGCCGGCGATGAGATCCGTCTCGGCCGGACCAGCTTGCTCTTCGTCGAGGACCTCACCCAACTGCCCGAGAACGTGGCCGAAGGGACCACGGCGGCCGAGGCCGACCCGGAGGACAGCGGCCTGTCCATCAAGAAGCGCCTGACCCAGACCCGCTTCCTCACGCCCGTCGCTCCCGAGACCGAGCAGACCGGAGCGCACAACCTCGCCGAGGTCAATCCGCCCCGCCACGCCCTGAGCAACGACCTCGCTCTGCTCTACCGGCTCGCCCTCGACATGGGTTCCGCCGAGACGGTCGAGGGCGTCTGCAAGGTGGTCCTCGACGCCTTGCTCGAAACCATCCCGGCCGAGATGGGAGCGATCCTGACCGTGCCCAAGGGGCGCGATGTGCCCGCCGGTCAGGCGGCGCGGGGCCTCGAGATGGAGGTGACAGCGTACCGTCACCGCAGCGGCAAGGAGGTCCGCTACAAGCGCGTCAGCGACTTCGTCAGCAACGAGGTTCTCGCCAGCCGGGAAGCGATCCTGGCCGAGGACGTGGCTCGCAATCGCCATCTCAAGGCTCGCGAGAGCATCACCGAGATGGGGGCGACCAGTCTGATCTGCGCTCCGCTCCTGTTCGAGCAGAAGTTCCTCGGTCTGATTCACCTGTACTGCACCGACCCAAAGAAGGCCCTCGACGGCGAAGACCTGGAATTCGCCGTCGCCGTCGCCAAGCAACTCGGCATCGTCCTGTTCCAGATGCAGCGGAGCCAGTCGCTCAAGGCCGCCAACCGCTCGCTGCGCGATCAGCTCAAGGTCGAGAGCGAGCTGATCGGCGATAGCCCCGTTATGCGCGAGATCGAATCGCAGATCGTCCGCGTCGCCCAGACGAACGCGACCTGCCTGATCCGTGGCGAGAGCGGCTCGGGCAAGGAACTCGTCGCCCGGGCGGTTCACTACACCAGCCCGCGCAAGGACGGGCCGTTCATCTGCCTCAACTGCGCCGCCCTGACCGAGACCCTGCTCGAAAGCGAACTGTTCGGCCATGAGAAGGGCGCGTTCACCGGGGCGACCGAGAAGAAGCTCGGCAAGTTCGAGTCGTCCAATCATGGCACGATCTTCCTCGACGAGATCGGCGAGATGAGCATCGGCACGCAGGCGAAACTGCTGCGAGTGCTGGAGGGGCATCCGTTCGAGCGCGTCGGCGGCAACCATCCGATCCAGGTGGACGTGCGCGTCGTGGCCGCGACGAATCAGCCGCTGGAGGAGAACGTCCGGGCCGGGACGTTCCGCAAGGACCTGTTCTACCGCCTGGCCGTGGTGCAGATCGTGGTGCCGCCGCTGCGCAAACGCAAGAGCGACATCCCGATCCTGGCCCGGCACTTCCTCCAGCGCTTCGTTCGTGAGACGGGCCGCAAGATCCGCGACTTCAGCGAGGCCGCCCTCCAGAAGATGGAGGAACACGACTGGCCCGGCAACGTCCGGGAGTTGCGGAACGTCGTCGAGCGGGCCGTCGCCCTGGCCGCCGGGCCACTGCTCGACGTGAGCGACATCTGGCTGTCATCGATCGACCTGGCCAGCCATCCGGCCGGGTCCGGTGTCACTCCGGTCGCACCGGAGTACGAGGCGCTCACCCTGCGTGAGATCGAGCGACGCCACATCCTGGCGACGTTGAAGCACACGAACTGGAACAAGAGCCAGGCGTCCGCCATCCTGCAAATCGAGCGTTCGACGCTCGATCGCAAGATCAAGGACTTCAATCTGGCCCGCGACTGACGAACTGCGATCGCCTCCTCACCCCACCCCTCTCCGAAAGCGAGAGGGCTTCCCGAGATCGGAGTATCCGCGATGGACCCCCTGCTGACAGACCTGGAAACGACCTACCGGACGCAAGGGGGCCCGGCCGCCCTGGAGCAGCTCGCCGCCGAGTTCGGCCAGCGCGGCGACTACACCAGCCGATTCTACGTCCAGATCATGCGCAAGCGTCACGAACTGGGCCTCGACCCGGTGCCGACCGGGCCGACCACCGAGGCCACGCCGGAACAGCAGGCCGCCTTCGATGAAACGATTCGCGTCGCCGCCCGCGAGGCCGGGCAGGCCTATCTCGACACCGGCAAGATCCCCCAGGCGTGGACGTTCTTCCGCATGATCGGCGAGCCGACGCCCGTCCGCAAGGCGCTCGACGCGCTCAGCCTGCACGAGATCGAGGACCTCGAACCGCTGATCAACATCGCCTACTACGAGGGCGTCCATCCGATCCGCGGCTTCGACTGGATTCTGGGCCGATACGGCCTGTGCAGTGCGATCACGACCCTGAGCAGCCAGGAACTGCCGGCCGCTCCGGCCGTCCGTGAACACGTCATCTCACGCGTCGTCGGGACGCTCTATCAGGAACTGCGCGAACGGCTGACCGCTGAGATCGAACGGCAGGTCAGCATCGCTCCGCCGGAGGCGGAGCAGCCGGAGGGGACGCCAGGCGTCGTCCATCAACTGATCAAGGGACGCGATTACCTCTTCGCCGACGAGGGATACCACATCGACACGTCGCACCTGTCGAGTACCGTCCAGCTGGCCATGTACCTCGAAGCGGGAACGGCTCCCGCTCTGCGATTGGCGCGAGAGTTGTGCGAGTACGGCGAGAAGCTCAAGGGGCAGTGGTCGCATCCGGGCGACCCGCCGTTCGAGGATCTCTACGCCAGTGCGGGCAAGTACCTGGCCATCCTGGCAGGCGATCAGGTCGAGGAGAACCTCGCCTACTTCCGCGACGAGGCGGCGAAGGCCGACCCGGACACGGTGGGCACCTTCCCGGCCGAGGTGCTGGTCAACCTGCTGCTCAAACTCGATCGGCCACGCGAGGCGCTGGAAGCCGCTCGCCAGTACCTGGCTGCGGCGGGCTCGCGCCGGCTTAGTTGTCCGACGGTCGTCGAACTATGCTGCCGGCTCGACGACTACGCCGCCCTGGCCGAGACGGCCCGTGCGCAGGGGGACGCGATCCACTTTCTGGCGGGACTGCTCGGCAAACGCTGATGCCGGTCAGGAGGCGGCCGGGGTGTGGGTGCCCAGATCGCTGAGGATGGCGGCGGCCTTGTTGGCGTCGGCGACCGAGTCGAAGGCGACGTAGCCGACGAACTTGCCGTTGAGGACGGCCATGGTCATGCCCTGGAAGCTGACGCCGGCCTTGGCCCATTCCTGGGTCACGCGATGGCCGAGGCCGGCCTCGTTGTCTCCTTCGACCCGGACGACGACCGGATCGTCCACCTCATGGAGGCCGGCCGAGCGTGCGGCCCGCACCTGCAAGGGCCCGCTGATCGGGGCGACGTACAGAACGCCGTAGCCGGGCTTGTCGGCCTTTCGGCGAGTGTAGATGTATTCCAGGTTCGTTCCGGCCTGAGCCAGCATGGCCAGCTTGGCGGCCACGCCGCCGGCCTGATCGGTGACCTCGCCCGACCAGACGGTTACGCGGTCCAGTTTGAAACCCATGATCCGTCTCCTTGGGAACAGTTTCCCGGACTGACGCCTCGATGTGTATTGGAGGGAATTGTAACAGTCTGGCCCCGAGAGACGAGATGGAACTGGCGAAAATCCCCAAGGGGGCTCCGCGCAAGCGAAGGGGAGCCAGGCTGGCTCCCCTTCGCGGTGTTGTTACCGGGTCTCATCGCGAGTGGCACGTTGCCGCGATGGGCGACTCCTTCGGACGGACAACCGCATCCCTGGCCGAGGCTGACGACAACCAGACGTCAGCATCTGCCGTTCCGGTTGGGGGATCCTCCATGCATTCCGCCAACGAGTCGAGAGCCAACCCTGCCGCGGGTTGAGGTTATCGCCCGCAGCAGCCGTAGTAAGTGACGGTGCCATAGCACCCGTAGCAGCCCGAGCAGCCGTAACAGCCGGAGTAGGCCACAGTTCCATAGCAGCCCGAGCAGCCGTAGCAGCTGGAGTAGGCGACCGTTCCATAGCAGCCGTAGCAACTGGAGTAGGCGACCGTTCCGTAGCATCCCGAGCAGCCATAGCACCCAGAGTAGGCCACGGTCCCGTAGCATCCGGAGCAGCCGTAGTACGCCACGGTGCCGTAGCAGCCCGAGCAGCCGTAGCAGCCCGAGTACGCCACAGTGCCGTAGCAGCCATAACAGCTGCTGTACACGACCGGTTGCGGGTAGTAAGCGGGGGCCTCAGCACTGCCCGACAGGGCGACCATCAACAGAACACTGTACATCCTGAACGTCTCCCGAAACGTCTGGAACACCAGCGCCTTCAGGTTTCCCACGCCAGGGACACCGGCTTCCGCTCCGGATTTAACCCGGGCGCACACTTTCTCACCTTGTCCGAACTCCGCCACGAAATGAGGCTTCCGTCCGCTCGTGGGCGACAGAAGCGTCCAGATCCCTTGTCGGAGTACGATCGACTGAATCGTCTGGATGATCGTGAGAAAACAGGTGATCCGAGAGGTATGGTAAAGGTGGGAGATATTCTCTGCAAGGATAAAGTTTGGAAAATCGCTACAATTATCTCAAAGTATATATTCGCTCCAGTCACTGCATTCCTCTCTGATTGACAGGTCAATTGTTGGCCACTGGTGCCCGAGACTGACGAGGCTACGTCGCCGAACCTCGCGCAGTGGTAGCGGCCTGTCACCGCGATGCAGCGCTTCGATCGTGACGGAAGATGAGGAGCTGGAAGCGGATCCGACCCTGCTGAATGGTCCGTAGGAGGCAGGGCCGGCTCGGGTAACCGAAGGCAGTCAGGGCCTGGCCTGCGACTGCTTCGGCGTCAGGCCGCTGGCTCAGGATCGCGATGTGTCGCGGTGGTCGCTGCCCCGGCGAGCCATGCAGCAGCGGGCCTGCCGTCGCCGGGAAACTCTCGTTCACGCAGCGCAGAAAGTGCGTGCAGGCGATCTCGCGGTAGACCAGGCCGATCGGCTCCTCGTAATCGAACCAGAACGGCGTCTCGGCACGTCGATCGATCGTCTGCACGGCCCGCACCGTCTCGACGACCGCACAGAGGACGTCCGTTCGTTCCGGGTCGTGTTCGCGGATGCGGTCGTAGATACTGATCGGCACTTCCGGCCAGGGGGCCTCGTAGCGGAAGCCGAGACGGGTCCAGCCCTGACTCACGGCCAGCAGGAGCAGGAAGCCGACCAGGCGACCGCCCCGTCCCGGTCGGCCGACCAGGAGCAGAAACGCCCCGACCCCGATTGCCAGCGGCAAGGCGACACGCCACGGCCCGTGCATCGACCAGCCGGCGAACTGGCCCGGACAGGCATTCACGCCCAGGCTGAGTGCAACGGCGAGGGCCAGCACACCGACGAAGGCCCGCGCCGATAGCGCCCGGCAGAACGGGCCCAGGAGCCAGCCCAGAGCGATGGCCGCGAACGGTAGCAATGGCGTGGCGTAATACCAGAATCGCACGATCCCCAGGTGGATACGCTCCATGATGAGCAGGGCGGCCAGCCCGAGGCCGAGCATGGCGACGGGAAGGGCACGGCCCGGCCGAGTCCGCTGGATGACGAGCAACAGCGCACCGCCGAGTGCGACGGTGGCGGGAAACACCAGCCAGGACGCGCTCAGCAGCCAGGCCCAGGGGCGGTGGTGGAAGGCTCCATGATGGCGGGCGAGGTGGACGCTGGCGGTGGCGCTGGGCAGGAAGAACAGGGCCGGCCCGCCGAGCAGGACGTTGCACAGAGCCAGGGCCGCAGTGGCAAGGAGGAAGCCGACGGCCAGCCAGGCCGCCGACCGGATCCACCCGTGACGCTGCCCCTCGGCGTTGACGCCCAGGAAAAAGAGCAGGGTCAACCCACCGAAGAGGGCGAACACGGGATTGGTGAAGACCAGCATCGACAGGGCAGCGCCTGAGGTCAGCAGCCACGGCGCGGGCCGCTCCCGGCGAGCCGCAATCTGGAACCCGGCCAGCGCGAAGAGCAGGAAGGCGATGGCGTAGGCGTCGGTGTAATCGGTGCCGATCGCGCCAAGGAAGAACGGGCTGCCCACCAGGAGAGCGACGACCAGGAGAGCCGCCCGTCCGCCTTCGTGCAGGCGAACCAGAACAGACAGAGCGAAGAGCGAAACGTAGAGAAGAGCCAGGCGAAGAGCCACGCTGGCCGCGATCGGCGGCAGGACCGAGTGGGCGAGCCAGCCGGGTATCAAGACTGGCAAGCGTGTCGTGACGTAATGGTCGGGGAAGGCTTGCAGGTGGCCGGGCAGGTTGAGGTAGTAGCCGAGGTAGATGTAGGGATCGAGGAACAGCGGGCTGGCCAGCCAGGTGCGATCGACCAGAAGGAGCAGCACGGGCAGCAGAAGGATCAGCAGGATCGCGGGCCAGGTCTTCTCCGGCGCGCCCTCAGCCGGGTGAGCGGGGTTCTTCTCCATCGATTCGCTCCTGTCGCAGGGGCAGAGTTCTTGCCCGCCGTTATTCCGGCCGGGCGAAAGTAAGTCGAGAGCAAAATCTTTTGACGAAAATTGCGAAGGCAGGCGAAAAATTGAAAATAAGGTGGCAAATCACTCGTTTCAGGTATTAACTTTCCTGAAGGAGGAGGTTTGTCAGCCTTGTGGTCTGTAGGGATTGTGCCAGCTTGTCGGTCGAAGGCGGCATGGATTTCCCGCTTCGGCAACTGCGGTAACGCTCTGACCGTGACCTAGGCTTCGTGCGACCACCCCTCAGGTTGTCCACTCTCACCGAGAACTGGACTTTTCGTGAACGCCAGTCCAGGTGCCCCCCACCTTGACCGGTGCTTGGAGATGCTCCGTGCCTGGAGCAACGGCGTCGGCTCTCCGTCGAGCAGGCCCGTGGAGGATGCGCGATGTTCCTGCAATGGTGCCTTCGTTCCTGGATTGTCAGTGCCCTTGACGTACCACACGGCCAGCGAACCGATCGACATCGCTCGACACGCTCGCTTGAGGTCGAACACCTGGAAGATCGGACCGTGCCCTCGCTGGCCATCGATCCGACCGGTGCGCAATCGCTGCAAGGAATCTGTGCCTGCCCGCTCTGCTGTGGTGGATCGCCGGCCGGTGTCGCTGAACCTGCTTCCGCCGAGTATCAGTTCAGCAACGGCTCGAGCAACACCAGCGGAGCCTTGAAGTGGGCACAACCGGGGGGGCTGGGCAGCCAGGTAGTGCTGACCTACAGTTTCACCTCTACCGTGACCGCCGGGTTGAACGGCATCACCTACGCGCAGATCCGCAGCACCGTGCAGGAGGCATTGGCCGAGTGGGCTCAGTATGCACCGCTGAAGTTCGTCGAGGTGCCCGATAGCGGGCCGTCTTTCCTGGACGGCACCGGCTACAACGCCGGTTCCTATCCGACGATCCGGATCGGAGCCAAGAGCATCGACGGCCAGTACGGCGCTCTCGCCTATGCGTACTACCCCAGCACCAACGGCCTGGGTGGCGACCTCGTTCTGGACACCAACGAACTCTGGAATACCCGACCCGGTGGCGGTCGCATCGACATGCTGGAGGTGGTGACTCACGAGCTGGGTCACGCGCTCGGTCTGGGACACGAGACCAACACAACGGCCGTCATGAACCCCGTCTACGCCGGGCGCTTTTCCGGTCCGGGGACGGCCTTCCTGTATCAGGATGACATCAACGGCATTCGGACCCTGTATGGCAGCGGTTCGGGCAGCGTCGAGGTTCTGGGCTCAAGCAGCGGCACCGGCAGCAGCGGCAGCAGCGGCAGCGGCAGTGCCAGCGGTAGCGGTGGCGGTTCGACCGTCTTCGCAGGCTGGCGTGACGTGACGGTCGGTGACTTCAACGCCGATGGTCGGGACGACTTCGCGGCCCGCAACAGTTCCGGCGTCTGGTATGTGGCACTCTCGACCGGAACCGGCTTTAGCACCACTGCCTGGGCGACCTGGAGCGCGTCCGTTGGCTGGAAGGACGTGTCGGTCGGCGACTTCAACCACGATGGTCGATCGGACATCATCGGTCGGACGGAGGGGGGTGGTTGGTGGGTCGGCCTGTCCAATGGCACCGCTTTCACCTCGACGAACTGGGCCGTCTGGTCGGGCCAGGTCGATTGGCAAGACGTGTCGGTCGCTGACTTCAACGGCGACGGCCGCTCGGACATCGTTGGCCGAACCGAGGGGGGCGGCTGGTGGGTCGGCCTGTCCAATGGCACCGCCTTCACCTCGACGAACTGGGCCGTCTGGTCGGACCAGGTCCAGTGGAAAGATGTTTCCGTGGGCGACTTCAACGGTGATGGCCGCTCGGACATCGTCGGCCGAACCGAGGGGGGCGGCTGGTGGGTCGGCCTGTCCAATGGCACCGCCTTCACCTCGACGAACTGGGCCGTCTGGTCGGGTCAGGTCGATTGGCAAGACGTTTCGGTCGCCGACTTCAACGGCGATGGTCGATCCGACATCATCGGTCGGACGGAGGGAGGTGGCTGGTGGGTCGGCCTGTCCACAGGCACCGCCTTCGCCACGGCTAACTGGGCCGTCCCACCCCAGGTGGGCAAACTGAGTGCCGTGGGAGTGGAGGCGGTTCCTCATGCTGGCGGCAACGCCGAGGGGGCCGAACAGGAAGGCACCAACGACATCCTGTTCGCCGACCCAGGTGTTCAACCTCTGGCCCAGGGGAGCATTCCCTGGACACTTTCCACCGTCGATTTGATCCAGTTCCTTGCTGCCCTCGAAATGGAGAGGGCCAGCAGGTCGCGTGGTCCGAACTGAGAGGCTGCACGGAAAGCCCCTCGCCCCGGTACTCCGGGAGACTGCTGAAAAAGTCTCCGTTAGGGGAGTCAGGACGCCACTGAGGCGT
>CAYYJM010000016.1:0-9514 GCA_964471755.1 uncultured Alcaligenaceae bacterium
GGCATAGCGGACGAATCATTCCGATGGGATGCCACCACGCGACACGCCACGACGCTCCCGGCTCGCTGAAGACCGGTCGGATGAGAAACACCCTCACGGATTCCGTCCGCCGGCCGGTCCTGACGGCTGCCGACGCTGGTCCGGGTTCCACAGACCAATGGTGAGGGGCTCCGATTGGTGTCGATGGAACTCCGTCCCCTCGATCTCGGTCGGCGATTCGATGCGTAACCCGTCCGGCCGCACTGTCAGTCGCAGGGGCTGGTTCCAGGCGTTACGCGGGACCGCCGGTAGGTACGCCGGGACGAATTCCTCCAGCGTTCGCGGCCAGCGCTGCTTCTCGCGGCGAAAACGCTCGCAGGCCAGTGCCGTCCCGGCCAGGGTCAGCCGAGTCTGATCCTCCAGGAGGTCCTGACTGCATCGTTTGAGTAAATCCCGGACACGTCCGCTCAACTGGATCGACAGTTCCTGCGGCCATGCCTCCCAACGCTGTCGATTCAGGCGGTCCCACTCGGGAAGTTGCTCGTCGATCGGCCGTTGGGTGATGGCCTCCGCTTGCTGAAAAGCGCGGAGTGTCTGGACCTCCTCGGCCGGGAGCAAGAACGACTGGTGGTGCGCCAGCATCCGCACCAGAAGCCAGTTCTCCGGCATCCCCCGCTGGAGGTGGACCGCCAGGGACCGCTGGCCTGTACGAAGGTCCTCCAGAAATCGGAACCACTGAGCCCGCTCGCCGCGCACCATCGCACCGGCGAATTCCTCACGCCGTTCGGCCTCCAGTAGTGTCTGAAGACCGAGCAGAGTCGCCGCGTCCGGCTGCGTCATGGCGAGCAATCGTTCCACGCTCGTGACGGTCTGCCTGCGGATCGAGATGCGAACCCGAAAGCCGCGGTAGTTCGGATCGTCGCGGTGGGCCGCCCCCATGCGGAGCATCGCCCGGAGGCACCGCCCGGCGATCTCGACCTGGTCCTCGTTGACCGCTGCCTCGAAGACCCAACGCAAGATCGCGGCGGATGCCGCGCTCACCGGCACACCGTCCGGCCAATCGCCGAGACGGCCGCCGATGTCGAGGTTCTCCCACAGGGATTCTGGCAGGTAATCGCTCCTGCGATCCTGCATCACAGCAACCAGATCGAGACACGCCGCGATCGCGCCCGGTCGCCGCTGGAGCCAGGCGATGCTGTTGTCAGGCAGAAGTCGATTGGGGGCGTTCGCGTCGGCCCAGGCCGGCTCGTCCGCCATCTGGTTCCGCGGCAACAGGACGGCACCCGCCTCGTAGACTGCATCGATCACCGGCCAGGAATCCAGACCCGGCGGCACTGGCTTCCGCGCGGCCAGGATCTCGTCCCAGCGCCAGCCTGGCGAGGCGGCGTCGGTCTCCTCGATGGCACGAGTCAACTCGGCTCGTCCCTGGGCCGCGACGATCTCCATCCACACTCGGTAGGTCACATAGACCGCAAGGAGGACGCAGGTCAGGACGAGTACGCTCCAGCGAATCCAGCCCCACACTCGCCGGGCTCGACTCGGCTCAACCATGGCGGGTGCCGTGGACATCTGCTGCCTCCCTGGCCCTGTGGATTTGTCGCCCGCACTCCGGGATAGTTACGCCACGATCCCCTCGACGACCTGGCCATGCACGTCCGTCAGCCGGTACTGTCGGCCCTGATAGCGGAACGTCAGCCGCTTGTGGTCGATGCCGAGCAGGTGCAGCAGCGTCGCCTGGTGGTCGTGAACGTGAACCGGGTCCTTCGTGATGTTCCAGGCGAACTCGTCCGTCTCGCCGTGGACGTGGCCTCCCTTGACGCCGCCACCGGCCAGCCACAGCGCGAACGCCCGGCCGAAATGATCACGACCGTTCGGTTTCTCCGCCGGCCCCTGACCGAATGGCGTCCGGCCAAACTCGCCGCCCCAGACGACCAGCGTATCCTTGAGCAGGCCGCGTTGCTTGAGATCCTTCACCAGCGCCGCCGACGGCTGGTCGGTGTCCTTGCACTGCACCTCCAACTGCGTGAACAGGTTGCTGTGCTGGTCCCAGCCGCTGTGCATGAGCTGAACGCACCGTACGCCCCGCTCGACGAGCCTCCGAGCGATCAGGCAGTGCCGGGCGAACGTGCCCGGCTCATGGACCTGTGGACCGTACATGTCGAGAACGTGCTTCGGCTCGTCCTTGAAGTCGAGCAGGCCCGGCACGCTCGTCTGCATCTTGAACGCCATCTCGTACTGAGCGATGCGCGTGTCCGTTTCCGGATCGCCGTACGCTTCGAGGTGCTGCCGGTTCAGTTCCTGGATGCCGTCGAGAAGCTGCCGACGCGAGGCACGATCGACGCCGGCGGGGTTGCCGAGGTACGGCACCGGATCGCCGGCCGCCTGGAAGCGGACACCCTGATACTTGCTCGCCAGGAAGCCGCTGCCCCAGTAATAGTCGTAGAAGAGCTGGCCGCACGTCCGGCCCCGGTCCGACGAGGTCATGACGACGAACGCCGGCAGGTCGCGGGCCTCGCTACCCAGGCCGTAGGCGAGCCAGGCCCCGAGGCTGGGCCGGCCGGGCACCTGCGAGCCGGTCAAGAAAAACGTCACGCCGGGAGCGTGGTTGACCGCCTCGGTGTGCAGCGAGCGGACGAGACAGACATCGTCGATGATCTCGCCGAGATGTGGCAGCATCGTGCTGATCTCGATGCCACTCTGGCCGCACTTCTTGAACGGCTTGATGGCCGGCTGAATGGGCCACTTCTTGTAGCCGGCCGTCATGGTCGAGAGACGTGTCTTGCCGCGAACGCTCTCGGGCAGGTCTTGAAGTGCCATCTTGACCATGGTCGGCTTCGGGTCGAACAGATCGAGGTGCGACGGCGCGCCGCCCTGCCAGAGATAGATGACGTGCTTCGCCTTGCCGGCGACGTGTGGCAGACCGGGCAGCGCCTGGGCCGCGAGGCCCTCGTCGCCGAGGAGCGCGGCGAGGGCGGCGACGCCGGCTCCGGTGGCCGCCCGGCCGAAGAACTGCCGACGGGTGACGCGCTCGTGGTTGGTTCGCAGCAGGTGGTGCATGATCGTCTCTCTCCGACAGGTATTCACCTCGGAAGCCTGGGCGTTATTACCTCGGCGCGAAAGGAACGCCAGGCGAGCGGCGCGGCGTCAGCCCGCCGGTGACTTTCCCGCGAAGAACCGGCGGGCTAACGCCGCGCCGCTCGCCTTTCAGACCGGGCAATCACTCACTCCCGCGTCAGTGCCTCATCCAGGTTGAACAGCGCCAGGCAGACCGCCGCCCAGGCCGCGTGTTCGACGGCGTCGAGCTTCGCATCGCGCGGCGACTCGCCCACGGCCAGCGACTTCGCCGCGCTCGCCGGGTCCTTCGCGAAGTGGCCGCGCTGCTGAGCGAGCATCCGCTTCAGCACGGTCAACTCGCGCTCGCTCGGTTTGCGTGTCAACACCAGGCGGAACGCCTGCGTCAGCCGGTCGTCCGTGCCAGCGGCCTGCTTCAGCACCCGCTCGGCCAGCATCCGCGACGCCTCGACCCAGGTCGGATCGTTCAGCGTCGTCAGGGCGTGCAGCGGCGTGTTGGTGACGTTCATTCGCACCCGGCACGTCTGCCGACTCGACGCATCGAACATGTTCGCCGGGCCGACCGTTCGCCGCCAGAACGTGTACAGGCTGCGTCGATACAGGTCCGCCCCATGTGAGGCCGGGTAGGTGAAGTCGCGCTCCTTCGTGATCGCCAGCGGAGCCCAGATTCCCTCCGGCTGATACGGGTAGACCGGCTTGCCACCGAGGCGGTCGTCGAGCAGGCCACTCGCTGACAGGGCGACGTCACGCAGCACCATCGCCGGCAGACGGACACGCGGAAAGCGGCCCAGCAGTCGATTCTCGGGGTCGGCGGCGAGTTGCTCCGGCGTCGTCCGCGATGACTGCCGGTAGGTCGCGCTGGTGACGATCAGCCGATGCAGTTGCTTGACGTTCCAGCCCGATTCGCGGAACTCGACGGCGAGCCAGTCGAGCAGGTCGCGATGAATCGGCACCACGCTCTGGACGCCGAAGTCCTCGCTCGTGCGGACCAGGCCGACGCCGAAGAACGTCTGCCAGTGACGATTGACTGCCACCCGCGCGGTGAGCGGGTTCTCCGGAGCGACGAGCCAGCGTGCCAGGCCGAGTCGGTTCCGCGGTGCGTCCTTCGGCAGCGGCGGCAGAAAGGCCGGCGTCGCGAACGTCACCTGCTCCTTCGGCTTGAGGTATTCGCCGCGATCCAGGATGTGCGTCTCGCGTGGCCGATCGTTCACCATGACCATGACGAGCGGGTAGTCGTCCTTGAGCGTGGCGACGGCGGCCTCGGCCTTCTTGATCTCACTGCCGAGATCACCGGCGACCTTCTGCGAGACGGCCGGGGCCAGCCGTTTGAGATCGTCGGCGACCTTCTTCAGATCGGCGACCTTCTTCTCGCAGGCGGCCAGGTCGGCCTTCATTGCCGGCGAGGCGGCATCGATGAAAGGCGGCGACACCCGCACCCGCGACGACTGTCGGCCCGCGACACCATTCTCGCTCAGGTTGTTGAACCCGGCCAGCAGACTGTAGTAGTCACGCTGCGTCATCGGGTCGTACTTGTGGTCGTGGCACTGACAGCACGCCATCGTCAGACCGAGCCAGGTCGTCGCCGTCGTGTCCACGCGGTCGAACAGGATGTTGAAACGCTGCTCCTCAGGGATCGCTCCGCCTTCGCCGTTGACGAGGTGGTTGCGATTGAAGGCCGTCGCGATCTTCTGCTCCAGCGTCGGATTCGGCAGCAGATCGCCGGCCAGCTGTTCGATCGTGAATCGATCGAACGGCATGTTCGCGTTCAGAGCCCGAACGACCCAGTCGCGCCAGACCCATTGGAACGTGTCGCCGTCCTGCTGAAAGCCGTTGCTGTCGGCGTAGCGTGCGGCGTCGAGCCAGGGCAGGGCCATCCGTTCGCCGTAGTGCGGCGAAGCGAGCAGGCGATCGACGAGCTTCTCGTACGCTTCCGGCGCGGGATCGGCGAGGAAGGCGTCCACCTCGGCCGGCGTCGGTGGCAGGCCGATCAGGTCGAGCGTCACCCGCCGGATGAGCGTGACGCGATCCGCCTCGGGCGACGGGGTCAGGCCCTTTTCGGCCAGGCGAGCGGCGACGAAGCGGTCGAGCGAATTTCGGCCCCGGGTTCCGCCGGGAATCCTCGGCCGGACGGGGGCGACGAAGGCCCAGTGGTCCTCGAACGTTGCTCCCTCGGCGACCCAGCGGCGGAGCGTTTCCTTCTGCTGGGCGGTCAGGTGGCGGTTCGATTTGACCGGCGGCATCTGTCGGCCCTTCTCCCGGGAGAAGATGCGCCGCACGAGTTCGCTCTCGTCCGGTTTCCCGGCGACGAGGACGCCCTCGGCCTTCTGGCCGTCACGGGTGTCGAGACGCAGATCGCCCTTGCGCTGGTTGGGATCCTGGCCGTGGCAGAAGAAGCAGTTCTCGGCCAGGATCGGTCGGACGTCGCGGCCGTAGGAAATCGGCGCGGCGGCCAGGGAGGAGGGAAGGCCCACGAGACCGAGGAGGAGAAACAAGCGCGGCATGGGATGCGACTCCGGCAGGTGGGGTTCTTCTGTGACAGGAGCCCGGCGCAGGTGTCCGTTTTCGTTCCTGGCGAGCGTGGGGCGTCAGCCCCATGACTCTTCTCTGCGGAGGAAGACACTCATGGGTCTGACGCCCCACGCTCGCCAAAACAGATCGTGTCGCCGAGAGCGTGTATGAGAGGAGTATACCCCAGGCGAGCATGAGGCGTAAGCCCCCATGAGCAAGTCCACCCTTTGCTTCCCGGCTCGAGCAGGGTACACTAATAATACCTACCGACTTCCCTCTGGCTCGGTTCCTACCGCCATGATTCGATACCTTGCACCTCTGGCTCTGCTCGTCCTGCTCGCTCCGGGCATTGCCCGGGCCGGGACGTTGACGATCGCACCCGGTAGCGTCCTGCTTCAGGGCAAGGACGCACGCCAGCGCTTGCTCATCACCGAAACCCTCGCTGGTCGGGCCGTGGATCGGTCCCGGTCGGCGACCTACGCGGTCGAAGGGGCTGCCGTGGCCGTCGTCTCGGCTGATGGCGTCGTCACAGCGACCGCCGACGGCGAGGCCGTCATCGTCGCCCGATTCGGTGAACAAACCGCTCGCGTTCCGGTGCGCGTGCGCGGCAGCCAGCAACTCCCGGCCGTGACGTTCGAGCGCGACATCCAGCCGATCCTCGCCCGCTACGGCTGCAACTCCGGCCCGTGCCACGGCAAGGCGAGGGGCCAGAATGGCTTCGCCCTCTCGCTGCTCGGCTACGATTCCGACTTCGACTTCGCCGCCCTGACCCAGGAGGGCCGCGGCCGACGCATCTACCGGCCGGCTCCCGAACACAGCCTCATCCTGCGCAAGGCGGCCGGCCTCGTCCCCCACGGCGGCGGCAAACGGACCGCAGAGGACGGACCCGCCTACGCACGACTGCGACACTGGATCGAGACCGGCTGCCAGCGGACACCGGCCACCACGCCGAAACTGGTCCGCATCAGCATCGAGCCCGGCGAATGCACCCTCGCTCCGAAGACCGAACAGCAACTGCTCGTGACGGCTCATTACAGCGACGACAGCACCGAGGACGTCACCCACCTGGCCACCTACCAGTCCAACGAGAGCCCCCTGGCTGCGGTCGATGCCAACGGTCTCATCCGAACCGGGCCGCTACCGGGCGAAACCGCGATCATGGTCCGCTACCAGGAGAAGTTCGCCGTCTGCAACGTGCTGCTGCCGCTGGCCGGCAGCGTGCCGACGACCGTCTACGAGAAACTGCCCCGAACCAACTTCATCGACGGCCACGTCTGGACGAAGTTGCAACAACTCGGCATCACGCCGTCGGTGTCCGCGTCCGAGGCGACGTTCCACCGCCGCGTTTACCTCGACCTCATCGGCCGACTGCCGACGCCGGAGGAGACGCGAGCCTTCCTGGCCGATACCCGACCGCTCGCCGAGAAGAAGGCGGCCCTCATCGATCGGCTGCTGACCCGACCGGAGTACGCCGATTTCTGGGCGAACAAGTGGGCCGACCTCCTGCGGCCGAATCCATATCGCGTCGGTATCAAGGCCGTCTTCAACCTCGACGCCTGGCTGCGCGACAGCTTCCGCAAGAACAAGCCGTACGACGTCTTCGTTCGCGAATTGCTCACCGCTCAGGGCAGCACCTTCCGCAACGGGGCGACGGTCCTGTTCCGCGATCGACGTGAGCCGGCCGAGATCACGACGATGGTCAGCCAGCTGTTCCTCGGCATCCGGCTCGACTGCGCCCGTTGCCACCACCATCCGTTCGAGGTCTGGAGCCAGGACGACTTCTTCAGCCTGTCGGCCTACTTCGCCCGGATCGGTCGAAAGGGGACCGGCCTGTCACCGCCCATCTCCGGCGGCGAGGAGATGATCACCCTGGCCGCGACCGGCACGGTCAAGCATCCGCTCACCGGCCAGGTGCTGCCGCCTCGACCACTGTTCGGCAAGGCGGAAGTGAAGGCTGAGGACGATCCGCGCGAGGTGTTCGCCGCCTGGGTCACCTCGCCGGACAACCCGTACTTCGCGAAAGTGATCGTCAACCGCGTCTGGGCCGACCTGATGGGCCGCGGCATGGTCGATCCCGTGGACGATCTGCGCGCGACGAATCCGCCGAGTAACGGGCCGCTGCTCGACGCCCTGGCCGATGACTTCCGCAAGCACGGCTACGATCTCAAGCACCTGCTGCGGCAGATCGCCACGTCGCATGTCTACGGCCTGTCATCGCTGCCCGGCGATCGGAACGTGAGCGACACGCGCAACTACTCCCGGCACTATCGCCAGCGGCTGCGGGCCGAGGTGCTGCTCGACGCAGTCAGCGACATTACCGGCGTGCCCGAGTCGTTTTCCGCCATGCCGCCGGGCTCGCGAGCCATGGAACTCTGGACGGCCCGGGCGCAGTCGATTTTCCTGGACAGTTTCGGCCGACCGGACCCGAACCAGGACCCGCCCTGCGAACGGATGCCCGACACGACCGTCGTGCAGGCCCTGCACCTGATGAATTCGCCGAACCTGCATCGCAAGGTGACGGCCAGCGACGGCCGGGTGGCGAAACTGACGGCCGGCAAACTCTCGAACGCGGAGATCGTCGAGGAATTGTACCTGCTGGCGTACTGTCGGAAGCCGACCACCGAGGAGGCGAAGGCGTGCCTGCGCTGGTTCGATCGGCCCGGAACAAAACGACGCGAGGCGGCCGAGGATCTACTCTGGGTGCTGATCAACACGCCGGAGTTTGTGTTCAACGATTGACTCATTTAGCCGCCGGCTTGCCGGCGGTCTTCTCAGGCACCGCCGGCAAGCCGGCGGCTAAATGAAGACGGAGAACGACTCATGACGCTGACACGCCGGGATTGCCTGCAACTGGGACTGGGCACGCTGCTCGGCGGCGGCCTGGCGACGGCCCTGGAAGCGCGCGCCGCCAGCGACGCCACGCGCAAGCGGCCGTTCGCGGCGCGGAGTTGCATCCTCATCTGGATGGACGGCGGCCCGACGCACTACGAGACGTTCGACCCGAAACCGAACGCCCCGGTTGAATACCGCGGCGAGTTCAAGACCGTCGCCGGCAAGACGCCCGGCATCGCCTTCTCCGAACACATGGCCCGGCTCGCCGCGCTCTCGGACAAGTTGGCCGTCGTCCGATCGATTCAGCACAACCAGGGCAACCACGGAGCCGGCAACCACTACATGATGACTGGAGCGCCGCCGCGCATCCCGGTCGGCTGTGGGGCGTTCGTCAGCTTCCACCCGAGCCTCGGCTCGGTGACGGCCCACGAGCGCGGCGCACCGGCCGGCCTGCCCGCCTACTTCTCGATGCCGCAGATGTCGCGTTCGGGCGGCCCGAACTTCCTCGGCGCGAAGTACGCTCCGTTCGTCGTCGCGGACAATCCGAACTCGCCGGGCTTCCGCGTGCGCGACGTGGCCCTGCCGGTCGGCCTGACCGGTGACCGCTTCATCGGCCGAGCCCAACTGCGCGGCGAGGTCGATCGGCTCCAGCGCATCCTCGACCGCTCCGCTGGCGATCCGGCCGCGGCCCTCGATGAACACTATCAGCAGGCGACCGACCTGATGCGCTCGACCGAGGCGCAGGCGGCTTTCGATCTGAGCCGCGAGCCGGAGGCGATTCGCAATTCCTACGGCCGCAGCGCCTTCGGTCAGCGGGCCCTGCTCGCCCGGCGACTCGTCGAGGCGGGCGTGCCCTTCATCACCCTCTACGATGGCGGCTGGGATCATCACACCAAGCTGTTCGAGACGCTGAAGAAGCGACTGCCGGACTGGGACGCCACGGTCGCCGCCCTGATCGCCGATCTGGACCAGCGCGGCCTGCTCGATTCGACGCTGGTCATCGCCCTGGGCGAATTCGGTCGGACACCGAAGATCAACAAGGACTCCGGCCGCGACCACTGGTCCAACGCGATGTCGGTCCTGTTCGCCGGCGGTGGCACGCCGGGCGGCCAGATCGTCGGGG
>CAYYJM010000016.1:9524-13953 GCA_964471755.1 uncultured Alcaligenaceae bacterium
CGTGTCCTGTCGCCGGAGAGTTTCGCCGCGACGATCTACACGAAGCTCGGCATCGACCCGGCCAAGATCCTCTACACGCCGACCGGCCGGCCGACGGGCCTGGTCAGCGACCCGACGACGATTCAGGAGTTGATGGGATGAGGACGGTTGCCCTGATCGGGATCATCCTGAGCGTCCCGGTCGTCCACGCAGCACCGCCGAGTGCCACGCACCTGTTCCCGGCGGGGGGCCAGCGCGGTACGACCGTCGAGGCGGTCGTCGCCGGTTCGTTCGACGCCTGGCCGGTCGAGGTCTGGTCGAGCCATCCGGGCGTGACGGCCCAGGCCGGCAAGAAGAAGGGGACACTCACGGTTCGCGTCGCACCGGACGCCACGCCGGGCATCGCCTGGCTGCGTCTGCATGACAAACAAGGGGCCAGCAGCCTCCGGCCGTTCGTGGTCGGCATCCTGCCTGAGATCCAGGAGAAGGAACCGAACGACGACCCCGCTCGCGCCCAGGGCATCGAACCGGCCGGCGCGGTACTCAACGGTCGCCTGGGCAAATCGGGCGATGTCGATTGCTTCGCCGTGAAACTGACGAAGGGCCAGACGCTGACAGCGTCGTGTCTCGCCGACCAGACGTTGAAATCGCCGATGGACGGCGTTCTCCAGGTGACCAGCGCCGATGGCTTCGTCCTGGCGCAGAGCAACGACGTTCTCGGCCTCGATCCGCGTCTCACGTTCACGGCCCCGGCCAATGGGACGTTCATCGTTCGCATCTTCGCCTTCCCGACGACGCCGAATTCCACCATCGGTTTCGCCGGCGGCGACACCTTTGTCTATCGACTGACACTGACGACGGCCGGCTTCGTCGAACACGCCTGGCCGCTGGCCGTGCCGCGAGGTGCGCCGGGAACGGTGGAACTGATCGGCTCGAACATTCCCGAGTCGGCGAAGCGGGTGCCGGTGCCGACCGCGACCGGCGATGAGGCCGTCCTCTGGCATCCGGCGTTGGCCGGGACGGCGAGCGTGCGACTCGAACCGCATCCGTGCGTGCTGGCCGATGGGTTCAAGGAACAGGCCCCGCCGTTCACGGTCAGTGGCCGGCTCGATCGTCCGGGGCAGGTGGCTGCCCTGCCCTTCCGGGCGATCAAGGGGAAGTCGCTGGTCATCCAGATCGAGGCCGATGGCATCGACAGTGAACTGACGCCGTTGCTGCGCGTGTTCGACCCGGCCGGCAAGCAGATCATCCGGGGCGAGCCGGCCAAATCCGGCCAGGATCCCACGCTGACCATCACGCCGAAGGAAGACGGTCTGCATCGTGTCGAGTTGTCGGATCTGTATCGTGGCGGTGGCCCGCGCTACTGGTATCGTCTGCGGATCACGCCGCCGGAACCGGGCTTCACTCTGAGCGTCCCGGCCGATCGCCTGCAAGTCACGCCCGGCAAGCCGACCGATGTAATCGTGACCGTGACCCGGCGGAACGGCTTCACCGGCTTGATCCAACTCTCGGCGATGAACCTGTCCGCCGGTGTCTCGGCGACGATGCTGAAGCCGGCCAAGCCGGATGACAAGACGCTGACACTGCGACTGACTGCGGAGAAAGCCGGGCCGAGCGGAGCCTTTCGGATCGTCGGCCAGGGCACGGGCCTGGATCAGCCCCGAGATGCGGCCGCCGCGCTGGCGGATCTCGGGACAACCACGGCCGACCTGTGGCTGACGGTGGGCGGCAAGTAGTTCGCCGTCCACCGTCCATCCGGCGCGATCAGAACAGCCCCGGAATCGGCGGATGTTCCGCCAGCCGGCTGACCTCCTTCAGACTCGCCTCGACACGCAGTTTGCCGGCGTCGAACAGTGCATGCAGCAGCGTCGAGACGAGGTGTTTCGGCGTCAGGTTGTCGCCGGCCGGTTCGCCGCCGTCGCGGTTCGATCGGCCGATGACCTGGCCGGCCGGGATGCCACCGCCGTACAGCAGCAGCGGTGCCAGCTTCGCCCAGTGGTCACGACCGACGTTCCTGTTGACCCGCGGCGTCCGACCCATCTCGCCGCAGCAGACCAGCAGGATTCGATCCGACAGGCCGCGAGCCTCGACGTCCGCAATGAAGGCGGCGACGGCGTGGTCGAAGGCCGGGCCGACCGCGTCCATGCCGTCGGTCATGTTCAGGTTGTTGCCGTCGGCGTGCATGTCCCAGACGCCATCGTAGCCGGTGTGGATGGTGACGAAGCCGCAGCCGGCCTCGCACAGTCGACGGGCTAGGAGCAGTTGCTTGCCGATGGCGCGCGAGTGGCCCGTGTACAGGCCGGCCTTGCCGCGTTTCGCCTTGTTCCAGGCGTCCGCCTTGCCAGCAAGCGAGTGCGTATCGTAAGCGGCCAGCGTCTTCGGGTCTTCCTTCGACAGATCCAGGGCGTCGGCGACGCCACCGCCGAGCAGGACGCCGTAGGCCTGCTTCTGAAGATCATCGATCGTGCCGGGATCGGCGTCATCGATTTGTCGGCTGAGGCGGTTCAGTTCGCCGAGGAGATCCTGCCGATCGGTGAGACGTTCCTTCGGGACGTTCAGCCGCAGATTCTGTTGAAGCTGCCCGCCCGAACCCGGGATGAACGGCGCGTTGACGGCTCCAAGCGAGCCGGTCGCGGCGATGTCGCCCCGAGCCCGACCCTTCAGAACATCCTTGCAAACGGCTTCCGGGAAGAGGACCGTGTGCGTCGGCAGACCGGTGTCGGGCCGCGTCGCGCCGACGACTCGCGAGTAGAGGGCCCCGGCCGTGGCGTTGAGCGTGTCCGGGCCGACCAGCGGCTGAAGGTTGTGGCCGGCGTTGTTCGTCTGGAACGAGCGGACGATCGTCAGCCGATGGGCCAACTTCGCCAACTTCGCCATGCGGTCGCCGAAGAGGATGCCGGGCAGAGTCGTCTGGATAGTCCCGGTGACGGTGCGGATGCCTTCGGGAGCGTCCGGCTTGGGGTCGAACGTCTCGAACTGGCTCGGCCCGCCCTGCTGAAAGAGCCAGATGACCGAGCGATTGCGGACCAGGTCGTTCGTCTCGCCAGCCTGGCCACGACCGGCGAGCAGTGACGCCAGGGTCAGGCCGCCCAGGCCGAGGCTGCCGACCGACAGAAAGTCCCGACGGCTCAGGCCGGGCGAACTGGTGGAGATGGTCAGCATCGTTACACCCTTCGAGTCCGGTAGGATCGCATCCGGCGGGAGCCATCGCGTTGCGCCGAGTATACCCGAAGAACCGGCCAGAATCCCCGGTCGATCTCGGAAACCCACAGGTGGGCGCGGCCGCACATCAAGAGTAGGCGATGAGCTAGCGAGATTAGGCGTGGTCTGTCCTTCTCGCATCGGCATACAACAGCAGAGGAGGTCGGAACAGGCCCCACCGCCAGATGGCCGAGGCGGCTCGCCCGGCGGACCGGCGGGAGTCGAGTGGAGGCGTGCAGCGCACGAGGAAACGATGTGGCGTTCGTCTCTGTTCTGGCGACTGTTTGTCAGTTACGGCGTACTCTTGCTCTCGGTGATCGGCCTGCTTGGGGTGGTGATCGTCAGTCGTGTGGAACAACACTACCTGAGTCAGGTCGAAGACGACCTTCGCAGCAAGGCCATCCTCGTTCGCGAAGTGGTCCGTGACCGGCTAGCTGAACAGGCTCCCCTGCTGCAAAAGCGGGTCGAGGCCTTGCACCAGGAAATTGCCACGCGCATCACCTTGCTCGGCGAGGGCGGCCAGGTCCTGGTTGACACGGAAGAAAACCCCGCAGCGATGGAAAATCACGCCGACCGCCCCGAAGTCCGAACCGCGAAAGAGTCGCGGTTCGGTGCCGCCACCCGGTTCAGCAGCACGCTGAACCGGGCCACGATGTACGTGGTGCTGCGTGCCGATGACGATTGTCGCCCGGTCGCTTACGTCCGCGTCGCCTTGCCGCTGGACAGGGTCGAGGAACAATCGGCCTGGCTGCGTCGGGTCGTCGGCAGTGCAGCGGCCGGGACAGCTCTCGCCGCTTTGGCCCTGACTCTCTGGCTGGCGCGGCACGTCACCCGACCGCTCCAGGAACTCACGACGGGCGTGCAGCGCATCGCGGCCGGCCACTACGGCCTGAAGGTTTACGCGGCCGGCCGCGACGAAGTCGGGACGCTGGCCAACTCGTTCAATGAGATGAGCCAGCGTCTGGCGGCTCAGTTCGCGCAGTTGGCGGAAGATCAGCAACTGCTGCGGATGATCCTCAGCGGAATGGTTGAGGGGGTCGTGGCCATCGACGCCGAGCAGCGTATCCTCTTCGCCAATGAGCGAGCGGCGCAACTCCTGGGATTCGGCCCTCAGTCGGCGACCGGTCGCCGACTCTGGGAAGTCGTCCGCCAGCACTCCTTGCAAGACATTGTTCGGAGAGCCCTGTCAGAACCGGAGCCCTGTCAGGAAGAGCTGACCTGGCCCAGTCCGGAGGCTCAAAGCCTGACC
>CAYYJM010000016.1:13963-23020 GCA_964471755.1 uncultured Alcaligenaceae bacterium
TAGAGCGTCTGCGCCGGGAGCTTGTCGCCAACGTGTCGCATGAACTCAAGACGCCGCTTTCGGTCATCAAGGCATACGTCGAAACCCTGCTTGAAGGGGCCGTCGAGGATCCGGAACACCGGGTTCCATTCCTGCAACGGATCGCCGAACAGGCCGAGCGTCTGCACGCCCTCATTCTCGATCTGCTCAGTCTGGCCCGTATCGAGTCCGGAACCGAAGCGTATGCCTTTCAGGCGGTGTCTCTCGAACCGCTGGTCAGGGTCTGCCTGGAGCGGCACCGCGCCCGGGCCGAGGCGAACTCCCAGGTCCTGGAGGCGGTACCTCCCGATTCGGAGGGTGTCTTGCCGGAACTCACTGCCTGGGCCGACGAGGAAGTCCTTCACCAGATCCTCGACAACCTGGTGGACAACGCCCTGAAATACACTCCCCCCGGCGGCCGCATTCGGGTGCGCTGGAGGTTATCTGCCGAGTTGGCCTGTCTGGATGTCGAGGATACCGGCATCGGCATCCCCGAGCAGGACCTGCCTCGCATCTTCGAGCGCTTTTACCGCGTGGACAAGGCACGCTCGCGGGAAGTGGGTGGTACCGGCCTCGGGTTGTCGATCGTCAAACATCTGGTCCAGGCCATGCACGGAACCATCCACGCGACCAGTCAGCTGGGCCAGGGGTCTACATTCTCCATCCACCTGCCCCGAGGACCTGTCGCGTGAACTTCACCCGTTCTTCACCCAATCTACATGATTCTGTGCTACAAGTGAATAGAGGCGGGACGAGGTCATCGAGGGGAAAGAATGAGGAGCCCGTAACATGCCCCCACAGCGCATTCTCATCATCGAAGATGAACAGGCCCTGACAAACATCCTCACCTATAACTTCCAGCGTGAGGGTTACGAAACCATCGTTGCCCACGACGGCAAGGAAGGGTTGCGGAAGGCCCAGACGCTCCTGCCCGACTTTATCATCCTCGACCTGATGCTACCCGTCCTCAATGGTCTGGATGTCTGTCAGGAATTACGAGCGGGCGAACGTACCCGCAACATTTCGATCCTGATGCTGACGGCCAAAGCCGAGGAGACCGATCAGATGGTTGGTTTTTCGCTTGGGGCGGACGATTACGTCACCAAACCGTTCAGTGTCAAGGTGCTGGTGCAACGAATTAAAGCCATGCATCGTCGCCGTGAAGTGGAGGCCAGCGCTGCCGACGTCATGGACCATCTCGGCGTGCGGATCGACCGACTCCGACACCTGGCGTCGGTCGAAGGGCGTCCGCTCGATCTGACACCGACAGAGTTTCGGTTGTTGGAGTGTCTGCTTCGTCAACCGGGGCGGGTTTTCTCGCGCGGTCAGTTGATGGATGCCGCCATCGGCGAAGCGGCCATCGTCCTGGAGCGTACCATTGACGTCCACATCAAGACCTTGCGAAAGAAACTCGACTCGACCGATCTGATCGAAACGGTCCGCGGCTACGGCTACCGGTTCCGGGAAGGACGCCCCTGACCGGCTAACACCCGAGCGTGCCTCGACAGCCAGGAAAGACGCAGACTCTTCACCCCAGACCTCACCCCTGAGTACAGGGGCGGGGGCTTCCAGAACCGTTTCCGATCCTTGAATCCGAAGTTGACGGTGGCCGCCGACCCACTCTGGCGGTAGCATCCAGTCTCGATGGCGATCTCCCGTCCACTCGAACAAGGAACCGCGTCATGATCTGTGGCATTCGCCGGCTTCCAAGCGCCAGTCTGCTCATTCTGACACTGATACTTCCGGCCGCTCCACTGGCGGCGGCGGAAGCCCCTCCGAACATCGTCGTCATCATGGGCGACGACATGGGCTTCAGCGACCTCGGTTGCTACGGCAGCGCGATCGCCACGCCGAACCTCGACGCGCTGGCCGCCGGTGGGCTGCGATTTACGCAGTTCTACAACACCGCCCGATGCTGTCCGACCAGGGCCAGTCTCCTGACCGGGCTCTATCCCCACCAGGCCGGCATCGGCCACATGACCGACGATCGCGGCTTTGATGGTTACCGGGGCGATCTCAACAAACAGTGCCGCACCATCGCCGAGGTGTTGAAACCAACCGGCTACCGCTGCTATGCCGCAGGGAAATGGCACGTCACCCATCACATCGCCAAGGACGGGCCAAAACACAACTGGCCGCTCCAGCGTGGCTTCGATCGCTTCTACGGCATGGTCAGCGGCGGCGGTAGCTTCTACGACCCGTGGACCCTCTGTCGGGGCAACACACTCATCTCTCCCTACGCCGATCCCGAATACAAGCCGAAGACGTATTACTTCACCGATGCCATTACCGATCATGCCGTTGGTTTTCTCGCGGATCACACGAAGGAACACCACGACAAACCCTTCTTTCTCTACCTGACCTACACCACGGCTCACTGGCCGATGCACGCCCTGCCTGAGGACATCGCGAAGTACAAGGGGAAGTACAACGCCGGCTACGAAGCAATCCGCAAGGCTCGCCTGGAGAAGGCCGCACGGTTGGGGTTGATCGATCGGCAACAGGGTCAATCGCCGATGGCCGGGGACTGGGACAAGGTCAAGAACAAACCGCGTGAGATCGCCTGCATGGAAGTCTACGCCGCCATGATCGATCGCATGGACCAGGGCATCGGCCGAGTCGTGGCCGAACTGAAACGCTCCGGCCAACTCGACAACACCCTGATCTTCTTCCTGCAAGACAACGGCGGTTGTGCGGAACCGATGGGTCGAAACAAGATCGCCAACCGCGAAGACGGTCCACGAACCGACAAGCCAACACGGAAACCAATACCACTCGAGGCACTCCCCGCCGCGCTGGTTCCGCCCCAGACTCGCGATGGCTACCCAGTCCGCCAGGGACCCAACGTGATGCCGGGACCGTATGACACCTACGTCGGCTACGGTCGAGCCTGGGCGAATGTCAGCAATACGCCCTTCCGCGAATACAAGCACTGGGTCCACGAAGGCGGCATCTCAACGCCACTCATCGTCCACTGGCCGAAAGGGATCGCCGCCCGTGGCGAGTTGCGCAAACAACCCGGTCACCTCATCGACATCATGGCGACGTGTGTGGATGTCAGCGACTCGAAGTATCCCGGCAGCAAGGAGGCGACCCCACTCGAAGGCCGCAGTCTGCGGCCCGCGTTCGTCAACCAGGCGATCGAGCGCGACGCGATCTACTGGGAGCATGAAGGCAATCGCGCCATCCGCGTCGGCGACTGGAAACTCGTCGCGAAGTACGGCCAACCGTGGGAACTGTACGACCTTGCGACCGACCGCGTGGAGTCGCGAGATCTGGCCGGATCGATGCCGGATCGGGTGAAGGATCTGGCCGGCCGGTGGGAGAAATGGGCTGCTCACGCCGGCGTTCAACCCTGGGAGAAGGTCAACCGTCCGAAGAAGTAACGGTTCGTGCCGCCGGCGGGATCGCGAGCAATGACATTCCTCCGCTCGCGCACCGGATTGCGCGGGCTATACCGAATCATTCGGCCGGCCCTGAAAGACGCTGAACAGCATCGCCAGCAGGAACAGCGCCAGGAAAATGAAGAACACCACCTGGGCGATCGAGATCAACCCCGGCGCGATGGGACTCAGGTTGAAGATCCCGGCGATGATCGCGATCACCAGAAAGAGCAGTGCCAGTCGTAACATCGTACTGCCTCCTCGCAAGAAGTTTTGCCCCCGATCCCTCGCCAGGAGAGGGGCATTGTTCTCACGAGCAACTGGCGTACCGTAGATCATTCTCCGTCCCAATCTCCGCTCGTGGCACGAAACTTGCGATTCTACCTCATCAGGGTCCGATATGCTCCGGCAATGAGGAGGAACCTGTCATGAGTACGACCCAGACCCAACAACCCGGCAGTGTCGCATCCGAACCGAGCCAGGAGCGCGTTCTCGTCGTGTTCGGACACTCGGGCCTGTTCTACTGGTGGACAGTATGGATAATGGGATACATCATGGCCTTGTTGACATCCTGGCAGGGAAAGCCGTACGTCTTCGAGAACGACGGCGTTGTGAAGGAAGTTCTCATCAATCCCAGCGGCAGTCTTGGTGTGATCTTTACCGTTGTCTTCGTCCTCGTCATTCTGATGACGAATCTCACCGTGCGTGGCATCGCCTCGTTTCTGGTGATTACCGTCATTCTCGGCCTGACGTTCGCCTTCGCCTACTTCGACCTCTGGAACCCCATCATCAAGGCAATGGGGCACCTGGCCATCTTCATGAATCTTGGCTTCTACGTCTTCTTCTCAACGGCCGTCCTCATTCTCTGGCTGATCTCTTTCTTCATCTACGACCGGCTGGAATACTGGACCTTCCGGCCCGGACAGATGATCCATCATCAGGTGTTCGGCAGTGGCGAACAGGTCTACGATACCATCGGCCTGTCGATCAACAAACTGCGGAACGATCTGTTCCGACACTGGATTCTGGGCCTGGGATCGGGCGACATGGAAATCGCCACGACCGGGGCTCGCAAGGCGGCGTTCCTCGTCAAGAACGTCCTGTTCGTCGGCGTCAAAATGCAGCGTATCCAGGAAATGATCGCCACGAAGCCGGATCAGATTCCCGAAGCCAACGCCGAGGAGTCCTACTGATACGTCAGGACGGTCAGACAGACCGTCCTGGCGTCGTTACTGAGCCGGATGTGTCATCGCTGCCGGCCGAACCCAGTTGTCGAACTCTTCCGCCGTGACGTACCCGAGTTGCAACGCCGCCTCGCGCAGCGTTCGGCCCTCGTGGTACGCCTTCAACGCAATCTCTGCGGCCTTCTCGTAGCCGATGTGTGGGTTCAGGGCCGTCACCAGCATGAGCGAGCCATCGAGATGCTCGCGAATGCGGCGCTCGTTCGCCTCGATGCCTCGGGCGCACTCCACATCAAACGTCGCCGTCCCCTCGCCGAGCAGGCGGATCGATTCGAGCAGGTTGTGCAGCAGCACCGGCTTGAAGACGTTGAGCTGAAAGTTGCCCTGCGAGCCGGCGAAGGCCACGGCGTGATCATTGCCGAAAACCTGGACGGCGATCATCGTCAGGGCCTCGCACTGCGTCGGATTGATCTTCCCCGGCATGATCGACGAGCCCGGCTCGTTCTCCGGAATCTTCAGCTCGGCGAAGCCGGCCCGCGGACCACAGGCGTACCAGCGAACATCGTTGGCGATCTTCATCAGCGCCCCGGCCAGGGTACGCAGGGCCGCCGAGACGTTCACCAGGGCATCGTGTGCCGACAGAGCGGCAAACTTGTTCGCGGCCGAGACGAACGGCTTACCCGTCGCCGTGGCGATCTGCTTCGCCACGACCGCGCCGAAGTTCGGCGGAGCGTTCAGCCCCGTCCCGACCGCCGTGCCGCCCAGAGCCAGGGCGTAGACGCCCGGCAGCATCCGGTCGATCGTGGTCAGAGCGTCGTCGAGTTGCGCCACCCAGCCGGAAATGACCTGGCCGAGTGTGATCGGCGTCGCGTCCTGCAAGTGGGTTCGGCCGACCAGGACGATCCGGGCGAACGCCGTCGCCTTGCCGTCGAGCGTCTGCCGCAGGCCGCGCACGGCCGGCAGGAGAACGGCGTGGATCTGCTCGACGGTGACGACGTGCATCACCGTCGGGAAGAAATCGTTCGACGACTGACTGCGGTTGACATCGTCGTTGGGATGGATCGGCTTCTTCGAGCCGACGACGCCGCCGGCGAGTTGAATGGCTCGGTTGGCGATCACCTCGTTGGCGTTCATGTTGGTTTGTGTGCCGGACCCGGTCTGCCAGACGCCGAGCGGGAACTCGTCATCGAGTCGGCCGTCGATCACCTCCTGAGCCGCCCGGACGATCAGTTCGACCTTCTCGGGCGGCAACTGACCCAGTTCGCCGTTCGCCAGGGCGGCGCATTTCTTGACCAGGCCGAGCGCTCGGATCACCTCCCGGCCCCAGCGATACCGCCCCTGGCCGATGGGGAAGTTCTGCCGGGCCCGCTCGGTCTGGGCTCCCCACAGACGATCGTCCGGCACCTCGACCGGGCCCAGGGCGTCCTTCTCGATGCGCACGGCCTTCTCCTCGTGACGTTCGGCTGTCATCGGCATACCCTCCTCGCGGCGACCACGGGCGAGCCTCTCGTTCATTGTGGCTCGATTGGTGGCCAGTCGCCAGAGTGCCGCGTAAGTTCCTCCCCAGGCACTCGCTCCTCTTCAACGACGAGACACTGACATGCCACGCTTCCTCCTGGCCATCCTCGGGCTGCTGCTGTCCGCGACGGCCCCGGCTCGCGCCGCTGACCCACCGAACGTGGTGATCCTCTTCTGCGACGATCTCGGCTATGGCGACCTTGGCTGCTACGGTCATCCGACGATCCGCACGCCGAACCTCGACCGCATGGCCAGCGAGGGGATGAAGTTCACCAGTTTCTACGCCGCCGCCTGTGTCTGCACGCCGAGCCGGGCCGCCCTGCTCACCGGCCGGCTTCCCATTCGCACCGGCATGACCTCCGATACGCGACGAGTCCTGTTCCCGGACTCGGCCGGCGGTCTGCCAGCGTCGGAGATCACGCTCGCCGAGGCCCTGAAGGCGAAGGGGTATGCCACCGCCTGCGTGGGGAAATGGCATCTCGGCCATCGGCCCGAGTTCCTGCCGACGAAGCAGGGCTTCGACTCGTACTTCGGTGTCCCCTACTCGAACGACATGGACCGGCGGGCCGACCTCGCGCCGAAGGGGCGGGCCGCGTTCGCCGAGCCGAAGTTCGAATACTGGAACGTGCCGCTGCTCCGCAACGACAAGGAGATCGAACGGCCCGCCGAGCAGCACACCCTGACGCAACGCTACACCAGCGAGGCGATCGCGTTCATCCGGGCGAGCAAGACGAAGCCGTTCTTTCTCTACCTGCCCTACACGACATCGCACGTGCCGCTGTTCGCCTCGAAGGACTTCGCCGGCAAGAGCCCACGCGGCCGGTTCGGCGATGTGGTTGAGGAGGTGGACTGGAGCGTTGGCGAGATTCTCAAGACGCTGCGCGAGGAGAAACGCGAGCGGAACACGCTCGTCTTCTTCAGCAGCGACAACGGTCCCTGGCTGACCTTCGGCGATCAGGGCGGCTCGGCGGGTCTGCTCCGCGAAGGCAAGGGAAGTACCTGGGAGGGCGGCATGCGCGTCCCCGGCATCGCCTGGTGGCCGGGCACGGTCCCGGCCGGCGTGACGACCCAGGATCTCGCCTGCACGATGGACCTGTACACGACGGCCATCAAGCTCGCCGGTGGCGATGTGCCGGCCGACCGAGTCGTCGATGGCGTGGACATCACGCCGGTGCTGCTCGGCAAGGGGCCGTCACCGCGTGAGACGATGTTCTACTATCGCGGCACGAAGCTCTTCGCCGTCCGACAGGGACCGTGGAAGGCTCATCTGATCACTCGATCAGGCTACGGCCCGGACAGGGCGGTCGAGCATGAGACGCCGGAACTGTACCATCTGGGTCATGACCCGAGCGAGAAGCGGAACGTCGCCGCAGATCATCCCGAGGTACTGGCGAGGATCGCCACGCTGATCGCGGCGCATCAGAAGGATCTGCGTCCGGGCGAACCACAGCTCGATCGGCGGCTGCCGGCATCGAAGTGAACCATCGCGGGGCGAAGTTAGCCTGAAGCGCAAGCGAAGGATACATTTGCCCCTCGCCCACACGCTACGAATCCCGGAAGGTTCATCCCTCACGGGGCGAAGTTAGCCTGAAGCGCAAGCGAAGGATACATTTGCCCCTCGCCCACACGCTACGAATCCCGGAAGGTTCATCCCTCGCTAACGTTGTCGGACGCATTTGCCCCTCGCCCACACGCTACGAATCCCGGAAGGTTCATCCCTCGCTGGCGCGTCGGGCTAACGTTGTCAGCAACGTCCCTCCGCACCGGACGCATCGAACGTGAGTTCGACTCGCCCCAGTCGCCCGAAATCGGCGACGAGATGGTCACCCGGTTTCGCCAGGTAGACGTCCGTCGTCAGGCCCGTCGTGATTTTGTCGCCGGCGCTCAGACGCCGACCGAATTTCGGCAACTCGTTCGCCAGCCAGGCGACGACGTTGAGTGGATTGCCCAGGACCGCCGCCCCGCTGCCGACGAACTTCCGATCCTGGTTCACGATCAGCGCCGTCGGATACGCTGCGAAATCGATGTCACGCCAGTCGGCGACCGGCTCGCCCTCGACCCACCAGCCGTGGATGGCGTTGTCCGCCAGCAGCGACGGTGCCCCGACCGTCTTCCAGTCGAGGTAGCGGTGATCGACGATCTCGATCGACGGGATGACCGTGGCGATGAACGGCTTGATCGTCTCGGCCGTGTAGGTCGGCCCGGCCGGTACGTCGTCGGCCATGGCGAAGCCGAACTCGGCCTCGGCACAGCGCACGGTGAACGCCGAGCCGGGCAGCGTCGCCGGGCCGCGAGAGGTCGTGTGCGACATCAGCACGCCGAAGAACGGGGCCTCGACGCCGAGGGCCTTCTGGGCCAGTTCGCTGGTGCAGGCGATCTTGTAGCCGATCGGTCGGCCGCCGCTCTGGGCGAGCAGTTTGCGATCGAGCAGTTCCTGCACCTGATAGCCCTCGGCGAGCGAGCGCGGCACAACGTCGTCGGGCAACGCCGCGACCGGACGCCGCGTCTGACGCAGGTCGAAGAGATACTCGGCGGCGGCGGTGATTTGATCCATATTTTCTCGGCTCGCTTTCCGGGTCACAGCGCGTAGTAATCCTCAGGCACCGTCTCGGTCGGCCGCCAGTCGATCTCGCCGGCCTGGGCTCCTTTATATTGAAGGAGCGTCTCGTAGAGCGACTCCTCATCCGTTCGCCGATGCGTCTTCTTCGTCTGGCTGATCCACCAGTCAGCCGTCGTCGCGTCGAGTTCGCCGGAACGAACCAGGCCGATAATCAGTACCAGCAGATGCTTGCACGGCCCGCCATACCTCATGCCGCCACAGACTGGCAGCTTCGGGCTGTAACAATCGTAGTGGCCCGTCGATGTCAGCTGACACGAATAGACCGCGGCCGGGTCGTCGTCGTTCTGGCTCTTGACGACACCGAGAACCTGATCGTTTTCCACGCGGGCCAACAGCC
>CAYYJM010000016.1:23105-37167 GCA_964471755.1 uncultured Alcaligenaceae bacterium
GGACACGTTCTCCGGCTCCCGACTTGCCAACGCGGCTCTCCAGACGCTTGACGAATGTACCGATGTCAATCTCGCCGGCCGGGCATGATGCCGACAGGCGCGGGGCGGCCGGGACGATGTCATCCGTCGGGCCGACGCGGATCATGTCTTCGGTCGGTTTGAAGCCGCGCGGCCAGAGCGTGACGGCATCGTAACTCGCCTTCTCAAAGGTGGTGTTCTCAATGGTCGCTCCGGAGAGGTCGGCCCCGCACAGGTCGGCGTGGCTCAGGTCGGTCCCGGTCAGGTCGGCATTGCGAAAGCTCGTGCTGTGAAAGTTCGCCACTCGGAGCGAGGCGTCGCGGAGTTTGGCCCCGTCGAAGCGAGCGTTGCCAAACTTGCCACAGCAGAGGTCGGCCGCTCGCAGGTTGGCGTTGAGCAGGCTGGCATTGCGGAAGTCGGCATAGTCGAGCTTCGCCTCGATCAGCGAAGCCTTGTCGCACCGCGAGCCGCTGAAGTCGAGGCCGGTCAGGATGATGCGGCGGAGCTTCGCGTCGGTGAGATCGACCTTGCGGAAGTGATCGGCCAGGCGGCGCGTGGCGGGCTCCAGGCCGTTCCAGATCTCGACGCCGTCGGGCCCGCTCAGGATCAGTTGAAGGAGCCGTGTGCGAGCCGTCGCCGGAGTCACGCCGGGACTCAGGGAAAAGGACGGGGCGGCGGTTGGTGATGACGTCTCGGCCGGGGAGGCTTTCTTTCGGCCCATACTCGATTCTCGCGGCTGGGTTCGAGAAGATGATCGGGACTCTTGCAGCGTAACCTTCCACGGCCCGATTGTCGAGCATGGCAGCCGTCTTTTTCAGGGGCGAACTCACAATCGCTTGCGAAAGACGACCATGTCATCGCCGTCCCGATAGAAGTCGCGCAGCTGGCCGTTCACCTCGTAGCCATTCTTGAGGTAGAACCGTCGGGTCGGCTCGTAGATCGGCAGCGACGACGTCTCGATGAACAACACGCGCCCCCCAGCCGAGCGGATCGCGTCCTCGACGTGGACGAGCAGGCGCGAGCCCAGTCCCTTACCCTGCCGCTCGGCGCGGACGGCGATCCAGTACAGATACCATGTCCCCTCCGTCATCGCCGCCGGGGCGAAATAGGTGTAGCCGAGAATCGGTTCGCCGGTCGCCTGCCACACGTCACAACGATGGCCGCCGGCCTGGTTCGTGCTGAAGTAGTCGTCCAGCACCTCACGCAGGGCCTGGATTTCATAGTCACGGAACATGGCCGTATCCTCGGTCAACTGCACGAGGACCGGAATGTCCAGTGGGGTGGCGGCGCGGATCATTTCACTCTCCTGAATCCGGGCCGGTTGTCGGAACGCGACTCCGGCGGTTAACCCGTTGAGCATCCACGGCTTGACGCTCGGCACGATCGTTACCTAGACTGAGGGCGAACGGCGGGGCGGTCGGTACGGAAACGGATCATACCCCGCCCGCGAGCAACCTGCGAGGGCCGGCATGTCTTACCAGCAACGCTACGCCCGACACAAGACCCGTGAGGTCAACGTCGGCGGCATCATCATCGGCGGCGACAACCCGATTCGCGTCCAGTCGATGACGACCACCGACACCTTCGACCTCGAAGGGACCGTCGCCCAGATCCACCGGCTCGAGGAGGCCGGCTGCGAGCTGGTCCGCGTCACCGTGCCCAAGGCGCAGGACGCCGCCGTCCTGGGCCAGATCCGCTCGCGCATCGGCATCCCGCTCATCTGCGACATCCACTTCGACTTCAAGATGGCCCTGGCCGCCCTCGATCATCCGGTGGACAAGATCCGCATCAACCCGGGCAACATCGGCGGCGACGAGCGCTTTCGCCAGGTCGTTCGCAAGGCGAAGGAACGCGGCCTGCCGATGCGGATCGGCGTCAACGCCGGCAGCCTGGAAAAGGACCTGATCGACAAGTACGGCTACCCCTGTCCGCCGGCCATGGTCGAGAGCGCCCTGCGCTACATCGAGATGGCCGAGGCCGAGGGGTATACCGACATCATCGTCTCGCTCAAGTCCAGCGACGTCTGGACGGCGGTGGAATCGTATCGCCTCTTCGCGAAACAGGCCAACTATCCGACTCACATCGGTATCACCGAGGCGGGCAAGGCCCCTTACGCGGTGATCAAGTCGGCGGCCGGCCTGGGAGCGATCCTGATCGACGGCATCGGCGACACGATCCGCATCAGCCTGCTCGGCGATCCGGTGCCGGAGGTGGCCGCCGCCTTCGACATCCTCCAGGCGACCGGCCGACGGGTGCGCAAGCCGGAACTGATCGCCTGTCCGACCTGCGGTCGGCTGGAAATCGATCTGGAAGCGATCGTCGCGGAACTGGAACGCCGACTGGCCGGCAAGCGGACGGCGGTCAAGGTGAGCGTCCTCGGCTGCGTGGTCAATGGTCCGGGCGAGGCCCGCGAGGCCGACCTGGGCATCGCCGCCGGTCGCGGCAAGGGCGTCATCTTCAAGCGCGGCGAGATCATCCGCCATGTCAAGGAGGCCGAGATGGTCGATGCCCTGCTGGAAGAGATCGCTCTGTGGGAGGACGAGGAGCGCTAGAAGGGCACGCTCCAGGTCGAGGAGCCTACCGGCGGCCGGATGAAGCTGCCACTGGTGAACTGACAACGAACTGGCCGCGAGGAAGTGTCCCTCGCGGCCGTCGTCATTTTTTCTCGGCTCAGCGGTCCCGGACTGGCGGGATCGTCAGAGGCACTTCCTGAAACTGTCGTGGCTGCTGCCAGGGATCGGCGGGCGGAAGCACACCCGAGCGGGGATCCCGCCGAGACGGATTTTGATTTTGCACCGGCTGGCTGGGCTGGCTCGTCGGTGTCCACCAGCCGGTGGGCTCGACGGCCTGCGAGCTGGGCGTGGTCACCGGCACCGTCTGGCCCGGAGTCTGGGTCGCCGTGTTCTGATCCTTGGTCGTTTTGTCCAGCATTCCCTGGACCTTCTCCGTACCCGAATGGATGTCCTGACCGATCTTCTTGGTATTCAGATCGATGGTGACCGACCGTCGGCCGTCCGGGCCGGGATTGGTGCTAATGCTATACCAGTTGAGGAAATAGCCGACGGTGAGGAAGGTGATCACCAGCGCCGCCGAGAAGGCCAGCAGATTTCGCATACTTGAGTCTCCTGGACGCGCGAAGCGGGAGCGTCGTCGCGCTGTACATGGAGTGACCTGTAGCACCCGCACGGGTCTCAGGTCCAGAGGAATCGACACAGCCGGCCGTCCCCTTCCTCGGAGTCGGCGATCGATCGCGTAGAATCGTCAAACTCTCGCATCTGGGCCGGGTCGGCAAGTCGGCAAACCGGCCTTGACAGCCAACCCCCGGGATTGCGTATGCTGGCAAGGGAGAGTGTCGATCATGAACCGAGGCCCGAACCAGGCCTGTCCGCCAGCCCGCTCGCCCCGGCGCTCCATTTGACGCGGCTGGCGGCGATCGGCTAGAATGAAATGGAGTTCGGCACTGGTCCCGGCCAACATCCAGCTATCGAACGCTGATGGGATGCGACCTCCGCGTGACGGCCCGCGCCGCAGCGACCTTCCCGCGAACCCGCCTTCCCGACCGCTCTTTCTCTTCTCGTCCTGGCCGGCTCGCATCGGAGAGCATGACAAACTCAGAAGGTGCCGAGCGGTCAGCCGGCCGGAGGTGTGCCACGGCACCCATCCGGTCTTGAGTCTCGACGAATCCCGGCGGTGCCATGCCCGCCGAGCAGGGAGGTGACAGCGATGTCCGCCAGCAAAGAAATTCTCGACACCCTGAAACAACAGCAGAATCTCGGCGATTACCGCAAGATTCACTGGGAGGGGTCGTTTGCCGAATACCTCGATATCGCCCTGGACAACCCGGAGGTCTGCCGGACCGCCTACCAGCGCCTCTACGACATGATCTGCACGCACGGTACCGACGAGGTCTTCGAGTTCAAGGAGAAGATCACCCGCTACCGCTTCTTCTTCGACTTCGCCAACCGCTACGGCGACTGCATCTTCGGTCTGGAACGCCAGTTGATGCAGTTGGTCAACGCCTTCAAGTCGGCCGCCCGCGGCTACGGAACCGAACGCCGGGTCCTGCTTCTGCATGGTCCGGTCGGTTCGTCCAAGAGTACCATTGCGCGCCTGCTGAAGCGTGGCCTGGAGGAGTACTCGCGTACCGACGAGGGCATGATGTTCTCCTTCGCCTGGAAGGGCCCCGAGGGGACCTGGCTGAAGGACCCGATGCACGGTGATCCGCTCCAACTCGTCCCGGTCGAGGCCCGGCCGAGCTTCCTGGCCCAGATGAACCAGAGCCGCAAGACCCAGTCCGACTACCCGATCCAGATCAAGGGCGACCTGTGCCCGTATAGCCGGTTCATGTTCAATGAACGGCTGGCGAAGTACGACGGCGACTGGATCGCGATGCTCGCCAGCGAGATCAAGGTGTATCGTCTGGTCCTGTCGGAGAAGGACCGCGTCGGCATCGGCACGTTCCAGCCCAAGGACGAGAAGAACCAGGACTCGACGGAGTTGACCGGCGACATCAACTACCGCAAGATCGCCGAGTTCGGCAGCGATTCCGACCCGCGAGCCTTCAGCTTCGATGGCGAACTCAACATCGCCAACCGCGGCCTGGTCGAATTCATCGAGGTCCTCAAACTCGACGTGGCGTTCCTCTACGACCTGCTCGGCGCGTCGCAGGAACACAAGATCAAGCCGAAGAAGTTCGCTCAAACGGATATCGACGAGGTAATCCTCGGTCACAGCGTCGCGGGGGATACGCCGATTCTGTACCGACACCAGGGCGTTCCCGGCTGGGCGACCCTGGAGCAGTTGCACGAACGCTTTGTTGACGACACGGAAGGGCTGGAGATCCTGGCTCACGACTTCGACCGGGGCCGAACGGACTGGAACCCGGTGCAGCGTCTGTTCCGTCATCGTTTCACCGGGGCGATGCAGGTCACGTCACAGAAATGGGGCGCGGTCGAGACGACGCCGAACCACTCGATCTACAACCGAGTTGGCCAGACTTTCTATCCGCACGAACGCAACGAGGTCATGGCGGTGCGCGCCCTGGAAGGGGCACTGGGCGATCCGCTGGCGACGATCGATATCTGTGCGGGAGTGCCGGGCTTCGTCTGCGAGGAGGTGGCCAGGACCGCGGCGGGCGGCGTGATGACCCGTTGCTGTGCGGCTGGCTGGGCCAGGCTCGACCTGCCACGCCACGCCACGGCCATCCAGGCCCACTACGATCCGGTGGTGGACGTCGAACCGCTGAAGGATCTGCTCACGGTCCTGATCTGGTACGCGACGGAAGGGCACGTCAACGGTCAGAAGGGCATCGTCATCAGCCAGGCCGATCCCGCGGAACTGGAGCGTGTCCGCGCTGCCTACACGCGGATCAGCACCGGCAACGGGTCCATCGACGCCGGGGCGAAGACCGATTCGGCCCACCGCCTCTATCTGTCCAGCGCCGCCATCGGCAAACTGGCGGTCCATCACTGCGGTCGCCACAGCGTGAACAAGCGACTGCCCGACTTCCTGTTCCAGTTGCCCAGCGCGTACCTCCAGCACGCCTTCGACGAACTCATGAAGACGGACGGCACGCGGAAGATGCCCGAGGCGTTGCGGGCGACGTCTTCAGCGGACTACCAGGCCCGGTTTTTCGAGTACAAGACCATCTCGCCGATCCTGGCGGCCCAGGTCGGCACCCTGGCGACCCTGCTCGGTTACGACTACAGCGTCTACCGCAACGAACGACCTGGCAAGAAGCCTGCCTACCGCGTCCGGTTCGTCTCGGGCACCGGCAAACGCGGTGGCCGTCGCACCTCGTTCGAGGCTCGACTGCACGAACGCCTCGTCGAGAACGAGTGGGTCTACGACATCGAGTGCGCAGGGCTGCACAACTTCGTCTGCGGTGTCGGAAACATCGTCGCGCACAACACCAACGAGCCGGAATACAAGCGTCTGCAAAACAACGAATTCATGGAGGCGCTGCGTGACCGGACGGTGAAAATCGACATCCCGTACGTCACTCGACTGCGTGACGAGGTCAAGATCTACGAGAAGGATTTCAACGCCGAGCGGGTCAAGGGCAAGCACATCGCCCCGCACACGATCGAGATCGCGGCGATGTGGGCCGTGCTGACCCGACTCGATCAGCCGAAGCACGCCAACCTGACACTGTTGCAGAAGCTCAAGCTCTACAACGGCAAGACGCTGCCCGGCTTCACCGAAGACAACGTCGTCGAGCTGAAGCGCGAGGCCGTCAACGAGGGCATGCACGGCATCAGTCCGCGTTACATCCAGGACAAGATTTCCAACGCGATCGTCGCGCATCCGCAGGAGGATTCGGTCAACCCGTTCATGGTGCTTCACGAACTAGAAGCCGGCCTGCGCCATCACTCGCTGATCACCAGCCAGGAGCAGCTCCAGCACTACCGCGAACTGCTCCAGGTGGTCAAGGAGGAGTACGAGGACATCGTCAAGAACGAGGTGCAGCGAGCGATCGCGGCCGACGAAGACGCCCTCATGCGGCTCTGCTCCAACTACATCGACAACGTCAAGGCGTACACGCAACGCGAGAAGGTTCGTAACCGCTTCACCGGAAACTTCGAGGAACCCGACGAGCGACTCATGCGATCGGTCGAGGAGAAGATCGAGATCCCGGAGAGCCGCAAGGACGACTTCCGCCGGGAGATCATGAACTATATCGGGGCCCTGGCCATCGATGGCAAGAAGTTCGACTACAAGACGAACGAACGTCTGCAGAAGGCCCTGGAACTGAAACTGTTCGAGGATCAGAAGGACACGATCAAGCTGACGAGTCTCGTTTCCAACGTGGTTGATCAGGCCACGCAGGAGAAGATCGACATCGTCAAGCAGCGTCTGATTCGCAACTACGGTTACAACGAATCGAGCGCGACCGACGTGCTGAACTTCGTCGCCAGCATCTTCGCTCGCGGCCATACCAAGAAGTAACGAGGATTCATCACGGAGGCACCAGGTGAAGTTGATGTTCATCGTGCCTCCGTGGTGAATCAAGAGGGAGCCGACCGTGGGACAGAAAATCGAACGCGACCACCAGCGGTTTCGCAAGATCGTCCGCGGGAAGGTCAAGCAGAACCTGCAGAAGTACATCAGCAAGGGCGAGTTGATCGGCCGAAAGGGGAAGGATCTGATCAGCATCCCTCTGCCGCAGATCGAGTTGCCGCAGTTCCGCTATGGCCAGAAGGGCTCCGGTGGCGTTGGTTCGGGTCCGGGCCAACCGGGCCAACCGCTCGGTCCCGGTCAGCAAGACGCCGAGGGTGGAGCTGGCGATCAACCCGGCGGCCACATCCTGGAAGTCGAACTGTCGATGGAGGAAATGGCGGCGATCCTCGGCGAGGAACTCGCCCTGCCTCGGATCGAACCGAAGGGGCAGAAGAACATCGTCACGACCAAGGACAAATACACCGGCATCCGCCAGACCGGCCCGGAATCGCTGCGTCACTTCAAACGCACGTTCAAGCGGGCCATGCAACGCCAGATCGCCTCGGGAACCTATGACCCGGTCGATCCCGTGGTGGTGCCGATTCGACGCGACAAACAGTACCGGTCGTGGAAGGAAGTGCAACAGCCACAGAGCGTCGCCGTCATCCTCTACATGATGGATGTCTCCGGGTCGATGACCGACGAGCAGAAGGAGATCGTCCGCATTGAATCGTTCTGGATCGACACCTGGATCAAGGCTCACTACAAGGGCGTCGAGACGGTTTACATCATCCACGACGCCGCGGCCCACGAGGTGGACGAACACACGTTCTACCACACGCGTGAATCGGGCGGTACGAAGATCAGTTCGGCCTACAATCTGGCCGATCAGATCATTAGCCAGCGTTATCCGATCGACTCGTGGAACGTCTACGCGTTTCACTTTTCCGACGTCGACAACTGGGGCGATGACATCCCAACCTGTCTGGAGGTTCTCCAGAATAAGCTGCTTCCGGCCGTGAACCTCTTCGGCTACGGTCAGGTGGAAAGTCCCTACGGTTCGGGCGAGTTCTTCGAGTACATCACGGAGCTGCTGGAGAAGCGCGACAACCTCATTTGCAGTCGGATACCGGATCGCGAGGCGATCCTGGGATCGATCAAGGAGTTCCTCGGTACGGGGCGGTAACGGACATGCTCACACCCTATGACACAAAACTGCCGCCTCACCTGCAAGCCCTCCGCGAGGAGATCGAAGGCTATGCGCGCGGCTATGGTCTCGATTTCTTCAACACGATCTTCGAGGTGATCGACGCCGACGATCTCAACGAGATCGCCTCCTACGGCGGCTTCCCAACACGCTATCCCCACTGGACGTTCGGGATGGCCTACGAGGAGATGCGCAAGAGCTACGAGTACGGCCTGTCGAAGATCTACGAGTTGGTCATCAACAACGACCCGTCGTACGCCTACCTGATGCGTTCCAATCACGACATGGACCAGAAACTGGTGATGAGCCACGTCTTTGGTCACGTCGATTTCTTCAAACACAACGCCTACTTCGCCCACACCAATCGCAAGATGATGGACGAGATGGCGAACCACGGGACGCGGATTCGCTCCTTCGTCGAGAAGTATGGCGAGGATGAAGTCGAGAACTTTCTCGACAAGTGCATGTCGATCGACGACCTGATCGACGTTCACTCGACGGCGATTCGCCGCCGGCCCGAGGTCGCACGTTACGATTTCGGTCCCGAGTCGGAGCATCCCAGCGTCGTCCCGGTCACGCGCTTCAAGAGCAAGACCTACATGGACGACTACATCAACCCGCGTGAGGTGCTCAAGAAGGAGGAAGAAGAACACCGCAAGCAGCGCGAGGAAACAGCTCGATCGTTCCCCGAGCAGCCGGAGAAGGACATCTTGCAGTTCCTGCTGGAGTACGCTCCACTCAAGGGCTGGCAGCGCGACATCCTGTCGATCGTTCGCGACGAGGCGTACTACTTCGCCCCACAGGGGCAGACCAAGATACTGAATGAAGGATGGGCCTGCATTTGCGCCGGCAGCATCGTCCCGACGCAAGCTGGTTTCCTCCCCATTCAGCAGATCGTCGAATTGCGTCAAGCGATCGAACTGCACGATGGTCAGGCGTGTCAGCAAGTCTACGACTGGGCGAAGTTCGAGAACCGGGAAACCGTCACAATCCGGACCCGCCGCGGACTGACTCTATCCGGTTCGCGGACGCACCGCGTTCGGTTGCCGGACGGCACCTGGAGACGCCTGGACGAAGTGGGCCTCGGTGATCGGGTCGAGATCGCCTGCGGCAGCGACGTGTGGGCCATGGAGTCCGTGACCATCGACTGGCAGCCGAAACGTCGTGGCTCGCTCCGAACGGTCGCGGCCAACGCAGGGGTGAGTTATAGCCTGCTTTCCTATCGGCGCTACGAAAGTGTGGCTCCCCCGACCGACACGCTGAGTGTCGCGCTGGCCGAATACGATGCACAGGCCATCGGAACGACTTACTCCCAGAATCGACGCAAGACAATCCGGGTGCCGGTAGTCGTCGATGAACGGTTCGGTGCCTTCCTCGGCTACCTGACCGGCGATGGTCACATCAGCACCGTCAAGCGGGTCATCGGCTTGACAACGGGCGATGGAGAACAGGGCGACGCCTTCGCCGGCCTC
This sequence comes from uncultured Alcaligenaceae bacterium, assembly GCA_964471755.1. GTDB lineage: Bacteria > Planctomycetota > Planctomycetia > Gemmatales > Gemmataceae > CAYYJM01. The sequence goes on from CAYYJM010000016.1 coordinate 32,742, forward strand.
GCGCGAGACCTGTTCTGCATTGAGCCCCGCATCCGTCAGGACGGCAACCGAATGCGGGTCCTACTCTCGTCGGCGGATCTCCGCGACCTGTTGCTGCACCTCGGACTGGAGACGGGACCGTGCGCACGCCGCAAGACGATCCCCGAGTGCATCCTCCGCTCGCCCAAGTCGGTCGTCGCGGCGTTCCTCCGTGCCCTGTATGACTGCGACGGTTACGCCGGGAAGGAAGGCGTGATTCTCTCGACCTCAAGCGACCGGATGAGCGAACTCGTCCAGATCGTCCTGCTCAACTTCGGCATACTATCGCGACGGCGCAAAATGAAGGACGGCTGCTGGCACGTTCGCACGACCGGCAAGTCCGCCCAGGTCTTTCAGCGAGAAATCAACTTCGGCCTGACACGAAAGCGAGAATCACTCGATCGTTACGTCACTGGCCGGCGATGGTTCAATGCCGAGAGATACGACGACGAGATCGTCACCATCGAGTACGGTCAGGCGGACGTTTACGACATCTCCGTCGAGGGGACCCACCGCTACGTCGCCCAGGGGTTCGTCAACCACAACAGCTACTGGCACAGCACCATCATGACCCAGAAGGTGCTGGCTCCCTCGGAGGTCATCGACTACGCCGATCACCACTCCGGCACGATGGCCATGTCGGGCGGCCGGCTCAACCCGTACAAGATTGGCATCGAATTGCTGCGTGACGTCGAGTTCCGCTGGAACACCGGCCGCTTCGGCAAGGACTTCGACGAGTGCGACGACCTCGAACGGAAGCGCACCTGGGACCGCCAACTCGGTCTGGGCCGGCAGAAGATCTTTGAGGTCCGCCGGATCCACAACGACGTGACGTTCATCGACACGTTCCTGACGCCGGAGTTCTGCATCCAGCATCGGCTCTTCACGTTTGCCTGGCAGGAACAGGCCGGACAGTACTACATCGAGTCGCGTGATTTCGCCAAGATCAAGGAACGACTCCTGTTCAGCCTGACCAACCACGGCCGACCCTGGATCTACGTCGTCGATGGCAACTTCCGCAACCGGGGCGAATTGCTCCTGCGGCACACCTATAATGGTGTAGACCTTCGTCTCGACTACGCTCAGGAGGTGCTGACCAACCTCCAGTTCATCTGGGGTCGGCCGGTTCACCTGCACACCCTGAACGACAACAAACCGACCCTGCTCTCGTTTGACGGGGCCGATCACTCCATCAAGACCGGAGGTGATATCGATGATCCTCGACGACACACTCCTCCCAAAACCCGCTAGCTGGCGGAACGAGGGAGAGGTTCACGTTTTCCAGACCACGGAAGGCCCCCGAAGCGTCACGCTCAAGGCCACGGCCGTGGACAGCATCGGCTGCCGACTCTGGGAAGTACAGGCGACCTGTACAAATGGGCCGGCCAACGCGTTGAAGGAACTGGCCGAGCGGATTGCCGGTCGCGTGACCGGCCTGCTGGAACCGCTCCGCCTGATCGAGGCGGACACGGATCAGGGCGTTGCCCTGGTGCGGAGCGACGTGCCGTCCACGAAGCAGGAGGAGGCGTTCTACACCGAGCTGCTCCTTCGCCAGGACGGTGGCGTCGAACTGCGCCGCTACCAGGCCGCCCGACCCGGCCAGGGCCGACAGCAGGTGGCCTTCAGTCTGACCCACGAGGCGATCGTCAAGCTGGTGGATGACCTGACACGCTGATCCTTGCCGTTCCTCCAGGCCCGGTTTCGTACCGGGCCTTTGCTCTTGCCGACACCTCCTTCCAGAATCTCGGCGCGTTCTCCGCACTTCGTGTTTGACGGGTGCGGCTCCTCTCCCGTATAGTCAGGGTGAATCCTCCCGGTGGCTGGAGGTTCGTGCCTGGCCTCCCCTGACGATTTCCCCGACCTGACTCACCGAGGTGATGCGACCATGCTCGTCATTCCCGGCCCCTCGCGACGCGATCTGCTCCGTATCGGCGGTTCGGCCCTGCTTGGCCTGACGCTCGGCGATCTGCTCCGGGGCCAGGCCACGGCGGGCGAAAGCACCGGCGGCCCCGGCTTCGGCAAGGCCAAAAGCGTCATCCTCCTCTACCTCCAGGGCGGCCCGAGCCACCTTGATCTGTGGGACCCCAAGGACAACGTCCCCAGCAACGTCAAGTCGGTCTTCAACGCGATCGACACGAAGATTCCCGGCTGCAAGTTCACCGAACTGCTGCCGCAACTCGCCCAGCAGATGGACAAGGCCACCCTGCTCCGCTCGCTCAGCTACACCCCGGTCGGCCTGTTCAACCATACGGCGGCCATCTACCAGATGATGACCGGCTACACGGCCGACAAGGTCAGCCCGTCGGGTCAACTCGAACCGCCGACGCCGAAGGACTTCCCGAACTTCGGCTCGCAGATCTCCCGGCTCAAGCCGCCGGAGAAGGCGATGCTGCCGTTCGTCATGCTGCCGCGTCCCTTGCAGGAGTCCAACGTCGTCGGCAAGGGCGGCACGGCCGGCTTCCTGGGGCGAGCGTACGATCCGTACCTGCTCTACCCCAAGGGCGACGACATGGACATGACCAAGATGGATCGCATCTCCATCGACGACCTCAAGCTGCGCGAGGAAGTGTCCGCCGACCGTCTGACCCGCCGGGCTCGCCTGCTCGACCAGATCAACGACGGGATGCCGATGCTGGAAAAGGCGACCGAGAAGTACGACCTGGACGAATACTACACCAAGGCCCTCAGCCTGGTCGTGTCCGGCAACGCCCGCAAGGCGTTCGACCTGAATCAGGAGAGCAAAGAGACGCGCGATCGCTACGGCCGAAATACCTTCGGTCAGAGTTGCCTGCTGGCTCGGCGTCTGGTCGAGGCCGGCACCCGCGTCGTCGAGGTGATCTGGCCGAAGGTCGCCAACAGCGACAACCACAGCTGGGACGTTCATTCTGGCCTGAGCAAGCGGATGAAGACGCAGTCGGCTCCGATGCTCGACGCCGGTCTGTCGGCCCTGCTTCAGGACATGGACCAGCGCGGCCTGCTGGCCGAGACGCTCGTCCTGGCCGTCGGCGAGTTCGGCCGGAGTCCGCAGCGCGGCGTCAGCACCTCGGGCAACAACAACGAGGACGACGGCCGCGATCACTGGCCCTACTGCTACACGGGTGTCATCGCCGGCGCTGGCGTCAAGCGCGGCCACGTTCATGGTCGCAGTGACAAGACCGCGTCGGCTCCGCTGGACAACCCGGTTCACCCGACCGATCTGCTGGCAACGATCTACCACAGCATGGGGATCAATCCGGGCACGATCGTCTACAACCACCTGAACCAGCCACGCGAGCTGGTCGTCGGCAACGTCGTGACCGGCATTCTGTAAACGGATCGCAGCCCTCTACTCTCCCCTCCCCTCGCTGTCTCCCTGGAATGCCGTGGGAGATTGCGAGGTGAGCCATGATAAACCACTTCTTGATTTCCCTGCGTTCGATACGAGAAACTCCTGTGCGACACGCTTGCTTATTGCTCTTCCTGATCGGCCTATCCGTCGAACCGATCCAGGCCCGGCAACCAGCCACGCTGAAGGTTCACCTGATCGGCATCGGTGAATATAGCCCTCAGGAGTCGCTGACAAAACTCAAACATACTCTGGAAGCCGGTTATCTTGTCGAATGTACGCAGTCGTTCAAGCTGACAAAAGGTCGCCTCGACAATCTCGAGAGCCTCAAGACCGCGGACTTGCTGGTCATCTTCGCCCGGCGAATGAAGTTGCCGCCCGATCAAATGATGTTGATTCGCCAGCACTGGGAGCAGGGCAAGCCGATCATCGGCATCCGGACGGCCAGTCACGCTTTCCAGAAAGAGGACAACGAAATCTTCGACAGGAAGGTGCTCGGGGGTAACTACTTCGGCGAAGGTGATGGTAAGGTGATCGTATCTCCGGAGGCGGCAAAACATCCGGTTCTCCGCGGTGTGGAACCGATCAAGCGAATCAAGGGCAGTTACGCCTATGCCCAGGGGAAGTTGGCGAATGACGTGATCGTCTTGCAGGCAATCAGCACGCGAGCCATTACCTGGGTCCACACCTACAAGGGGGGCCGTGTTTTCTACACCTCGGCAGGCACCCCGGAAGACTTCCAGGAAGCCAATCTGCTGCGCATGCTCACCAACGCGGTCTTCTGGACCACGCAGCGCGATCCCGAGAAACTCAAAAAGTAACAACTCCAGACGACAGGTCGATGCCGGCCCCTCTCTCTCCTACGCCCTGTCAAGTTGAAAGGAAGGTTCGTGGAGATGAATCACCACCGGCTCTCGTCACGAACTTCGCTCGTTTTGGCTCTGGCGTTGTTTTGTCTCGCGCTGACTGTTGGCACCTCACGGTTTCTCCTGGGGAACGAAGCCCCAACTTCCGCCCTGAATGGTCCCGAATGGCCACTCTACCAGGGTGGACCGGGCTTCAGTGGCGTCTCGCCGGACATGT
>CAYYJM010000016.1:37177-44147 GCA_964471755.1 uncultured Alcaligenaceae bacterium
AGCCACCCTTTCGGTTGAAATGGTCGTATCGACTGGACGGTGATGCCACGGGCGATGCGGGAGCCGGTGTCACCGTCGGCGGTGGGTTGGTCTTCGTGAACGTGTTGAATACCCGATCGCTGCTGGCCCTGGACGCCGATTCCGGACGCCTGCGCTGGATATACGCCGCCTCGTACCTGGGGTATCGCACGGTGCCCAGTTACGCGAACGGCCGCTTGTTTCTCTGGGAACGCGGTCAGGCCAAGAAGCCACGCGTTCTGGCGCTGGAAGCCGCCACGGGCAAGGTTCTTTGGGAATACCCGCTCCGACCGAACAATCTCACGAACGTCCGGGTTGGCCTGCCAGTCGTTGATGGAAAAGTCTTCTGCGCCGAGGGAGGCGAGGAACCCACGGTCACCGCGCTGGACGAGAAAACGGGCAAACCAATCTGGCGGATCGGCCTGGGTAAGGCTGGGGGCAGCGAGATCAACCAGCCCTCGGTTGCCAATGGAACCGTTTTCGTCGCCACGTGCGCCGTGCAACTCAAGCAACCCGATGCGGACGGAGCCGTCATCGCGTTGGATGCCGGCACCGGCAAGGAAAAGTGGCGGCGCGTCTGTCGGCCGAGCAGCCGACCGCTGTTCACTGATGGCCAGGTCATTGCCTGCGGCCTGCCCGATGACAAGGGCAAACTTCGGTTAAGCCTCCTCGACGCCAGGAACGGTGAGACACTGTGGACCTTCGCGGGAGCCACCTTCTACCACCACACTCCACCCAGCGCCGCCATCGGTAACGACATCATCCTCATCAAGCCATATGGCGGCGATTTTTTCATCGTGGACCGCAAGACCGGCAAGCAACGCGCCCGGTTCAACGGCGGCACCAATTCCGGGTGCGGCTCGCCGATCCTTGCGGGCGATCACGCCTATGTGGGCACCGGTGTCATCGCAGGCGACCTGGAAGCTATCCGCACATTCCAGTTGGTCGATGCTCCGCGCGAGAGAGGCCGCTATGGTTCCTTGCACGCCGTCGATCTTCAGACGGGTAAATCGACCTGGTTCTGCGGCACCGGCAACACGGTGTGCGGCGATCCCGCCATTGCCTACGGTCGGCTTTACTTCACCAGTCGGGATGGTCGAGTCTACTGTTTCGTCCCGGCGAAGCCGGGTGAGGTGCTAAAGCCCGAGGCCGTGGATCGGTCCGAACCGGCCGGTCCCGACCAGGTCAGAGCCTTGCTGGCGAAGACGCCAGGAGTACCCCTCCCAGCAGAAAAGACCTGGCCCATGTTCGGCGGTAATCCCGCCAGGTCAGGTATTTCCCTACCGGCCATGAAACTGCCCTTGCAGTCGGCCTGGAAAGTCAAGCTGGGCGATCGAATCTGCTGTGGTGCCGCCATCGCCCGTGGGAAGGTGATCATCGGATCTGATGCGGGTAACCTGGTCGCCCTTGACGCCGACAGCGGCAAGAAGATCTGGGATTTCGCCACGGGCCAGGCGATCCGTTGTTCGCCAGCCATCGCCGGAGACCTGGTCTACTGCGGTTCCGATAGCGGGAAGTTCCACGCCCTGGACCTCGAGTCCGGCAAGGAGAAATGGAACTTCCGCTGCGGAGGGCCCGTGCAATCTTCCCCCGCCATTGTCGGCGATGTGGTTCTCTTCGGTGCCAACGATCACCACGTCTATGCGCTCAACCGCTTGACGGGTAGCAAGTTGTGGAGTTTTCGCATGCGGGACTTCCTCGTCCAGGCCCCGCTTGTGGTGCAGGGCGAGCAGGTCTTCATTGGCCAGTGGCGCGACTGGGTCCATGCCATCGATCTGGTGACCGGCAAGGAACAATGGCGAACTTTCCTCCCGATCTCCATCGAGGCGCTCGCCTTTTATCGCGACAAGCTCTATGCTCGGACCCCCAACTATGTCGTCGAGATTGATCCCCGGACCGGCAAGCGCTTGCGCCTGGGCATGGTCGTTTATGGCTATGGCGGTGTCGCCTTCCTGGGCGATCGAGCGTTTCTATCCGGTGTCCCGAGCCAGTACGGTAGTCCGGGACAGGAGGTGATCGATCTGTCGCAGACCGGCACGCCGCTCCGAACGAAAGTCGCCACCCTCGAGGGTGTCCTGATGCTTCGTGCCACGAGCATGAAGGGAGCCCCTGGCCTGGCCGCCATGACCGCACCGATGGTTTTGGGAAACACCCTCTGTTTCGCAACGCTCGAAGGCAAGGTCTTGATTGTCGAAGCGGATGGCACGCGATTGTGGAGTGCGCAGCTCGGGGCCGCCTGTCACAGTCCCCCGGTGGCGGTGCCTGGTCTGCTGATCGTCGGTTGCGACGATGGCCACGTCCAGGCCTTTCGCGAGCCGTAGAATCCCAACACAACAGGAACGACAGACGTACATCCAATCATGGCTGATCCCAACGAACGATATGGCTTCCGCTTCCCCGATGATCTTATCGGGGTGTGGAATCTCGCCCGTCGGCTTCGGCCTTTGGAACCGCTCCAGGCGTTCGAGGAATCCCTCGGCGTTCTTCTCGTCGGTCCGTTCGACGTTCTCGCGGGCCGATTCGATCTTCACACGCCCCGCTATCCGCTGGCCCAGCACTGGCGGGCGGCGTGGGATCCGCCCGAGTTCTTCGCTGCTTTCGCGGGCGAGCAGGGCCTCCGCTGGGGATACTGGTTCGACGCTCCCGGCGAATCGACACCGGGCGTCGTCGCTCTCTACCCCGATCAGGGCTTTGAACCGACTCGCTACGGTGACGACCTGCTGACCGCTCTGCGTTTGCATCTGGCGGAACTGGCCGAGGAACGCTCCGAGGAGGAACTGGCCTCGATTCGGGCCCTGCTCGGAAGGCCAGCGTCCCGAACTCGACCGGGCAAGAAGACCGCCCGCGATGTCGGCGTCGTCGCTCCGACGCTGGAAGGAATGGGCATCGTCGCGCCGTCGGAAGCGTACCGGCCTCTCTCGGTTGGTACGAAGGCGCTGGCGCGTCGGCTGTGGGAGGAGGAGCCGCCGGCCGACCTGATCGCCGAAGCCCGGCAGGCCGCCGTGGAAGGGTTCCCGGCGACCGCTCTCAAGCTCGGCCGGGACCTGTGGTCGGTTCCGGGAGAGAAGCATTACGATGCCGCCTGCGACCTGCTCGACCTCGGCTATGCGGGCCTGGGTCGAGAAGTTCTCCGCGGCATCCTCGCGGAGCATCGTCGATACCGCGATCGCGAATGGCTCGACATCCTCGAACAGGAGGCGGCCGAGGGGCCCTGAGCCCGTCGCACGCTCACAGGCGATTGCTCAGGTTCGACTTGATCTCGTCGCCCAGGTTCTTCGGGCCGAGGTAGATGTCCCAGACCGCCTTCGAGAAGCCGGGATTCCGGATGACGATGTCTCCCTTGCCGACGATGGTGGCGACGAAACCAAAGCCTGGCACGTGAGTCATCACGATCGTGTCTCCCTTCTTCAGGTCGTGACGCTTGACCTGCTCGAACAGCGTGGCGACCTCGGTGTTGAGAGCCGGCTCAGGGTAGTTGGCACGGATGGCCGCCCGGAAGGCCTCGGCCATGTCCGGGCCGCTCACGTCGCGTTCCATGACGATCTGCAACCGCTTCGGCACGTCCGCACTGGCCAGGTCGGCCGCCGTCTTGACGTTGGCTCCAACCTCCAGGTAGCTGCCGATCGTGTAGACGTTGAAGAGCAGTCGGGTGCGGAGGGCGGCTCCGGTCAGGAACATCGGCACCGCCTTGCCGTTGATCGATGCCTCGATCCGGGTCGGATACTGCGTGGCGCTGCCGCGCAGACCGATCACCTCGGACGCCGCCACCACGCCAGCCAGTCCCAGGACCACCGCCAGCACCGAAGCGGAACGACTCATGTGCATCCTGCACCTCCCGACTCGAAATAGATGAGGGCATCCCGCCCTTGTGGGGCGGAGTGTCTCGATTCCCTCCCCGAAGATCAAGTGCAACCCGGAATCGGCACGCCCGGCAGCAGTTCCGTCGGGTTATTCCCCTTCTGGGCCAGGTACCAGATATTCACCCAGTCTTTCCAGGTCACCGCATGAGCATCGAAGCGCACCGACCGGACGGGCAACTCCGGCCAGTCCAGTAGAGGAACGCCCGCCCCATCGGTGGCGACAAGGACCGGCTCTTGCAGATCGTACCGCCCTGGCGTCCCCCCCGGGCGGCGAACCGACAGGCCGCCCTCGTCGATCCGCCAGTGCGTTCCGGTCGGCAGGGCCTCGTTCACCTGGGTCGCGGTCACCTGCACTCCCGCATGCTTGCAGAAGCCGATCAGGGCATCTCGCCAGAGCAACGCCAGATCCGGCTTCAGGAGTCCGACCCAGCCGGGTTCCTCGACGCGGAAGACGAGGTAGGGCCCCGACTGCTCGAAGATGAGGACCAGCGGCTCGGATGACTCGTCCAGCTTCTCGGCATGGATCGGAATGCAAATGCGTCGCGTCTCCAGGTGAACGTGGCCGACGCGCAGCTCGACGCGATTCTTCCAGATCTTGGTGGCGTGCAGCGCGTCGATCAGATCCCGCTGCACGAACTGCTCGATGGCCTCGATGCAGTGGTGTAGCCTCTGGTTGGTCCGATGAAGACGCGGCGTCTCCAGCCGGTCGGGCAGATGACGCAGCCAGGCGAACAGCTTCGGAATCGTCCCGGAATGGAAGCCGGGCCGGAGCAGACCGCGAACCGTCTCGCCATGACTGCCAACCCGAACCGGATCGAGCGTCGGCGACTGATTCTCGCGATACAGCCGCCAGTTCTCCTTCAGTTCCCAGGCCAGGAAACCAAACACGCCCGGAATCAATCCGAACACGAGCGTCACCGCCGCCCCCGCCGCCACGATGTCGATGTTGAACGAGGTGTTCAGCGCCCGCGCCGTCGGCTCGATGGCCAGCAGCAGCACCTTGTGACCGACCGTGACCACCGGGAAGTGCTTGATCGGGTTGATCTGTGGCTCGATCAGCACGACGAAGGCGAAGCGGAACACGTAGGTGATCGCCCACCAGAACGTGCCAAGGATGGCCTTCGCCACCAGCGAACCCCGGCCTTCGCCCTCGCGGAAACGCAGCCATTCATCGACCGTGTAGAAGAGTCGATCCACCCGCTCCAGCAGGAGGCGGAACAGATCCATCAGCGCCCGGAACGCGCCGATCAGAAGGTCGTCGCGAATCAGCGTCCAGGTTCGCATCACCGTGTCGCCGGCCAGTTCCTCCAGGTGCTGGCCGAGGCGACTGTTCAGCACGGCGAGAGCGCCAAGGAAGACGCCCAGGAAGGTGTGCAACAGCGGGTCGCCGGCCACGCCGAGGAGCCAGACCAGGGCGGTGATCCCGACGGCGATCCCCAGCGGCTTGACCACCACCTGGAACGCGAAGAGGAAGGCTCGGCTCTGCACGATCCACTGCACCGGCGACCAGCGCAGGACCGCCTGAGGCAGACTGAGAAAGAGCCAGTACAGCCCCTGCCCCACCCGCCACAGCAGCCGCCAGAGCAGCGATCGAAACGGTGTCGAGTGGATGAGCAGCAGTAGAGCCAGTGCGACGCCGAGCAGGCTCTCCGTGGTCAGCAGCTCGACGTGGGTGAAGAAGTGAGCGATCTCCTCGGCGAACTTCAGGAGCAAAAACGAACCCAGAAGCGGTAAGAGCAGGTAGAGCGTCAGAACACGCCCCAACCCGGTGCCAAAGAGGAGCGAACTGACACTCTGCAGCCAGCGGAGATAGACTTCGCCCCGGTAGTAGACGCCGTCGAGCTGGACGGCCAGGGCGGCGTTGGCCTTCAGAAGTGAATCGCCGACGAGGAACTCGCCCGGCCCGCTCAGGTCACCGAGCTTGAGCCGGTTCCGGGCGATGGTGTCCCGCACCAGGCCCAGGTTCAGATAGCCGCGATCGACGATCACCTCCAGCAGTTCGCTGACGACCTTCTGACGAGCCAGTTCCTCGGCATGGTTGCGCGGGATGAACCCGGTGGCTTTCAGCACCGCGTCAAGTCGAGGTTGGAACGCCTCGCGAACGTCCTGCCGGGCCTGCTTCAAAACGTGGGATAGCAGGTGATACAGTTCGCTCCGCAGGTTGTCCGGCAGCGGCAGGGCGGCCACGCGCTCCAGGGCCCGACTCAGACGCTTGCAGGCCAGAACCTCGCCCTGATGCGGCAGCGGTCGCCGGACGGGGCCACCGAGACGGATCAGCCATTCGACCAGACCCACCGCGAAGACGGGCGTCTCGCGGTTCTCGCAGGCGGTCTGCAGATCGTAGAGAAAGCGGCCGGCCCGCGTCCAGGAGCCCTTTGCCGCCTGATCCAGGATCAGGGCCAGGACCGCGTCCCAGCGTTCAACCTCCTCGGTCTTCAGGCGGAACAACTGCCCCAGTCGTCGGGTCAACCCGGCCAGCTGTTCCCGTGCCACGGCCGACTGCCCGGCTCGCGTTTGCAGGATCGCCGAGCGGACGACATTGCCCCGGTCGAGCGCCTTCTGCGCCCGGATCAGCAGCTTCTCGGGTGGCAGACCGAGCGTGGTCGGAAGGGCCACCAACTCGGCATCCCTGCGAGCCTCCGCCTCCAGATCGCCCGGTTGCGGCGAACCCGGTAAGAGGGTCGCCGGACCCAGACCGCTCGTGCCCAGGTCCTCTTCCAGCATCCGCCGCACTGCATCGAGTTCGCTCAGGGCCGGGAACCAGCGCGGCAGCATGTGTGGGGCGTGATAGTCCAGTTCGAGGAACATCGCCACGAACTCTTCGTAGATCCGCTCGGGCGTCTCCGGCGGCAGCAACAGCCGCTCCTGGCCGAGAACCGTCTGAATCTCCTCCCACGCGGCCTGGCCCAGATCGGCGATGCGACCCTGAATCTGCTCGCTGGAGAGCCGTTCCCGAACCCGACGATGGAGGACGACGTGCAGCAATCGGCGCGACAGGGTGAGCAGCGTTCGGTTGACGCGATCGGGCCGTAGATCGATCGGGTCGGGACGAGGCAGGAGCAGGACGAGATCGGCCAGTTGCTCGGGCCGCT
>CAYYJM010000017.1:0-4220 GCA_964471755.1 uncultured Alcaligenaceae bacterium
TCTGTCCGTACCAATACGTGTCCCACTCTCGCTGATCATGATTCTTGAGGTCCACCTCCGTTGTCGAATCAACATGCACCCTGTCGGGTTTACCCCCGACGGGGTGCTTGTGTTTTTACTCCACTCTCAATTCATTACCGGCCTTTGATTCTTCGTTCAGGTAAGCACGTTCCTTCCTTGTTTCTCTATAATGGGAATGAACGCCCTCGACGAGGCACTCTCATGCTGACCGGTACTGCTGGACTTCCTTCCCGCTGGGAACTGGCGGCGGAAACGATCGCGGTTCGCATCCGCTGGTTCGGTCTCGTCATCGGTTACCTCCTTGTCAACTTTACCAGTCACGGTGCTGTCCAGGCGATCCTGAATGCAATCCTCTCTCTCGGTCTGGGTTTCACGCTTCTTGATACCTATTACAGCTTGAAGAATCGAATCTTCCTGGCACGTTATCCCCTGATGATTTCCGGGATGGAAGCCCTGTTCATCGGCCTTCTCTGCTATTTTGACCGCGGCCTCGAAAGCAGTTTCCGCTACTACTACTTTCTCTCGTTGATCTGTTGCGCGATCCGCTACAGTCCCGCCGTCACCTACCTTACTTGTGCCCTCCACTGCCTCAGTTACGGAACGCTTGCCGTGATGCTGCTGCAACCGGCTGATTCTCTGGTTCCGTTTACCCTCACCCTGGTGGTGATGGTCTGGGTCACTTGGGCCAGTAGCGCCCTGGCCTTGCTCCTGAAGCGGGTTGGCGAACACCTGGGCGACCTCAACGACGCCCTGCGTCTGCATCAACTCAAACTCGAAGAGAAGATTGTCGAGCGGACACGGCAACTCCAGGAAGCTCAGGCCCATCTCCTGCACCAGGAGAAAATGGCCGCGTTCGGCCTCCTCGCCGCCGGGATCGCTCATGAGGTTGGAAATCCTCTCACTTCGATCAGTACGATCGTGCAGATTCTTCAGCGCCATCAAGACGATCCCTACACCCAGACCAAACTCAGCCTGGTAAGCGGGCAGCTTCTTCGTATCCAGAATACTCTGCGTGAACTGATTGAATTCAGTCGTCCGGCCAGCACCACCCGGAGAGTCTGCTCCCTCTGCGAGATCCTGGATGAAGCGCTCAGCATCGCCAAGTATTACAAACGAACGCAGGGGCGCATTGCACGTCCCGAGTTTCCGGAGGATTTACCTTTTCTCGTGGGGGTCCGCGACCAACTGGTTCAGGTCTTTTTGAACCTGATTCTCAATGCCATCGATGCCGTGGACCGAACTGGGACGGTCGAATTGATCATCCTACGCGATGACACCGACGTTGAGATTCAGGTCCGTGACTCGGGGCCGGGTATTCCCCTTGAACTTCAAGCGCACCTTTTCCAGCCATACTTCACCACGAAGAAGCATGGAACGGGCCTCGGCCTTTTTGTGACTCGCAAACTGGTCGTGGATCACGGTGGAAGTGTTGATTTTGAATCCTTTCCTGGAAAAGGTACCACCTTCCGGGTACGTCTGCCTCTGGCTGCGCGATCGGACACTCTATGGGTGGAGGAGTTCATTTCATGAACCAACCTGGCCGGGCGGACATCGATCCTACAATCCCTGCCCGCATCTTGATTGTTGATGATGAGACGCTCATACGGGAATCGCTCGCCGAGTATCTCACGCAGGAAGGATTCCGAACGACCACCTCCCCTTCGGGTGAAGCGGCGTTGAAACTGGCTGAAGCCGAGGCCTTCGATCTGGCACTCTGTGACGTTCAACTCCCGGGAATTGATGGCCTGGAACTCCTGCAACGCCTGCGTCGATTGAACCCGGAGATGGGCGTCCTGCTCATTACCGCATATGCCACAGTGGATAACGCCGTCGATGCGTTTCAGCGTGGGGCGCATGATTACTTGATGAAACCAATCCTTCTCGAGGAGGTAGTTACCAAGGTTCGCCGCTTCCTCGCGGCTCGGGCACTGCACCTCGAAAACCAATGGCTGCGCCGTGAACTCAATCGCGCGCATCCAACTGGCGAAATGATCCTTGGTGTGAGTCCCGGCATGCGTCGAGTTCAGGAAATGATTCGGAAGGTCGGCCCGACACGCTCGACGGTCCTGATCAGCGGCGAAAGCGGCACGGGCAAGGAACTCGTCGCGCGGGCCATCCACCAGGGCAGTTCACGCGATCGAGAGTCAGGTCGAGCGCGGGCCAGTCGCTTCGTCGCCATTAACTGCGCGGCGATTCCTCACGAACTCCTTGAGAATCAACTATTCGGCCATCGAAAAGGCGCTTTTACGGGTGCGGATCGCGACCAACCCGGCGTCTTCGCCCATGCCGGAACGGGGACCGTGTTCCTCGATGAGATTGGCGAGATGCCTCTCGCCACACAGGCCAAACTGTTGCGAGCCATCGAACAGAAGGAGGTTCTCCCGGTTGGAGCCAACGAACCCATCACGATTGAGGCTCGCGTCCTGGCCGCAACTAACAAGAATCTCGCCCAGGAAGTCGAGGCCGGCCGTTTCCGCGAAGACCTCTACTATCGACTCAATGTCGTCTGTATCCTGGTTCCACCGTTGCGTGATAGACGTGAAGATATCCCTGCGCTAGTGGAGCATCTGCTTCAACGTCACGTTCGCGAACTGGGCAAGCACATCCAGGGCGTTGAGCATGAGGCCATGCAACGTCTCGTCGCCTGGAAATGGCGTGGCAATGTGCGCGAACTTCAGAATGTTTTGGAGCGCGCCGTGATCCTTGGCGACGGCCCACTGATCCAACTCCTGGATCTGCCGCCGGACTTCCATCCGGAGGATCCAACCGGACACATCGACGATCTGGGCGAGGCCCTTGATCGGTTCGAGCGACAGCATATCGAACGCATCCTCCGGCAGACAGCCGACAAGGAGGAGGCCGCTCGTCGACTCAACATCGGCCTCAGTTCGCTCTACCGGAAGATCGCCAAGTATCAAATCACGAACACGGACTCGACGGTATCATGAACGAAACGCCTGTTCCTCCGGCTCGGTCCCTACGAATTCGCCCGGAGGAGGTGATGGAACGTCTCCGTGCCGGAAGTACTATCCGGTTCCTGGATGCACGTAGCCAGAAGGCCCGTGAGACAAACCCTCTTCAGATCATTGGTTCGGCTCGGATTAACGCGGTATTGTTGCGGGTCGAACCGAACTGGGCATCCGATGACCTGTTGGTGATCTATTGCACTTGACTGAACGACGCTCTGAGCGCCCGGGTGGCGCAGAAGTTACGCGAACGTGGTTTCGTTCACGCCTACGCCCTGCGGGGCGGCTGGGACGGATGGCTCGAACTCGGCGGGCCAACGGAACCCCAACCAGGGATGTAGAAGAAGACCGCCAGCAAGCCGGCGGCTAATTGAAACCATCGGAGACAACCGGTGCGCCTGCTTGAAGCGACCCTGACCGACCCGGCCGCCAATCTCGCCCTGGACGAGGCCCTGCTTCTGCAAGCCGAGGAAGGCCAGGCTGGCGAGGTACTCCGCCTCTGGGAATATCCCGAACCGGTGGTCGTTCTGGGATCCTCGTGCCGGATTGGCGTCGATGTGGACGTGGCCGCCTGTGAGGCTGAAGGTGTGCCGATTCTGCGCCGCTCCAGCGGTGGCGGCACCGTCCTGTGGGGCTGTGGTTGCCTCCTCTACAGCCTGGTCCTCGACACCGAGCGTGAGCCGGCCCTGGAGTCAATCCGGTCGTCCTATCTCTGGATTCTCGAGCGAATCGTCGAATGCCTCGGCGTCCAGGACCTTCGTGTCGATGGCATCAGTGATCTGGCCATCGGCGACCGAAAGTGTTCCGGCAACGCACAGCAGCGGAAGAAACGATACATCTTGCATCACGGCACGCTCCTGCACGCCTTCGACATCGCGGGCGTCGGTCGGTGGCTCAAACCTCCGCCGCGCGAGCCGGAATATCGTGCGGGTCGGATGCACGCCGACTTCCTGTGTAATCTGCCGGTGACGGCAACCGATTTGCGCGAGCGAATCATCGCCGGCTGGCAAGCGTGGGAGGGGTATCCGGCGATGCCATTCGGTCGGATCGAGGAACTGCGGGCAGAGCGATACGACCGCTCCGACTGGATACGGCGTCTCTGAGCGACCGCCTCGTCACGGTTGGTCCTCATCGGAGTTCGCCGACTCCGCCGTCGTCCCCTGGGTCTTCTTCAACTCCGCCAGGATCTCCTCGATCGCCTTGACGCACCCCGTCAGCGATGCCGACGCCATG
>CAYYJM010000017.1:4230-26329 GCA_964471755.1 uncultured Alcaligenaceae bacterium
GCGCACCCGCTTGTATTCCGTCGTGAAATGATCGGCCGCCCGGCGCAGCTTCGACAGCTTACCCTTGATCCGGTGCAGAAACTCCTTTACGTCGCCACGCTGATAGGCTGGCTCCGTCGCCCGGATGTAGTCGAAGATCGTCCGGTGAACGTCGAGGAGATCCTCCTCCTCGGCGATCTCATCGCTGTGCTTGAGGAACGCCCGCACCATCCAGGCGTGAGCCAGGATCACTTGCAGGCGTTCGACGGCTTGCTCCGGCGTCATGGCGTCGCGGGCCCCGGTTCCGGCGTCGGCGTCACGGCCTTCCGCGGAGCCGACTCGGAGAGTTCCTTCGAGTAAAGTACCAGAGCCGCTCCCAGGCCGACCAGCACGATGCCCAGCCAGAGAAACGGATGCGGCATCTTGTAGCTGAAGACCAGCGGGTCTCCCTTGACCGGATGCCAGATCACGCCGACCAGCGTGTTGATCACCGGGGCCAGGCCGAAGATCAGCGGCGCGATGTACAGCTTGTACGTCGCTGGCGGCATTCCGGCCTCCTTCGCCGACGCGATGGCCGACTTCGTCGCAAAGATGACGCAGATGGCTCCGATCGCGCCAGCCGCTCCGGCCAGACCGGCGAACGTCAGGCCGCTGGCGGAGTTCCAGTTCGGCTGCTGCTCGGCCGGCAGATTCCACAGGTAGATGCCCGGGATCAGCACCGCCAGAACGAAGTACGCGACGCCGACGCAGAGGATGGCCGCGATCCGACTGGAAGGTTTGCCACCGAGTTCGCCACCGCCGTAGAAAATGAGCGGAACGTAGGTGCCCCAGCAGAGGCCGGCCAGGGTGACATAGAGCAGCCAGGGATGCTTGCCCGTGAAGCCGACCACGATGTCCTCGCCCAACGAGCGGATCACCGCCGGCTCAGTTACCGGGGAGCCGTCGTTGGTCGGATCGACCTTCACCTCCGCCGTCGGTTCGTGCGCGGGCTTCTTGCCCAGGTCCTTCGAGGCAAGGACCAGGCCGGCCCCGACGGCCACGCAGACGATGCCGACCCAGAGCGTCGGATGAGGCGGGGCGTAGCCGAAGTGGAACGGCTGCCCCTTCTTGGGGTGCCAGAAGATGCTCACCAGCGTGTTGATGATCGGAGCCAGGCCGAAGATCAGCGGCGCGATGTACAGCTTGTACGCCCCCTTGTCGGGCAGGTTCGCCTCGGTCGCGGAGGCGAAAGCCGCCTGCGTGGCGAAGACCACACAGATGGCCCCCAGAGCCCCGGCCGCTCCGGCGAGGCCCGAGAAGAGCAGGCCGGTGACCGTACTCTCGGGCCGTTCCTGGCTCGGCAACCGCAAGAGGTAGTAGGCCGGGAAGACGACGCCGATCAGGAAGTAAGCGACACCGACGCAGAGGATGGCAAGCAGTCGGCTGCTGGGTGTGCCGCCCAGTTCACTGCCGCCGTAATAGATGAGCGGGATGTAGGTGCCCCAGGAGAGCCCGGCGAGGGCAACGTAGATCAGCCAGCGGTAACGGTCCATGCGGTCGAAGCCCCCCTTGCCGGTAGAAACGCGAACCGGGCGAACCGAGGGCTAGTTTATGAGTCGAGCCGAATGCGGCGAGGCATTCATGGGATGCGTAGGTCGCGGCACGCCTGTTCGTAGGTCGCTTCGAGATCGAGCGGGACGGCAAGATCGACGGCCAGCCAGAGCGGCAGCGTTGGCAACGGTTGTCCGACCCCCAGCGGGTGCCACCAGCTTTCCAGCAACCAGTCCGTCGGACGCTGCAGGCCCCGGCATGAGACGGCGTAGATGGCCGGCGGTTCCTCGCCCAGAACCCGGTCGCTCAGGTCGATGGACGTGAGCAGGTCGCCGTAAAGGTTGAAGTCGCGATCCGTCACCGGATCGACGATCACCAGCGAGACGCCGTGGTGGAGCAAGGCCAGGCACTTGGTGACGAACGCCTGTCGGCTTTCGGGCCGGTCCTTGTTCGACGGGCTGACCAGCTCGATGGCGGCGACGACGGTCTGGCCCATGCGCTCGTCGTAGATGCGGATTCCGAAGGTATCCTGGGGCGGCAGATCGATCGTGTCCGTCAGTGTCGGTCGTGGCGGTGCCCAGACCGCCGTGGCGACCGACCCGTTGCCGTTGGTGCCGTTCGACACCGAGGCGTTGTCTTCGTACAGTGCGCCGAGGTCGATCTCCACGCTGGAGCCGAGATGGATCGTCGGGGCGGCCACGTAGCGACTCGGTAGGTTGCGATTCAGGTGCTGCGTGATCACGACCGGCCAGGTGCCGTGAAGGCGATCCCAGCGGGAACGAACGGCAACGGGGTCGCGGAACGGATCGCGTAACGGCATGGTGCTGCCCTCCTTCCGTCATCCTACCCGGCCGTCACTCCCGTCGCAACGCGGGCGGCAACGGCTGACGCAGGGACGCCCACGTCGCCAGCAACGTCGCCGTGAAGCCGACCACGATCACCAGACCGAGCAGAATCCCCAGGCTTCGCCACGGCAACGTCGCCGTGCCGGCCAGCAACTGCGGCGCGATCGACAGCAGCGCCGACAGCGTGCCGACCACCAGGCCCAGAACCAGGAGCGTCGTGTTCTCGATCAGGATGAGTCGCATCAGGGTGCCGTGCCGATAGCCCAGCGCCTGGAGCAGGGCCAGTTCGCCCTGACGCTCCCAGACGCTGCGCAAGAGGACGACCGCCAGGCCCAGCGAACCGAGAATCAGGCCTAGACCGCCCAGAGCCTGGAACGTCGTCAGATAGGTGTTCTCGATCGCCAGGTAGCCGGCCAGTTTGTCGGCCGAGGTCGTCGCACTGAAGCCGTACGCCGCAAGGGCCGTCTGGAGCAGATCCTTGACGCGTCCCTCCTCGCCCGGCGGCGTGGCGATCAGGAAGAAACGATATCCCGCCTGGCTCGGGTAGAGGTCCAGGAATCGCCGCTCGCCGACGAGCAGGGACGACTGAAAGACACTGTCCTTGAGCAGACCCGCGATGTGCAGTGTCACCGGTGTGCCAGTCGCATCGGGTACGCTCAGATCGCCGCCGAGACCGCTCTGGAGTTGCCACATCACCGTGTTCTGCTCGCCGAACGCCGGGACGGCTTCGGTGTCGGCATCGAGAAGCAGCCAGGGGTTCTCGGGTGCCCCGGCCCGGGTCGCGCCAAAGGAGAAACCGCCCCGATCGATGAGCGCCTTCGGCACGCCGATCACGCGCGGCCGACGCGGCTCGTAGAGATTCAGGCACGACGCATCGTCGCCGTCGCGGACGCGCAGACCGACGATCTTCACCTGTTCGAGCAGCTTCCGGTCCTCCTCCAGCCGCTCGTTCCGGTCGGGCACGTCTCGTTTCTGGTAGTCGATCTGGATCGCGTCGAGGATCTCACCCCGGCCGTCCTCGGTGTTCAGATCGCGCACGATCGGCAATTCCGACTCGCCGACAAGAGCGAAGCCACCATCCGGGCGGTCGACGCCCTGTCCACCCGCGTCGGCCGAGCGACGGAACGACTCGACCGCGACGAGCAGGAACGCCGCCGTCGCGATCAGGCCGACCGTCAGGAGCGACCGACCCGGATTGCGAGCCAGGTTGCGCACGGCAAGCTGGCCGAGCCCGCCCTGCGAGGTCAACGGCCTCGGGTTCGTCGCACGCAGCCAGCGCGATACGAGCAGCATCCCGCACGTCAGGAACAGGGCTCCGCTACCGAAGAACGTCCCCGCCTGCGCCTCGTGCCCCGGCACGAAGAACGCCACGCCGAGCAGGACCACTCCCAGAACCACGCAGCCGATCAGGAAGTACGGCGGTCGAGGCGGTGCGAGTCTCAGGCTCGTCGGGTCGGTCTCGTCCTTCGTCTTGCCGGCGATCAGCAGACGGGGCGGAATCCTCGCCATGCCGCGGACCACCCACCAGATCGTTCCCAGGGCGACGAGTACCGACGCACTCCAGCCGATGGTCAGGCTCAACCAGGTCCACGACGGACGCAGGAACGAGTTCAGCATGCCGCCCGGCCAGAGGAGTTGCATCAACTGGATCAGGCCGCGCGAATACGCCAGGGCCAGTAGACAGCCCAGTGTCGCCCCGAGGACGGCGAGCATCGCCCCCTCACGCAGGAGCAATCCCCGCAGCACGGCCGGCCGATAACCAGACGTCGCCAGCAAACCGATCTCCTTCGCTCGACGTTCCAGGTTCAGCCGGAACAGCAGGCCGACGAGCAGGAGCGCCGCCGCGATCAGGAAGAAGCTGAAGCCGAGGAACAGGCCGGCGAAGTTCATCGCTCCGCCGCTCGCCTTCAGACCGTCCGCCTTGACCGGCTGGACGAGCAGGCCGAGATCCTCCAGCGTGAGCGCTTGCAGGAACGCCTTCCGAAACGCCTCGCCGGCGCTGGCCAGGTCGGTCCCCGCCGGCGGCAGCAGTCGGACGGACGTGGCATGACCATACCGACTGCCGAAGAGCCGTGCCGCCGTCGCGAGGTTGACGTAGGCTCGCGGTGTCGTGCGGTACTCCTCCCAGAAACGATCGCTCACGTCGCCCGGCTTGACGCGCGAGCTGTCGAACTTGAACGGTGGCTTCCAGCTGCCAACGTCGTCCTTGTCGGTCACGCCGGGGAACTCCGGCGTCAGGTCCGGGTCGATCAGCGGACCTTTCAGTGACACACTGCCGACACTGGTCAGCCGGGCCGTCTCCTCCTCGTAAGCTCCGTGCTGCTCCGGCGGGAAGTAGACGAGCCGGATCTTCTCGCCGACCTTCCCCGCCAGCGGCGAGCCGGGCCAGTTCATGAGCAGGATGTGGTCGTCCGGCAGCCCTTTCGGCAGCACCTCGCGGCCCAGCGGCGGCAGGCTCGGATCGACGCCAGCGACGAGGACATAGGGCAACTCCGCTCCCCCCTCGGCGAGCGTGTTCGCCAGGTAGACCAGAACGGGAGCCGCGGTGAGGCCGGCCTTCTTCGCCGCTTTCCGGGCCGCCGCTTCCAGGACCGGTTCGATCAGGAACGCCTGGCTCTCCAGGGCCAGGTAGTGCTGCCGGTCGAAGTACGCCTCCAGGTCGGCTCGCGAGACGGGCGGCTCCTTCCGGATCTCCCGCGCCACCGCTCCGGCGATACGGTAGACGACCCGGTCGCCGGACGGCCGGGACCACTCGCTGCCGGTCAACTCGCCGTCCCTGTTCCGGTCGAGCCGCTTCATCAGTGCGTCGGTGCGATCCTTCGGTCCGACCAGCTTCAGGCCAAGATCGGCCATCGTCAGCCCGGCGTGGACCTGCTCGGCGATCTTTGCGGGATCGCCGCCGCGCAGCAGGAGCCCGTTGATCTTGTCGGCCTGGCCCAGCGCCTTTTGCAGCGTCGCCAGCGGCACGAACAGTGTCCGCACAGTCTCCAGACTCGGTTGCAGCGAGAACTTCGCTCCGAAGGCGTTGTCGTCGAGAACCCGCCCGACCGTGAAGGTGACCGTCCCGACCGTGGCGTCTCCCTCGCGTTCGCCCAGGAGCGTCTCGCGCGGGATGGCGCTCTCCCGGAGCAACGACACCTCCAGCTGGCTCCCCGCCTCCGCCGCCAGTTCGCGAGCCAGGGCCTGGTTGATGACGACCTCGTTGAAGCCGTCCTCACCCGGCTCACCTCGATTCCAGAAGCGATCATCGACCCCGATCACCTGCACCTTGCGAGCGATCTTTCCCTGTGCGGTGGCCGTCCCGCGCAGCAGCAGCACCGGCGCGACGCCGGCCGCATCCAGATCCTCGGCGATCTCCTGATGCAGGAACCGGCCGCCGACCAGGGCCTGATCGACCCAGCCGAGGCGCTCTTCCGTCAGGCGGGCCAGGCTCGCCCGCAGCGAGTCGCCGACGAGCAGGGCCCCGGTCAGCACCGCGGTGCCGACTGCGACGCCGAGCAGCACGGCGAAGTTCGCCCGGCCGTGATAGAACAGGTTCCGCCAGGTGAGGCCATTGAGGTTCATCGCGGGGCCTCCTCGGCGGCCATCAGCCGGCCCTCGCTCATGCGCAGAGTGCGCGGCAGCATCGCGGCCAGAGGAGCGCTGTGCGTGACGACGACGAGAACCGTCTGTTCCTGCCGATGCAGTTCGAGCAGCAGTTTGCCGATCTCGTGGGCGAGGCGGGCATCGAGGTTGCCGGTCGGCTCGTCGGCCAGGAGCAGACGCGGCCGCAGGATCAAGGCCCGGGCGAGGGCCACACGCTGGCGTTCGCCGCCGGAGAGTTCCGCCGGCCGATGGTCGAGCCGCTGGCCCAGGCCAACCCGTTCGAGCAGTTCACGGGCCCACTTCTCGATGTCGGCCGGCACCTCACGGCAGACCAGCGTCGGGATGAGGACGTTCTCCAGCACGCTGCACTGCGGAAGAAGATGATGGTCCTGGAAGACGAAGCCGATGCGCCGGTTGCGGAAGTCGGCCAACTCGGCCTCGCCCAGGGCGAACGGATCGACGCCGTCGAGCGTGACGCTGCCCGAGGTCGGCCGATCGAGGGTGCCGAGGATCTGCAACAGGGTCGTCTTGCCGGAGCCGGACGGCCCCATGATGGCGACCGACTCACCCGCCCCGAGTTCGAGGTTGACATCGTCGAGGACGCGCAGGGAGCCGGCCCGAGTCGGGAATTCCTTGGCGACGTGCGAAACGGAGAGTGCCATCGTCGAGCCCCTGCGGACGAACGAGGAAAGGCCACAGGGGGTAGGGTACAGCCCGGAACGCTCCTACGGCAAGGGGCAGGGCGGGACGACGGTTCGTCAGGAGAATACAATGCCGACAGGCTCGCCTTGTGGCCGGGGACCAAAGCCGGGACAATGCAGGTGGAGTAATGCGATGGGAACGGACGATATCGGATCGCGCGGGGAGGCGATCTTCGCTGTTCTCGTCAGCAATTTCTGCGATCGTTCGCGACCATACTTTCGGCCACGGTACCTGGGCGAAAAAGCCGAAGCAGTTGATTTTCTGGTCGAGTTACTGGACGTTGAAGGAACGATCCCCTTCTGCTTCGTTCAGGTGAAGACCACTCGACAGGGGCACACGAAACGTCAACCGCGCCGATTGAAGGTTGGATTGACAGAGGAGGAAGTACGTCGGTTGGTTTGCTTCCCAGCCCCGACGTACTTCGTTGGCATCGATGAGGTGAACGAGGACGGGTTCATTCTCGCAGTGCTGTCCAGCGCGGTCGGGGCTATCCCTTCGTTGCTCACCCAGTTTCCGTTGACCCGTGACACGCTGCGGATCTGGTGGGAGGAAGTGCAGCAGTTCTGGAAAGGGCGGAACACGACGAGGAACCATTCAGCATTCACTCCGTGAGGACGATGATGAATCCCCCCGATGATCTGATTCTGCAAGAACGCTCCCGAGCCCTGGCCATCGTCCTGTTGACGGAACGAGACGATCTGCAAATCCGCGCCGGGAACGACGAAGGCGTTGATCTCCTCGTCAGCTTGAAGCGTCCCGAAAAGTTGGCCCTTCTGCGCCGGTTCGGCGTCGTCCTGTCGGCTTCGGTCGAACCAGCCACGGCTACTGATATCCCCGATTTGCTCGATGTCCGGGTTGTCCAGCGACTCGCCGAAGCGGAGTTCTCCTTTCCGGTGTGCGTGTTCCACTTTACGATGCGCGACAACCGCGGGTACCTCGCATGGTATCTCGAACCGGCGCTGACCGCCGATGGGCCTCGATTGCTCCGCCACAATCGAATGTCCTTTGACTCCATGTCGAAATCGACCGCCGATGAGTTGGTAGCGCGGGTTGCCCCGTGGTGGGATGCGTTCTTTTCACAGGTTCTGGTTGAGGTTGGGTGAGCGCCTTCGCTCAACCGAGCAGCGCCCGCACCCCCAGGCCGTAGAAGGTGTACTCCACGTCATGCCCGGCGTCCCAGAAGCCGGCATGGTAGCCGCCCTCGATTCGCTCTGTCTCCTTGAGAAAGTGACGTAGCGGCCGGCCATCGAGCCGGTTGAACGCTCCGAGTTGATCCAGCGTCCAGCAGCCGGTGAACGTCGAGAGCAGGTCCGACAACGGCACCCGTGCGTTCGCTCGCAGACCGCCATCCTCGCCGACCGCCTCGACCAGGAACGGCACCACCGCCTGATGGATCTCCCCCTCCGGAACGAGCGTCTCTGGAGCGACCAGTTGCAGCAGACCGATCGCCGCCGCCGTCGGATTGGTTCCGCTGCGACGCATGGCTGTTACCTCGACGAAGCCGCCATCGTCGCGCCGGCGTGTCAGGACCAGATCACGCACCGCCTCTGGCCGTGGCAGCGATCGGCCGAGTACCTCGTAGCACAGGGCGACGAGGAACGTGTGATAGGTACTCGCCGTGCTGCCACCGGGCGTCTTGTTGTAGCCGCCGTCGGGCGTGGCCAGCGATTCGAGCGTCGCCGCGACGCGCTGTGGCCAGTCGGCCGGAGCGTCGGCCAGCGGATCGGCCGCTCCGGCCGCCTGAAGCAGAACGCACGCATACAGCAGCGAGAAGAAATCGACGACCGATGCCTGCTGCGCCAGCGCCCCGCGCAGGTAGTCGCTGGCCCGGTCGGCGGGCTCGCCGTCGAGGGCGTCGAGAACAGCCAGGCCACGCAGGGCGAACGCCGTGTAGTAGAGATCCGACTCGCCCTCTCGCCCGGCCCAGCCGCCATCGGCCTGCTGCGCCGCACGCAGGTAGGCGACGTGCCGCTCGCGCGTCTCGGCGGGAAGGGACGCCAGGCCATCGGTCAGGCGGCGCGTCAGACGATGCAGATACGAATCGTGCAGCATGGGACCTCAGGCCGGGGATTGCAGACGAGCGCGGATACCGGCCGGGATCTCGACCGAGACAAGCGGTCCGTCGCCGACCCGGCAGCAGACGCACGTCAACTTGCCGCGAGCGAGCAGGTCGTCGCCCCGGAAGAACTCGACGGCGTAACTGATCGACTTTGCTCCGAGTCGCTCGATCCGCATGAGGATGTCGATCACCTCCTCGAATCGGGCTGACTTGACGTAGTCGCACGTCGCTGACACGCGCGGGAAGCCGAGATGCTCGCCTTCCCAGTCAAGGACGACCGACAGGCCACGCGACCGGAGGAACTCATGCTCGGCCGATTCCATGTAGCGGAAGAAGCTGGCGAAGTGGACGATGCCGGCCATGTCCGTGTCGACAAATTCGACACGGCGCTGCGTGCGGAAGACGGGCTCCTGGCTCATCGCCGCCCCCGGTTCTGTAGCGTCCGCTCGTAGAGCCCGACTGTCTCACGGGCCATCCGCTCGGCGGTGAAGAATTCATGCACCACCGCCTTACCGCGCAGCCCCAGATCGATCGCCTCCTGGGGCGCGTCGATCAGTCGGCGCAGCGCCAGGGCCAGCGCGTCCGGATCGTCCGGCGCGACGAGCAGGCCGCCCTGCGTCCGCTCCAGCAACTCGGGAAACGAGCCATGACGCGGCTGCACCACCGGGATGCCGTTCGCCAGGGCCTCCAGAACGTATAACCCCTTCGGCTCGTGGTACGTCGTCGGCACCGACAGCACGTCCAGCGTGTGGATGAAGCGGACCTTGTCCGCGTGCGTCGGGCAATCGACATACTCGAAGTCGCCGAGCAGGCCGGCCGCCTCGATCTTCGTTCGCTGCTCCTCGAAATAGGGCTTGTTGTGATCGCCCAGCCAGCCGGAGACGCGCAGTTGGACCGGCGGCAGTCCCGGCTGCTGCTTGAGGCGGAGGAACGCCTCGACGAGTTGGTGCAGCCCCTTGGCTCGATCGATCCGGGCGAAGTAGCCGATGGTGAACGGCTGGCCGTTCCGCTCGGCTCGGGCCTGGCCGTGTCCGCTCAGGTTCAGACCCGGATAGACGACCGCGAACTTCTCGCGCGGCAGGCCGAGCAGGTTCGCCATGTGGTCGGCGTAGTAGTGGCACGTCGCCACGAACAGATCGATGTGCCGGGCGTTCTGCCGGATCAGTTCGATCGCCTGCGGGCGAACCGATTCGGGCAGCGCTTCCAGGAAGATGTCGTCGCCCTGGATCGAGCAGACAACCGGCAACTGCGGCAGGGCGTTGCGGATCTGGCCGAGCAGGCCGGAGAGCAGGACGTTGGTCAGGTTGAGGACCTCCGGCTTGCCCTCCTCGACGAGCCAGCGGACGAGCTTGAGCCCCTCCTTCTTCTGGTGGCCATGCTCGCCGCGCAGCATCGACAGGGTCAGATCGCCGAGTTCCTCCGCCCGGATGCTGACTGCGCCGCGCGACACCCAGCGGAGCAGCCAGCGGAAGTTCAGCAGATTGTCGAGGAACCACGGCGTCCAGCGGAACAGACTCCATTTCTGCTCCAGGAAGACGTTGATGCCGCCGTAGAAGATGTGGTGTCGCGAGACGTCTTCCTCGTCGGTGCGGATGGGCGTGTAAGTCGGCACGAGCAGGGCGTCGTGACCGAGTTGATTCAGGGCGGCGACCAGGGTGTTGTCGCGCATGCAGGAGCCACAGAAGGTGCCGCCCGCCCCGGCAGTGATGTAGACGATTCGCATGCGCGACGCGACCTCACTCCTCGAGTGCTTCCGGCTTCGTCTCGGGCAGGAAGTACGACCCGATGAAGCCGATCAGGTAGACGAACGTGCCGACGATGGCCGAGGCGTAGGCCAGCCGGACGGCGTCCTGCACCACCGGGTTGGGCATCTCGACCGGCATGTAGCCGGACAGGATGCTCACGATGGCAGCGAACGACGTGCCGATCATCCGACCTCCGACGTTGGCGGCCATGCTCTCGCCGGTCCCGCGCAGATGGACCGGATAGGCCATCGGCAGGTAGTTGCCCCAGAAGCTGAACTGGGCCACGGTGAACAGGCCGACGAGGAAGATCCCCAGATGGAGCGTCGTGACCGGCATCTCGCCGATCGAAAAGAGCGTGATGTTTTGGACGGTCAGGTACGCGAACACGATCGGCAGGAGGATCAGGCCCGGTAGCTGGAAGAAGCGAAGCAGGCTCTGCCGGCTGACGAACCCGACGATGATCAGCGCGAGGAGGAACCGCCCGACGAGGCCACCGATCTCCTGCCAGAGGGAGTACTTGCCAGCGGTGGCGGCGGTCAGCGCTCGCAGGTCCTTGCCGCGTTGCTGGAGAAGTCCGCCCCGCTCGGCCTTCAGTTTGCCCTGAGCCTCCGTGTCGCCGTCTTTCTCGGCCTGGGCCAGGTTCTTCGCCACGGCGGCCAGCTTCGGCTGATACTTGTCCCAGACGTCCTCGACCTTCTCGCGCGTTCCAGGCAGGGCCGGCACGATCTGCGGCAGCTGCTGGATCGCCCCGAAGGCCGCTCCGTAGCTGCACGCGACCAGAATGGTCGTGACGATGGTTGTCCGGGCCAGGGCCGGACTGAACAGTTCGCGGAGGCTCGGCCGACGCAGCGTCCCGGCCTCCTTCTTCTCCCGCCAGACCGGCGACTCCGGCAGGAACGGCCGGATGAGAATCAGCGGGATGGCCGGGATCAGACCCGACATGAGCGTATAGCGCCAGGTGGCGTGCGGATCGCCAATCGTCCCGAACGTCCCCTGCAGGGCCTCCGGAATGACGATCGCCGGCAGAAACCGGGCGTAGTGATCGATGAGCAGGAAAACCGCCCCGATCATGAAGCCGCCGACCGACGAGAAGGCCTGCGTGTAGCCCAGGGCCCGCTCGCGCTGGTGTGGGTTGGGGAACAACTCCGCCAGCCAGGCGATCGCCGCCACGAACTCGACGCAGACGCCGATGAAGGTCGTCGTGCGCAGGATCAACAGCATCCACATGCTCGTCGAGAAGCCGGACAGAAACGCCGAGACGGCGTAGAGCAGGATACTCCAGGTCAGAACGGCTCGCCGACCAAAGCGATCGGTCAGCCAGCCGCCGGCCAGACCGAACAGACCACCGGCCATGGCCGGAATCCAGAACATCATTGCTCGCCAGTGGTTGAACTCCGGGCTCCCCGGCGTCACCCCTGGCAGAATCTCGCGCAGCGCTCCTGGCAGGACGAGCGGCAGCATGAGCAGTTCGTAGATGTCGAACGCGAAACCGATGGCCGCCATGATCAGGATGAGCCAGACGGTGAAGGTCAGCGGCTTCGGCGGCGGAACATTGGCGGGAATGCTGGCGGTTGACACGCGGGAGTCTCCTGTCCGGCAGGGTGGCAGGCGGGTCAGGTGGGCCGGGCGTCACTGGCCCGTCCCCCCACCATGATAGAAAGACCGTCCCCCGGCGACGACGGCAGACTCACTTCCGCCGCAGGTCGATGCACACGCCGGTTTCCTCGCTCCGCACCAGCAGGCGTCCCTGGGCGACCACCGGCATCGTCCAGCAGCGTCGGCCGCGAAACACGCGGCCACCCAGCGACGGCGTGAACTCGCGTTCCCGGCTCGCCGGCCCGATGCCGATCTCGCCATCCTCGCCGAAGACGACCAGATGATCGCCCAGGGCGCAGAGGGCCCCCTTGCGGAAACCGCTTCGCCGCCACTTCACCTTCCCGGTTCGCAGATCCAGGCCGACCAGGCGGGATTCATCGAAGCCGTAGAGGTAGTCGCCGATCCGCACCGGCGAGCCGAAATGGCTACAGAGCTGGTCCCCCTGGTAGACGGCCTCGACGGCGAGCGTCCCGTCGTCGCGCGGCCGAAGGTGGAGCAGGGCACAGCCCTGGTTGTACCCGGACGAGATGAAGACGTAGTGACGGACCTTCTCGCCCTGGCGGGTGCGGAACAGGATCGGCGTCGAGGGATTGAGACCGTAGGCGGTCGGCCACGGATAGGAGAACAGTTCCCGACCATCGGTCAGGTTCCATCCCGTGAGCGCCTCGGCGGTGAACAGGACGATGACCTTCCGGCCGGCGATCGTGGTCACCATCGGCGAACTGTAGCCGACCGAGTCGTTCCCCGCCCGCCAGACATCCTCGCCGGTGTCGGCCCGGCAGGCGACGACCGCGGCATCCGGCCCACCCGGATTGAGCAGGAGCAGGCCGTCCTCGACCATGGGCGAGAAGGTTGCTCCGCGCTTGGGAATCGGTGCCGCGTAGGCTTTCTGGAAGTCCTTCTCCCAGACGAGCTTGCCGTCCTCGATGAGGCGGCACTGAAGTCGGCCATTGATGCCGACCGTGTAGATCTTGCCGGCGACGACACACGGCGTCGAGCGCGGCCCGCTGGAATACTCGAAGCTGGCCGAGACGGGCGAGCGCTGTTCCCAGCGCGATTCGCCCGAGTTCAGATCGACGCAGCGGAGAACCTCGTCGTTGTCATGGCGAAAGAAGTAGTAGACCCGCTCCGCGACGACGACCGGCGCGGACCAGCCCTCGCCGAGTTCGACCTCCCAGGCCCAGTCGGGTCCGCGAGCCGGCCAGGATTCGATGAGCGGGAAGGGCAGGGCATGGCCATCGCGACGCTGACCACGCCACTGTGGCCAGTCGGCTCCGACGAGTGGTTCTTCCTCCAGGAACTCGGCCGTGGCCAACTCGGCGACGAGATTGACGTTCTGCTCGAACCGACCGTGGGCGACGAGATACTGCCAGACCGCCCAGCCGGCAAAGCCGACCAGAAGAACGCCACCGGCCCGGATCATCCACTTGTGCATGACGGCTCTCCCTCGCCTGGTGCCCTTGAACATCGTAGTTCTACTGTGGCGTTTGGCGAGCGGCGCGGCGTCAGCCCGCCGTTTCTTCCTTCCCGTCACCGCCGGGCTGACGCTCGCGGAAAGAACCGGCGGGCTAACGCCGCGCCGCTCGCCAACACCTACGGTAGAAGAGCCGGGAGCGCCTGGAGGAATGATCGATGAGCGGCCCCGTACTTTCCCCACCTGGACAGCGTCTCCGCGAGGCCTGGGCCGTCGGCCCGGTCCAGGTGCCTGGCGTCTTCTGTCCCCTGGTCGCACGCCTGGCCGAACGTCTCGGCTTCCGGGCCATCTACCTGTCCGGCGCTGCCCTGTCCGCCTCGCTCGGTCTGCCGGATGTCGGCCTCGTCACCCTGACCGAGTTCGCCGACGAGGCTCGCCGTATCTGCCAGGCGACCACCCTTCCCCTGCTCTGCGATGCCGACACCGGCTTCGGCAACGCCCTCAACGTCGAACGCACCGTTCGCCTGTATGAGACCGCCGGCGCGGCCGGGCTCCACCTCGAAGACCAGGTGCTGCCCAAACGCTGCGGCCATCTCTCCGGCAAGGGTCTGATCGATGCCGAGGCCATGTGCCAGAAGATCCGTGCCGCCGTCGCCGCTCGCACCGATCCCTCGTTCGTCCTCATGGCCCGCACCGACGCCCGCGGCGTGACCGACATGGACGACGCCCTCCGCCGGGCCCGGATGTATCTCGATGCCGGAGCCGACGCGATCTTTCCCGAGGCGCTCAAGGGACCCGAGGAGTTCGCTCACTTCGCGCGTGAACTCCACGGCGACCGCCCCCCTGGAGCGATTCCACTGCTGGCCAACATGACCGAGTTCGGCAAGAGCCCACTGCTCGACCTGGCCGAACTGGGCCGGCTCGGCTACCGCCTGATCCTCTACCCGGTCACGTCCTTGCGCTCGGCTCTTCTGGCCGTGAAGGAGACGTTGCTCGACATCCGTGACAAGGGCCATCAGCGTGACCGCGTCGAGCGGATGCTCACACGGCAAGAACTCTACGACCTGCTCGGCTACGACGATTACGAGGCCCGCGATCGGGCGTTTTTCGGATAAATGAGGAATTCCCATGTCCACTCCTGCCACCGAGATCTACTCTCCCGGCCTCGAAGGCGTCATCGCTGGCGAGACCGCCATCTCGACCATCACCGAGGGCCTCGCCTATCGCGGCTATCCGGTGACCGAGCTGGCCGAACGCTGCTCGTTCGACGAGGTCGCCTACCTGCTCCTGCACGGCGATCTGCCCACGAAGCAGCAACAGACCGACTTCACCGCCCGCGTGGCGAAGGCTCGCTCGCTGCCTGAACCGCTCTACCAACTCCTGCGGCATCTACCGCCGGCGACGAACAGCATGGACGCCCTGCGCAGCGCCGTCAGCGTCCTGGCCCATTTCGATCCCGACGTGGACGGCGGTCCCGAGACGACCCTCGCGAAGGCCGAACGCCTGCTCGGTCAGATTCCCGTGGCCGTGGCGGCACAGTATCGCCTGGCTCGCCACCTGGAGCCGGTGCCACCCCGGCCCGACCTGGCCCACGCGGCCCACTTCCTCTACCTGCTTCGCGGCAGCGAGGCGACGCCCTTCGACGTGCGCGCCCTCGACGTGTCGCTGATCCTCTACGCTGAACACGAGTTCAATGCCTCGACGTTCACCGCTCGCGTTGTCACCTCGACCGAGTCGGATCTCCACTCGGCCATCGTGGCGGCGATCGGTGCCCTCAAGGGCCGACTCCACGGCGGAGCCAACGAGAAGGTCATGGACGTCCTCAAGGCGGCCGGTGGACCGGGTACGGCCGAGGCGTGGCTGCGAGCGGCCATGTCCCGCAAGGAGCGCGTCATGGGCTTCGGCCACCGCGTCTACAAGGCCGGCGATGTGCGAGCCCGCATCCTCAAGGAGTACGCTCGCCAGGCCGCCGAGGCGCGCGGTCTGACCCAGTGGGAGGAGACGGCCGCCGTCTTCGAGCGCATTCTCGGCGACGAGAAGCACCTCTTTCCGAACCTCGACTGGCCGGCCGGCCGGTTGTACCACGCGATGGGCCTGGAGATTCCGCTCTACACGCCGATTTTCGTCATGGCTCGCGTCGCCGGCTGGGCGGCTCACGTCGCCGAGCAGCAGGCGAACAACCGTCTGATCCGGCCGCGCTCACGCTACACCGGCCCGGCGATGCGATCGGTGCCTTGCGGAGAAAATTCGTGAGACCCTGGCGACGCTTGCGGGTTTAATCCCACAACCTACTCCCTGGGCGATTCGCCCGCATTTCCTCGTTCGGAGGATTGTCTCGTGCGGTTTCGTTCCATCGTTGGTGTCGCCGTCCTGGCCCTCGCCGTCCTCTCGATCAGCGAGGGCGACAGCCAGGCGCAGTTCGGCGGGTTCGACATGAAGAACCCCGACAGCTTCTTCAATCGTTATGCCCAGGCTCAGGGCACCAAGGACGAGCTGGTCATCGACAAGGTCCAGAGCCGGATGGACCCTGAGATGTCGACCAAGATGAAGACGTACGCCGCTCAGGCTGGCATCTCCAACGGCAAGTTGACCAAGGCTCAGTTTGCCGACTTCTGGACGAAGGTCGCCGCGCCGCAGATGGAGGAGCGCATGAAGCAGCGCGGCGGCGGCTTCTTCGGTAAAGGCGGCGGAGGTCCGGGCGGCGGCTTCAACAAGGGACCGGGCGGCCCTGGCGGCGCTCCCTCGTTCCCGGGCGGCGGCCCGCCCGGCTCTGGCGGTCCCGGCGGCGGCTTCGGCGGCTTCAACAAGGGTCCGGGCGGTCCTGGTGGTGGCTTCGGTGGTTTCAACCGGGGACCGGGCGGTCCTCCTTCTCCGATGCCGCCGACCACGCCCGCTCCGACGGGGGAGAAGACGGCCGGCAACACCAGCGACAAGGACAAGGCTCCGGGTGCCTCCAGCGGATACCAGCCGCAACCCTTCGACGAGGAGGAGGCCAAGAGCTACTTCAAACGCATGGACTCGGACGGTAATGGCTCCCTCAACGACCATGAGTACGAACGGAGCAACATCCGCCGCGAGATGGACCGGTGGGACACCAACAAGAACAACGTCGTTGAACTGACCGAGTGGATCGCCTACATGAAGGAACGCCACAACAAACGGGAGGAGGAGCGCAAGCAATGGGAGGATTTCCGGGCCGCGCGCAACGGTGGAACCACCCCAGGCACCCCGGCCGTCCCTGCTCCCTACGTGCCGACCGTGCCCGTGCCGTTCCAGCTCGACCGGCCAGTCGTCATCCGTGCCGACAACCTGCCCAAGGAACTGCCGGCCTGGTTCAAGGAACTCAACACGGATAACGATGCCCAGGTCAGCCTGGCCGAATGGCGTGCCAAGGAGCGGGACCACAACGAGTTCCGTAACTTCGATCGCAATGGCGATGGTCTGATCACCGTCGATGAAGTCCTCTGGTACACCCGCAACGCGGATCGCCTGACCGGCATCACGCCGACCGGCCCAATGGCTCCGGCAATCAGCACGGCCACCAAGTCGGGCCTGGAAAAGAGCGGTGGCCCCTCCCCCGAGAAGGGCAAGGGTGCCTGGGGTGGCTTCGGTGGTCGCAGTCGGGGCAATAAGGGCGGTGGCAAGGATAGTCCCTCCAAGGACGCTCCTCGCAAGGAATTTCCCCGCCGGCCCTGAGTGAAGGCCGCGCGTTTGCCAACGACCAGTCCGGGGCAAATTGACCCGGGCTGGTCATTCCTTGCGCCAGCCGCTTGCATCCGACGCCGTCGTTGCTACGATGGTCTACGCCGACGCCCGCCTCAGGAGCCGCCAGCCATGACCACAACCTCCTCCCAGGAAAAGACCGGCCTGGGCAACTACTTCGTTGCCAACTACCCGCCGTTCTCGTTCTGGAAAGCCGAGCATCTCCCGGCCGCGCAGGCTGTCCTGGAGGCAGCGCCCGCGCCGGAGACGCCCCTGGGGCTGTATCTCCATATCCCGTTCTGTCGCAAACGCTGCAAGTTCTGCTACTTCCGCGTCTACACCGACAAGAACGCCCGCGACATCGAGACCTACGTCGATGCCCTGGCCGCCGAGGTCGCTCTCTGCGCGAAGACCCCGATCATCGGCGGTCGGCCACTCAAGTACGTCTACTTCGGCGGCGGCACGCCCTCCTACCTGAGTGCCACCCAGCTCCGCAATCTGTTCTCGAAGGTGAAGGAGCATCTCCCCTGGGACGGAGCCGACGAGGTTACCTTCGAGTGCGAACCGGGCACGCTTCAACAGCACAAGCTCGAAACCCTCCACGAGATGGGCGTCACCCGCCTCAGCCTCGGCATCGAGAACTTCGACCCGAAGATCCTCGAGTTCAACGGCCGGGCTCACCTTGAAGAAGAGGTCTATCGCGCCTACGGCTGGGCTCGTGAGATCGGCTTCAACCAGATCAACATCGACCTGATCGCCGGCATGGTCGGCGAAAGCTGGGCGAACTGGGAACGCTGCGTCCAGAAGACCATCGACCTGGCTCCCGAGAGCGTGACCATCTACCAGATGGAACTGCCCTACAACACGACCTTCTCGAAGGAACTTCAGGTTCTGGGCCAGGATGCGCCGCCGGCGATGGAGATCGCTGACTGGCCGACGAAGCGGGCCTGGGTCGATTACGCCTTCAACACCATGCAGGCGGCCGGCTACAAGGTGTCGAGTGCCTACACGCTGGTGAAGAACGACCAGGTCAAGTTCGTCTACCGGGACAGTCTCTGGCACGGGGCCGACATGTTCGGCACCGGCGTGGCCTCGTTCGGTCACCTGCACGGCGTCCACGTTCAGAACGTCGATACCTGGGAGCAGTACGTCGGTTTACTCCAGCAGGGTAAACTGCCGCTGGGTCGGGCTCTGCCGGTCGGTCCGCGCGAACGGCTCATCCGCGAGATGATCCTGCAACTGAAGACGACCCGGCTCGATCCCGCATACTTCATGAAGAAGTTCGGCGTGGACATTACGACCGAGTTCGCCGCCGGCTGGCAGGAACTGGCCAGGGCCGGCCATCTGACCGTGACGCCGACTGAGATCAACCTGACGCGCCAGGGAATGCTCGTCGCCGATCGACTCTTGCCGACGTTCTTCGACCCGCAGTATCGCAGCGATCGGTACACCTGATGCCAGACGACCGCATCTTCCTGATGGGCAAGTTCGAGGCTCGCCTGCCTGGCGAGCTGCTCTACGCCCGCAACCACATGTGGGCCCGGCCGCTGGAAGGCGGCCGGCTCCGCTTCGGCTTCACCAGCTACGCCATCCGTCTCCTTCAGGACGTCTACTTCCTCGAATGGCGGATCGATCCCGCGACGGACGTCGGCCTGATGGAGGAGATCGGCTTCATCGAGTCGAGCAAGGCCGAGTCGTCACTGTACGCCCCGGTCGCCGGTCGGGTCGAGAGCTTCAACGCCGAGCTGCTCGCCGATCCGTCCGGGATCAACGCCGATGGCTACGGTGCCGGCTGGCTGTTCGACCTGACCGCGCCGCCGACCGACCTGATGGACGTCGCCGGCTACGAGACGTTCTTGCAGACCGCCTGGGAGAAGACGCAGCGCGTCATCAAGGGCAAGATCAACGAGAGCTGAGGCACCCATGAGCCGTCCCCGTCTGACCGTCGTGCTGTCGCAGGCCCAGGGGAAGAACCCCGCTCGCCGGGCCCTGGAGGAGAGCGTCGCCGCCGCCCTGATCATGGAGCCCGGCCTCGACGTGTCGATCATCCCCTACCTGTACGATCTCGACGCGAAGCACACCGGCCGGCTCTACCTCGAAGGCGTGACCGGCGACATGGTCGTCCTCTCCTGGCTCTACCCGCGTGCGGCCTTCTGGCTGCTCGACCGCGATGGCATCAAGGGCCATCGTGGCGAGACGCACCTGAAGCCCGAGGACGAGGAGGAGACCACGGAGGAGAAGACCGAGCCCGAACCGGAGGCGGCCCCGCAGGGCATCGGCGCGACCGACGTGCCCGATCGCTGGATCTACGCGCTCGACCTGCGCGATCACAGCGACTTCCGCGTCTTCGTCGAGGAGGTCCGCCGGATCGCCGCCGAGTGCCAGACTCGCCGGGCGACGACGGCACAGCCGACGATGGTCGAGCTGGGCACCTCACGGCCGGCACCCGCGGCCGAGGAGATGATGAAGACGCCGGGGCGACGCTGGTATCCGGTCATCGACTACAGCCGTTGCACGAACTGCCTGGAGTGTCTCGACTTCTGTCTCTTCGGCGTCTATGGCGTCGATGGCCTGGACCGGATTCTCGTCGAGAACCAGGACAACTGCAAGAAGGGCTGCCCGGCGTGCAGTCGGGTCTGTCCGGCCCAGGCGATCATGTTTCCGGATTACAAGACGCCGGCCATCGCCGGAGCGCCGGTCGGCCAGGTGACCGGGTTGAAGATCGACCTGTCGCGCCTGTTCGGCGGCGACGACGCGATCACGATCGCCGCCAACGAGCGCGATCGCGAGCTGGTCCGCGATGGCCGGGACGCCGTGGGGCTGACGGTCGGTGTCCCGAAGCGCCAGGCCGACAGACAGGCGGGGCCGAAGGATGAGCTGGACAACCTCGTCGATGCGCTGGACAACCTGGACATCTGACCGCGTGTGTCTTTCGGAGCCGCGCACGCAGCGAGGCCGCAGGCCGAGCGGAGTAAGCGGTTCAAGGCGTTCGCGTTAGGGCTTCGACCGCTTACTCCGCTGCGCTGCGTGCGCGGCTCTGAAAGACGCTCGCCAGGAAGAATCGATGACCCTCGACCGCCTCGACGCCGCCTACCACATCGCCCTCGACGCCCTGATGCGCGAGCGCCATCCCGACGGCCACTGGGTCGGCGAGCTGTCCACGTCGGCCCTGTCCACGGCCGTCGCCGTCAGCGCCTTGCAGTACGTCGAGCCGGCCTCGCCGCTGATCGCCGGCGGTCTCGATTACCTGGCCACGCACCAGAACGCCGACGGCGGCTGGGGCGACACCGATCGCAGCTTCTCGAACATCTCCACGTCGATGCTCTGCCGGGCGGCGTTCGGCATCACCCGAGGCGAGGGCCGCTACCCCGAGACGATCACCCGCATCGAGGCGTACCTGCGCCCGTTCGGCGACACCCGGCCGAAGCTGGCCGAGGCGATTCGTCGCCGCTACGGTAAGGACCGCACCTTCTCGGTGCCGATCCTGATGACGAGCGCCCTGGCCGGCCTGGTGGACTGGCGCGAGGTGCCGTCGTTGCCGTTCGAGCTGGCGTGCTTGCCGCAGTCGTGGTACGCGGCGCTGAGTCTGCCGGTCGTGTCGTACGCCCTGCCGGCCCTGATCGCCATCGGCCAGGCGGTCTTTCACCACCGGGGTAGCTGGAACCCGCTCCTCTGGCCGGTGCGGATGCTGGCTCGCAAGCCGAGCCTGCGGGTCCTCTCCCAGATTCAGCCGAGCAATGGCGGCTTCCTGGAGGCGACGCCGCTGACGGCCTTCGTGACGCTCGCCCTGGCGAGCATCGGCCGGGGTGATCATCCGGTCGTGGCGAAGGCGGTCGGCTTCCTGAAGGCGTCGGTGCGGCCGGACGGTAGCTGGCCCATCGACACGAACCTCTCGACGTGGGTGACGACGCTGGCGATCAACGCCCTGCACGACGCCGGCGAGCTGGAGGAGCTCTCGCAGCGCGAGGAGGTGCGGGACTGGTTGCTCGCCCAGCAGTACAAGGAGCGGCATCCGTACACGGGAGCCGCCCCTGGAGGCTGGGGCTGGACGCCGCTACCGGGCGCGGTGCCGGATGCGGACGACACGCCGGGAGCGATCCTGGCGATCGCTCGCCTGGGCGCACAGTGGCTGCTCAACCTTCGGAACAGCGACGGCGGCTGGCCGACATTCTGTCGCGGCTGGACGAATCTGCCCTTCGATCGCAGCGGCTGCGATCTCACCGCCCATGTCCTTCGTGCCCTGGGCGACGTGGATGATCGCGCCTTCGCCTATCTGGCGAAGAACCAGCGCCTCGACGGCTCCTGGCTCCCGCTCTGGTTCGGCAACCAGCACGCCCCCGACGACGAGAACCCGACCTACGGCACCTCGAAGGTCCTCGCCGCCTACCGCGACCTCGACCGCCTCGGCGACGAGCCCGCCCGGAAGGGCCTTGCCTGGCTCCGGTCGAACCAGAACGACGATGGCGGCTGGGGGGCTGGCAAGGGCACACCATCGAGCATCGAGGAGACGGCCCTCGCCCTTGACATCCTCGTCGCCGTCGAGCCGGATTCGGCCGCGGTGAATAATGGCCTGACCTGGCTCGTCCAGCGAATTGAGGCAGGCGGCCTCGCTCACCCGACGCCGATCGGCTTTTATTTCGCTAAACTCTGGTATTACGAGCGTCTCTACCCGATACTGTTCTCCATCGCAGCCCTCGGACGGGCTCGCGCCGCTCGCCGACACGACCGACCCGCCGCCACCCCGGCCTGACAACGAGGACCTTCCCTGTGGCCAGCGTTGCCGAACCGAAATCCGACCGCACGAACAAGAAGACCAGTTCCGCGGCCTTCAAGCTGGTGCCGACGCTGGTGACCGGCACCGTCGTCAACGATGCCGGCGCGCCGATCGCGGGGGCCCGGGTGTCGGCGGCCCACGCGTCGGCGGCGGCGACGACCGGCCCGG